>JBFHKR010000037.1:0-21158 GCA_041595255.1 Chlorobiota bacterium
AGTATATCCGGATGCGATAGACCCTCCATTGGAGCTAACTCAACTACGTCGAATCCAATAACTCGCTTACCTGCTGCTTTTATCTTACGGAGCAAATCCAATGTCTCGTGGTATAGGAATCCGTCCGGTTCAGGAGTTCCAGTCGCTGGCATTATAGATGGATCAAAATAATCTACATCGAAAGTAATATATACCTCATCCGATAGAGTATCAACCACTGATTGTTGCCAATCTTGACCGTGCACTCCCCTTCTGATTGCATTCGCATAGAATGTGTTGACCTTATTCTCCTTGATGAAGTTGGCTTCTTCTATACATTGTGCTCTTATTCCCACTTGTGTTATTTTGTCATTCGGGAAGAACTCGGCTACTCTAGCCATTATACTAGCATGTGAATACTTCGAGCCTTCGTAAGTATCTCTGAAATCAGAGTGTGCATCGAATTGAAGAATGCTCATATTTGGATATTTCTCGTAATGCGCTTTGATAGGAGCAGATGAAATAGTATGTTCACCTCCTAAAGTAATTACAAATTTATCTTTTGCTAAGAGCTCTTTCACTTGGTTGTATATCATATCTAGAGCGTCTTTATTGGCTTTTCCACCGAAATCTAAGGGCTCTATAGTGCATATTCCTTGCTCAAAGCAAAGTTCTCTGTCAAATTCTTCATCATAGAATTCTACGAATTGACTTGCTTTTATTATAGCTTCCGGACCGTATTTAGTACCTCCTCCATAACTAACAGTATGCTCATAAGGAGCGGATACTATCGCAACTTTACTATTATCAAAATTTGAATTATCATTTTCTAAAGCCAAGAAATTATCTTCTATATCTAATATTTTCATTATCATTTACCTCTTTATAAGTTAAATTATTAAGTTTGTAGTCTATACAATTGTTAATAGTTGTAAAACTAAAAAAAGTTATCAAATAAACTCGAATATAAAATTATGTTAAATCTAATTGCTAAAGCATTCGGTGGAAAAAAATCGGAAAAAGATATCAAGAAAATCAAACCGATTGTAGATGAGATTAATTCCATTTATTCAACTTTAAAATCTAAAACTGACGATGAGATAAAAGCCAAAACAGCTGAATTCAAGCAAAAGATTTCTGCTGCTGTAAAAGATTTGGAAGACAAGAAAAAGGAAATCCAAACTAAACTAATAGAGAATTCATACACTCATACTGAAGTACATGATTTCTATGACCAAATCAAACAAATAGATAAAGATATATTCGAGACAACAGAAGAAGTTCTTGATGAGATTCTTCCAGAGGCTTATGCCGTAGTAAAGGATGTTTGTCGCCGATTAACAGAGAGTAAATTTAGTTACGAATATGTAGGCAATTCTAATGTATGGAATATGATACCTTATGATGTGCAGTTAATTGGTGCTATTGTTATTCATCAAGGTAAAATAGCTGAGATGCAGACAGGTGAAGGTAAAACGCTAGTTTCTATTATGCCTATGTATCTGAATGCTCTATCCGGCAAAGGACTTCACCTAGTAACAGTTAACGATTACTTAGCAAAGCGTGATTGCGAATGGATGAAACCCGTATTTGATTTCTTAGGAATTAGTGTTGGTTCAATAGAAGCTAAGATGAACAATGCTCAAAGAAAGGAATTGTACAATAGAGATATCACTTACGGTACTAACAACGAATTTGGATTTGATTACCTTCGTGACAATATGGTTGTGGACCAAGACCATATGGTACAACGAGGACATTGGTTTGCAATAGTCGATGAGATTGACTCAGTATTAGTAGATGAAGCCCGTACACCACTGATAATCTCTGGTCCAGTAGGAAAAGGCGATCAGATATTTGATCAATTGAAACCTAGAGTAAATCAATTAGTAAATGAACAAACTAAATTGGTTAATAATTATCTAAAAGAAGCTGCTGAACTATTGGAGTCTGATAAAAAGGAAGATAGAGAGGCTGCTGGTTTATTGTTATTGAAAGCTTCTCGTGGATTACCAAAACACAAGCGTTTGATGAAAATGATGCAAGAGCCTGAAATACAAAAGCTAAAGCATCAAGTAGAAATGGATCACATGCGTGACCAAGGTCAAATGATGCGTGAAATTGATAACAACCTATTCTATACTATTGATGAGAAAAATCATCAGATTGATATACAAGAAAAAGGTCGAGATCTATTGACTGGCAATTTAGAAGATAAAGACACATATCTATTACCTGATATTACAGCACAAATGAGTGAGATAGAAGGTAACAAAGAAATTTCAGAAGAAGAAAAACAAAAAAGAATAGTAGAAATTAATAGAGTTTATGCTGAGAGAAGCGATAAAGTACATACCATACAACAATTATTAAGAGCTTACTCACTATACGAAGCCGATGTAGATTATGTAGTCCAAGACGGTAAAGTGCAGATTGTAGATGAACATACTGGACGTGTACTAGACGGGCGTCGCTATTCTGAGGGACTTCACCAAGCTATCGAGGCTAAAGAAAATGTTAAAGTAGAAAGAGATACTCAAACATTAGCAACTATAACTCTACAAAACTACTATCGCCAATACAATAAATTGGCTGGTATGACAGGTACTGCTGAAACAGAAGAAGCAGAATTTGACAAAATATACGGCTTGGAAGTAGTAGTAATTCCAACGAATGTGCCTATTCAAAGAAAAGATTTGAATGACTTAATTTTCAAAACTAAACGCGAAAAATACAATGCACTAATTGATCAAGTTATAAAATTAAGAGATAATGGTCAAGCTGTATTAGTAGGTACACCTAA
The DNA here is from genome assembly GCA_041595255.1 of Chlorobiota bacterium. Taxonomy (GTDB): domain Bacteria; phylum Bacteroidota; class Ignavibacteria; order Kapaibacteriales; family UBA2268; genus PGYR01. The sequence continues at coordinate 2,783 of JBFHKR010000037.1, forward strand.
TGTAGAAGTATCAGAAATACTAAGTAAGCTATTACAAAGAAGGAAAATTAATCACAACGTTCTAAATGCAAAACAACACGCTCGCGAAGCAGAGATTGTAGCAGGTGCTGGTAAAAAAGGTGCCATAACTATAGCTACAAATATGGCAGGTCGTGGTACAGACATCAAAATAGCTCCAGAAGTGCGTGAAGCAGGTGGTTTAGCCATACTTGGTTCCGAAAGACATGATTCACGTCGTATTGATAGACAGCTTCGTGGTCGTGCAGGGCGTCAAGGTGATCCGGGTAGCTCACAATTTTATATATCACTCGAAGATAATCTGATTAGATTATTTGGTGCTGGTGGCGATAGAATTGCTACTGTTATGGATAAGTTAAAAATACCTGAAGGCGAGGCGATTGAGCACAATATGATTACAAAATCAGTTGAAAAAGCTCAACAAAAAGTAGAAGAGAATAATTTTGCAGTTCGTAAACGTTTGATTGATTATGATGATGTGATGAATCAGCAAAGAGATGTTGTATATACTCGTAGGAGACAAGCTCTTAGAGGCGATAGATTGAAGGGTGAGTTTTTCGAATATATAGAAGATCTAGCTCATGATTGGTATCAAGAAAATGTTGGCTCAGAGGAGAATGTAGCAGATCACATAATGAATACCGCTCGTGCAAAACTGTTATTGAATATTCATATTACTGATGAACAATTCAAAAATATGACAGAAGAAGATTTCGTGAGTGAGATACTAAAAGCGGCTGAGGATTTCTATACTAAAAAAGAAGAAATGACATCTCCTGAATTTATGAAGCAACTAGAAAAAGTTGCAGCTCTAAGAACAATAGATGATAAATGGAAAGAACATTTAAGGGTAATGGATGACCTAAAAGAAGGTATCCACTTACGCTCTTATGGTCAAAAGGACCCTCTACTTGAATATAAGTCAGAAGCATATACTACCTTCGTAGAATTCATTAAAGAAGTCAATGAGGAAACAGTTCATTTTGCATTCAAATATTTCCCACAAGTAGTAGAAAGAGAAGTTAAATCTGTTGATAATAAAGGCAAAGAATCAACTCATAAAGAACAGACATTAGTCCTAGCTCCAAGTGATGCTAATAAGAATGTAAAATATGAAAGAAGAAATGACGTACCTACTGGCCAAGGATACGGAGCTGCTGCAGCACCAAGACAACAAGGTCCTCAAGGTGGTCAAGCGACTACAGTTCGCGACGAAGGCCCTCAGAAAATAGATATTGGTCGTAATGACAAAGTTTCAGTAAGGTATGCTGACGGTAAAATAGTTAAAGACGTAAAATTCAAAAAAGTGCTAGATGATGTAGAGAATGGAAGATGTGAAGTAATTGACAAGTAGAAGACAAAACTATACTTTTTTCTAAAGTACAATTATAGTGCAATAAAATGCTAAAAAAGAAAAAGCCAATCAACTGATTGGCTTTTTTTATTTTGATTTTGGGGCGAACGACGGGACTCGAACCCGCGACAACCGGAACCACAAACCGGGGCTCTACCAACTGAGCTACGATCGCCATAAAATAAGAATACAAAAATAGGGAATAGAATATTAATTAGCAAAACAAATTATATAATAACTTTGAGTCAAAAATAATGTGTTGAATTATTTAAACACTTTTTGTAACTTTACTTTCTTACAATTGTCTATACTTAGATAGAATTGAAAAACAATTAATTTTTTAATAATAATTTATTGAGGTCTCAATATGAGAAATAAATTTACTTTAGTCCTGATGGCACTAACAATTGCCTTAACAGGAATTTTCGCAACTAATACAGCAGAAGCTGCTAAAAGAAAAGTTGTACTTGAAGATCACACTGGTGCATGGTGTGGTTTCTGTCCGCGTGGGATGGAGACTTTAGAGAATCTCGAAGCACAGTACGGAGAAGATATTATAGGTGTAGGTGTACACAATGGTGACGCTATGGCCATATCTACTTATCAAACTCCACTTGCTCAAATGATTGGAGTAACTGGTTATCCAAATGGTTCTGTTAGTAGAATCACTTATGGAGGTAAAATAGCTCAAAGTGATGGTGTATGGGCTACGATTGCTCAAGCAAACATAGGTAAAGATGTTCCTGTAGGCGTAAAATTGGAAGTTGATTATAATAAAACAACCGGTGCTTATACAGCAACTATAACAGCAACTGTTGAATCACCAATAAATGCTAATCTTGGTTTCAATCTTTGGATATTACAAGATTATATGACTGGATCTGGAAGTCAATGGGATCAAGCTAATTATTTATCTAAGAATAGTCCTACAGCCCCTACTCCAAGTTCAAAATATTATGATTTCCCTCCTAAAATAGAAGGGTTTATGCATATGGATGTATTCAGAGGTGCACATGCAGGTATAGAAGGTGAGCAAGGTACATTCCCAGCTGGTATGGTACCTGCTGGTACTTACAAACAAGTTTATACTGGCAACGTATCTAACATGAATGTAACTGACAAAAATAATGCTTTCTTTGTAGCTGTAGTACACAATAAAGACAACAAAGAAATAATTAATGCAGATAGAGTTGGTAAAGTTGTGAAGCCTAAAGATAGATTAGCTACTGATATAAGTAATCCTTATATAAATGTTGTAAGTGATTCTAAACATACAGCAGAAGTTACTCTTACTAATGAAAACGATTGGTCAATTACAGCTAATTTGTCTATCGACACTGATAAATCAGTTATCCCTGCTGGATGGAGCGCTTCTGTTAGCAATTCATCAGTAACTTTAGCTGGTAATGCAACTAGAAAAGTACAAATTGAAGTTCTTAAAAATAAAATAGAAGGATTTGCTCAAGTTGTTCTAAAAGTAGAGCCTCAAGAATCAGATAACGTTACAATCAAAACTGATGCAACTGCCTATTTCATGTCTGAAAATATAGAAAATGCTATTATCTATGGATTTGATGATGGTATAGCACCAATTATAAATGCTATTGAGACAAGTGGTGAATTAACGAAACCAGTACTTGTATCTGGTTCTTCTGAGATAATCTCTAACTTCCCACAAATGAGTAATTTCAAAACAGCTGTATTCACAGTTTCTGATGCAAGTATTGGATTTTCTGATGCAAATACATCTGGTCAATTAGCTTTAATCAAATCTTTAATGACTAAAGGTTGTGATATAATGATTGCTTCTTGTTTTGATGTTATCAATTTAGGTGGTATTGTAAATGGTTTACAACCAACTGCTGAAGCAACAGACTTCTATACAAATACATTAGGTGTTAGTATGGGAGTTCCTTTAACTATATTAAATAGTCAAGGTCAACTAGCTTCTGTACCTTTCACAGGTGTTGCAGGTGATCCAATCGGAAATGGTTTATCTTTCAATTATAACCAAGCTTATAATCCACAGACTTATCCGTTCTATGCTAGATATATGGTTACAATGCAATTGAATGGTAAAACTAATGCACAAGCATTTTTAAATGCTTCTTCTGCTGTTAGTGCTAACTTGAACGAAAATAACAACAAGGTAGGTATTAGACTAGATAATAATGGTCAAAGAACTGCTTATTTCTCAGTTGCATTAGATCCAATCCCAAGCCCAGGAAGAGATCAATTAATCAAAAACACTCTTGTTTGGCTAAAAGGTTCTGGTTCTACTGCTAACGGTCCGACTATCTCTCTGAGCACAACTCAAGTAGTATTTGGAGAAGTTAAACTAGACCAAACTGGAACGGAAATCATAAAAGTTACGAATACTGGTGATGAAGCACTTGTAATTTCAGCTATCAACTTTAAATCTGGAACAGATTTCAAAGTAAAAGGATCTACTCCTCTAACTATAGATGCTGGTCAAACAGTTAACATTAGTGTTGAGTTTACTCCTACTGAAGTTAAAAACTACTCAGATGAAATGACAATCGTTTCTAACGATGCTGCTAATCCAAGTACAGTAGTTACTGTAAGAGGTATTGGACTAGGTACTTCTTCTGTTACTGGTATTATACCTAACGTATTTAAAATGACTGTAGGTCCTAACCCTGTAGTTAACAGCTCTGAAATCAACTTAGATATCAACGGTTCAGTGAATCTAGATTTAGAGTTAATCGATGCTACTGGTAAAGTAGTTAGAAATATATTCAGTGGTATTACTACTACTAATACTCTTGAATTGAATGCTACTCAACTTAGCTCTGGTACTTATTACCTAAATGCAAACGTTGATGGTAAAACTACTCAATTACCTGTTGTTATTACAAAATAATATCAAGTATAAGAGTTTTAAATATATAATCCTGCTTCCCTTTGGAAGCAGGATTTTTTTTTAATAAAAATAAACTTTGCTACTTATTCGTTATTTTAGAATGTTTTATAAAACCAATTTCGGAAAACTATTAGATGGATAATTCAATCATCCCTTATATAATTGAAACTACAAGTCGTGGCGAAAGAGCTTACGACATATATTCAAGACTATTAAAAGAAAATATCGTATTTATAGGTGGTCCAATAGACGACCATATGGCGAATTCGGTAATTGCACAATTACTATTTTTATCTTCACAAAACCCTAAGAAAGATGTAAATCTATATATTAATTCTCCTGGTGGTAGCGTAACTGCAGGATTGGCAATATATGATACTATGAAATTCATCAAACCAGACATCACAACTATTTGTATGGGTATGGCTGCATCTATGGCACAAGTGCTACTGTGCGCTGGTACAGAAGGTAAACGCTTTGCGCTTCCGCACTCTAGGATTATGATGCACCAACCTTCAGGTGGTACACAAGGGCAATCTGCAGATATAGAAATATATACAAGAGAAATTCTGAGAATAAGAGAAGTGCTTTATAAAATAATTGGTGAGCACACAGGAAAGGATGCAGAACAAATAAAGAAAGATGCAGATCGAGATAACTATATGACTCCTGAAGAAGCTAAAGCATACGGATTAATTGATAAAATTCTATTACCGGGTACTAAACTAGCATGAGTGAAAAAAAAGGAAAATATCCATTTCAAGTAGTGTGTTCATTTTGTGGACGAAACTCAAAAGAAGTAGAAAGCTTGATAGAAGGAGTAAATGAAGTCTATATATGTGATGTATGTATAAATACTTCACATGAACTATTGAGTTTGAACCAAAAGAAAGACAAATCAATAAATTTTGATATAAATCTCTCAACTCCTAAGATGTTGAAAGAGAAACTAGATGAATATGTAATAGGCCAAGATAGAGCTAAGCAAGTTCTTTCGGTCGCAGTTTATAATCACTACAAAAGAATATCAAATCTAGAACTAGACAATGAATTTGATTCAGTAGAATTAGAAAAAAGTAATGTTTTAATGCTTGGTCCTACAGGAACAGGAAAAACATTATTAGCTAAAACCCTAGCTCGTTCTTTGAATGTTCCTTTTGCTATAGCAGATGCTACGACGGTCACAGAGGCAGGTTATGTAGGTGATGACGTAGAAACGGTACTATTAGCATTATTACAAAATGCTGATTATGACGAGAAAGCGGCTCAAAGAGGTATCATCTATATAGATGAGATTGATAAGATTGGCCGTAAAAGTGAATCATCTAGTATAACTAGAGATGTATCTGGCGAAGGTGTACAACAAGCACTACTCAAAATATTAGAAGGAACTAAAGCGGGTATTCCCCCTAAAGGTGGACGAAAACATCCTGAGCAAAAGTTAATCTATGTAGATACTACTAATATTTTATTTATTCTTGGCGGCGCATTTGATGGTTTGGAGCAAGTAATATCTCAAAGATTAAAAAAGCAGACCGTAGGTTTCTTATCAGATGATGATGAAAACCTAAGTGAAGAAAAAGATGATCTATTTAATAAAGTTGAAGCAGAAGATATAGTAAAGTTTGGTTTTATTCCGGAGTTAGTAGGTCGTATGCCAGTAATAACAGCTTTAAACTCATTGAGTGAAGAAGCTATGCTAGATATACTAACCAAGCCAAAAAATGCTGTAATCAAGCAATATCAAAAATTATTTGCTTACGAAGGAGTTGAACTTGAGTTCACAGAAGAAGCATTGAAAGCTATTGCTCATAAGGCAATGAAGAGCAAAACAGGAGCAAGAGGACTTAGATCTATGGTCGAAGCTGCAATGCTTGATATTATGTATGTTGTACCTGAAATGAAAGACTTAAAAAAATGTATAGTCACAGAAGATACTATAAACACAAATTCGAACCCCGAATTTATTTATTCAACTAACAAGAATGCTATATAATGCCAGAAATAATAAATATAGCAGGTAAAAAAGTAAGAGTAGGCGAAATAGAAGAAATTCATCTGAAAATCGCTAGACTACCAACTTACACTACGATTAACTTACCCGTACATATATATAGAGGTAAAAAAGATGGACCTGTATTATTATTAACTGGAGGCTTGCACGGTGATGAATTAAATGGTATTGAGATTATCCGTAGAATGATAAACAATGGTGCAATCATACCTGAGCGAGGCACTGTAATAGCAATGCCTTTAGTAAACGCATATGGATTTTTGCAGAATGTAAGAGGAGTACCTGACGGAAAAGATATCAATCGTAGTTTCCCAGGTTCTAAAAATGGTTCTTTGGCAAAATTGATAGCACATACTCTAATGCACCAGATAATTCCATTAATAGATTATGGTATAGACTTCCATACCGGTGGGGCATCTAGAGCAAATTACCCTCAAATTAGATGTGCTTTTACAGTACCTGAGAATATAGTTCTAGCACGTGGATTTGCTCCCCCAATGATATTGAACTCACCGTTAATCGAAAACTCATTTAGGAAAGCTGCGTACCGTAAAGATAAACATATATTAGTATATGAAGCAGGAGAATCATTGAGGTTCTCAGATATAGCAATACAAGAAGGTATCAACGGAACATTAAGATTAATGAAGTATCTTAAAATGATAAGTGAGGCACCTGCTCCTAATGAAGAAACAGTTATATACTTAAAAAGTGATTGGTTAAGAGCTAAATATGCAGGAATGTTTTCTTCCTATGTAGAATTAGGTCAAGAAATAAAGCACAAAGAAAAAATTGGCCATATTGCTGAACCTTTCGGTCATGAAGAATTTGAAATTTTCGCAACAAGAAATGCACGAGTAATCGGTGTAAACAATGCTCCAGTAGTACACAAAGGAGATGCATTGATACATTACGCTTACGAAGTCAAAAAATAATTATTATAATCAGTAGTTATTTTCTTGTATATAAATAATTAAACAATTATATTTGAAGTCTATTAAAAATTACAATCGGAAAAACAAATGGCAACTGTTGTAGAAATAGCTGGTTTCCAATACGAAGTTGAAAAAGATGCAAAGCTAAGTGTTCCTTTATTAGAAGGCAACCCAGGCGATAGCGTTGAATTTTCTAACGTTCTATTGAACGAAAAAGATGGAAATTTCACTTTCGGTAGCCCATTGATAGATGGTGCTAAAGTTACAGGTAAGATATTAGAACACAAAAAAGATAAAAAGGTTCTAGTATTTCACAAGAAAAGAAGAAAAGGTTACCAAAAATTAAATGGTCACCGACAAAATTATACAAGAATTCAAATCACTGATATATCAGTTTAAGGAGAGAATAACATGGCTCACAAGAAAGGTCAGGGATCCGTTAGAAACGGAAGAGATTCACACGGTCAGAGAAGAGGCGTTAAAAAATTTGGTGGCGAAGAAGTAATTTCTGGCAATATCATTATCAGACAGCTTGGTACTAAATACAAACCAGGTAAAAACGTTGGTCTAGGTAAAGATTACACTATTTTTGCTCTTACTGATGGTACTGTGAAATATGAAAAGAAAGCAAACAATAGAACTTGGGTATCTGTTTTACCTAACTAAGAAAATTTATTTTTTATAATAAGTTATATTTATAACTCTCAGCTTGCAATCCCGTCTATTCCAATAGATGGGATTTTTTTTACTCCAAATATATTAAGCTCACTAATAATTACTTCCACTCCGAAACCCTAAATTAGATAATAATAAGTAGCTATTTTAAAGTGGATTATTGAAAATATTAATTGCATTTAATAAAAAAATTCCGTAATCTGTATAAAGAGAATTATAGTAATTAAAATCATTATGCAATTAAATATTTAAATTTATGATAAAAGAAGTTAGTAAATCTACCGAATTATTCGAGCGTAGAAAAGAAGTAGTAGCTAATGGGGTGGGTGTATTTAATACAGCTACAGTTAGTCATGCCAAAGGCGCTATTATTACTGAAGTAGATGGAAGAGAAATCATTGATTTCGCAGGAGGGATAGGTGTAGTAAATGCTGGTCATTGCCCCGAACCTGTAGTAGAAGCAATAAGAGAACAAGCAGGTAAATATATACATACTAGTTTTAATGTTGTTACCTATGAACCATATATACAACTATGTGAGGACTTAGTAGAGATATTACCACATGGTTCGAAGACAAAGGCAATGCTAGTCTCAACTGGCGCCGAGGCGGTGGAGAATGCAATTAAAATAGCACGACAGGCTACTAAACGACAAGGAATTCTGTGTTTTTCAGATGCATATCATGGTAGAACTATGATGGCAATGTCGTTGACTAGTAAAGTTAGTTATAAAATTGATTGCGGTCCATTTGCACCTGAAGTTTATCGTATCCCGTTTCCAAATTTTTTTAGTAAAGGAAATGGTCGGAGTCTAGAAGAATTTGTAGAAGATGAGTTAAACTTACTCTACGAAAGCACATTAAATCTAGTTGACATTAACAATCTAGCCGCTATAATCATAGAACCAATACAAGGAGAAGGTGGATTTAACCCTGTACCAAAAGCTTACCTAAAAGGCCTTAGAAAGTTTTGTGATGAGAATGGTGTTATGTTAATTATGGATGAAGTACAAAGCGGATTTTGTAGAACTGGTCATTGGGCTAGCTGGCAACATTATGATGTAGTTCCTGATATTAGCACTTACGCAAAATCTATGGGTTCTGGATTACCAATAGCAGCAGTTGTAGGTAAAGCCGAAGTTATGGATGCAGCAGCAATAGGTTCAATCGGTGGAACTTATATAGGGAGCCCTATTAGTTGTGTTGCTTCTATTGCAACTATCCAATATATGAAAGATATCAATCTTAATAAAAAAGCAATTGAGATTGGGGAAATAATTTACAATAGATTAATTAAATTGAAAGCAGAGTGTCCTGCTATTGGCGATGTCCGTGGTGTAGGAGCTATGATTGGAATGGAATTTGTATTGAATAACAATCCGAAACTCCCAGATTCTACAATTTGTAAAAAAGTAGTCGAAGCATGTTACGAAAACGGTTTGATTATTTTAAGCGCAGGAACACACAAAAATATAATAAGAATACTGTCTCCATTAGTAATAACTTTAGAAGAGTTAGATAAAGGATTGACAATTTTAGAAACACAAATAAGAAATTTAACAAAATGAACCACATGAATACGTTTTCGATAGCTGGTATACAAATGAGAGTGTCAGCCGTCGCACCCAATGTAGAAATGATGAAATTAAAAATAGACATAACTATGAATCTATATCCTTGGATAGAGATGATTATGTTTAGTGAGCTTTGTGCCTACGGCCCTCTAACTTATACAGCCCAAGAAATACCAAATAACTTTGAAGAGGAAATGCAGGAAATTGCTAAGAAGTATGGTATATGGTTGTTGCCTGGTTCAATTTTTGAGAAGAACGAAGGTAAAATATATAATACAGCCACGGTTATAAATCCTGATGGTGAGATAGTCACTAGATATAGAAAGATGTTTCCTTTTTACCCCTACGAAGTTGGAGTAGCGCCAGGGCACGAATTCTGTGTTTTCGATGTACCAGATGTAGGGAGATTCGGTGTTTCTATATGCTATGATATGTGGTTCCCTGAAACTACAAGAACACTTGTATCTATGGGGGCAGAAGTAATACTTCACCCAACCCTTTCTGGAACAATAGACAGAGATATAGAATTATCGATAGTAAGAGCTATGGCTTCTGTTAATCAATGTTTTTTCTTCGATGTTAATGGATTAGATACTGGTGGATGTGGACGTTCGATTGTATGTGGTCCTGACGGAAGAGTGCTGCATCAATCCGACAGTACGGAAGAGATAATCCCATTGGAGTTAAACATTGACCATGTTAAGCGAAGTCGTGAACTTGGTATTTTACGTTTGGGTCAACCACTAAAGAGTTTTAGAGACCACTTAGGAGAATTTACCATTTATCAGAAAGGGGTGAAATCTGAGTATTTGGAATCACTTGGTCCACTTATAAAGCCAACTCGATTAGAAGCTTTATCAAAATTGAAGATAAAAGAAGACAAGATACTACATCCCACAACGCCTGTAAGATTTAAAGGGGATGGTTTAATTTAATTAAAAAGGAGAATTAATAATGGGTAGTATATTAGCACAAAAAAGAAACAAAAATGGAACACGCAAAGATTTCATTAGTTGGTTTGAAATACCCGCTATTGATTTTCAACAAGCAGTAAATTTCTATAGTTATATATTTGATATAGAAATGGAACAAGTGATAAATGAGGATAGTGCTACAGCTTACTTCCCTGTTACTACTGGTATAGGCGGGGCTATAACTTCTGGTTATAGTAACGAAACTAGTAGTAGTGGGCCATTATTATATTTGAATGGCGGTGAGGATCTAAATAATGTTCTTAATAAAGTGGAAGAGGCTGGAGGAAGGATTATCATGTCAAAAACACTAATTTCAAAAAACGCAGGTTATTTTGCAGTCTTTGTTGACTCACAAGGTAACAAACTTGCCTTGTATTCAAAGAAGTAATAAATGAAAAAAACTGAAATATCAAGAACTCAATTCTATAATATTAGTCAACTCCGAATAGATTATTGGAGTAGGTTGAAAATTGATTCGAATATTCTAAAAGAGTCAAATACTTCTAAAGAAAACGAAAAAATTATTATTGATAGAGTCAATAATCTAATAAATGAGCTATCAAATATAGAATCATATTTTGCAACTCCTGGCACATTGAGATTAAAATCTATAAGTTCACTATTTAAAGATAAAGAGTATAACTCATTAGCATATAAAATCAGTGAAACTTGTAAGCAATTAGTTGGTAATAAGCACAATCTAGTCAATGAGAAATCAATTGATGACGAAATGAGCTTAGATCAAATAGAAGATTTAGAACAGATAGTAACAGATAGCAAAAATCATTTTGATGTCCTTTTCATAGATAATATCTCCGAACAAGAAGAAATTAACCTAAAAAGTAAATATAGAAATATAAGTGAGAAAAATGATAAATTTACTTACAGTATTATAGTCCAAGACTCATTTCAAGATGCACTTATAGCCCTCTTGTTTAATCATAATATTCAATCAGTAATTATAAGATTTGCTCCTCAATATTATTCAAATAGAATAAGAGAAGAAATTGCTCCTTATGTAAAGAGTATAGAGAAATATAATTATTCCCATCTTGATGAAACTGAGTTAGGGCCTGTTTTGGGAGATTTAATTAAAAGAATTAGACCAGAACTTGATATTTATTATGTTACTGACACATCACTTACAAAATTAAAAGATAGTACTCTAAAGTGCTTCAGACGGATATTTTACCAATCGGAAGATATTCAAGAAATGCATCTTACTTTATTAAGAGGTATAGAGGAAAGATATGATACACCTTTCTTTAGTGCATTAGTAGATTATAGTCAAAAACCTACAGGCGTATTTCATGCTATGCCTATTTCTAGAGGGAATTCCGTTTTCAAATCAAATTGGATTAATGACTTTGGCGAATTCTATGGAAGAAATTTATTCTTAGCTGAGACATCCGCTACAACAGGTGGATTGGACTCGTTACTAATGCCAACAGGCCCATTGAAAAGTGCGCAAGAGAAAGCGAGAGATGCTTACGGATCTCTCAATACTTATTTTGTAACCAATGGGACATCTACTGCAAATAAGATCGTTCTACAAGCTTTAGTCAAACCAAAAGATGTAGTTCTAATAGATAGAGATTGTCATAAATCACATCATTATGGTTTAGTTCTAGCAGGTGCATATCCAGTATATTTAGACTCTTACCCAATACAAGAGTACTCTATGTATGGTGCAGTTCCTATAGATCACATTGTAAACAAACTTTTACAGTTGAAAGAGTCTGGTAGATTAGATAAAGTCAAAATGTTATTACTTACAAATTGCACTTTTGATGGTATAGTATATAACGTCGAAATGGTTATGCAACGCGTGCTTGCTATAAAGCCAAATATGATATTTCTTTGGGACGAAGCTTGGTTTGCTTTTGCAGGATTTGGTGTTAACCATAAGCAACGTACAGCTATGTACACAGCAAGAAAATTATCTGAAAAATACAAGAGTCAAGAGTACAAAGATGAGTATGACAAACATATAAAATCCCTAAAAAAGGGAGAACTTTCAAAGTTACCTAATCCTGCTTTAGTAAGAGTTAGAGTTTATGCTACACAAAGTACGCATAAGACTTTAAGTAGCTTTAGGCAAGGTTCAATGATTCATATTTGGGACGAAGATTTTAGAAGAAAATCCGAAAGTACATTCTTAGAAGCTTATATGACCCACACTTCTACATCTCCTAACTACCAAATGCTTGCTTCACTAGATATTGGTAGAAGGCAGGTACAATTCGAAGGATTTGAGTTAGTTGAAAAAAGTATAGAAATGGCTATGCTTCTTCGCGAAAAAATAGTCAATAGTCCACAACTCAATAAATATTTTGATGTTTTGACTGTACATGACTTTATACCAAACGAACGAAGACAATCAGGACTACAAGAATACTATACCAAAGAATTAGGCTGGAATCTAATGGAAGGAGCTTGGAGGGACGACGAATTTGTTCTTGACCCAACGAAAATTACTCTTTGTATTGGGAAAACTGGAGTTGATGGTGATACTTTTAAAAACAAGTATCTGATGGATCAATTTGGTATACAGATTAATAAAACTTCTAGAAACACTGTTTTATTTATGACAAATATTGGTACGACAAAAGGAAGTGTTTCTTATTTAGTAAAGGCCTTGCTTAATATCTCCGAAGAGTTAGATGAAGGATTAAAATCACTTAATGATAAAGAACTTGAGTTGCATGAGAAAAGAATTTATTCATTGATGAAAGATGTGCCACCTCTCCCTGACTTTAGTTATTTTCATGAATCTTTCCAAGCTGTACCTGGAGTACCAGGTGGAGATATAAGAACTGCTTATTACTTAGCTTATGATGAGAAAAATTACGAATATATATTGTTAGAAGATTGCTTAGCTGTAATGAAAGCAGGAAGAGTTTTAGTTGCTTCTACATTTCTAATCCCATACCCTCCCGGTTTTCCAGTGTTAGTGCCAGGTCAAGTTATAAGTGAAGAAATTATAAACTTCATGTTGGCTTTGGATGTTAATGAAGTTCATGGATATAATTCGAAATTAGGAATGAGAATATTCAAAGAAAAAGTATTAAGAAGAGATCAGATTAATTCATCTATTGGTGGAATTTCAACAATAAAATAAGGGAAATAATATGAGTGCAAAAAAGAAAGAAGTGGCTAAAAAGCCTACAGTTGCAAAGAAAAAGACAGTAGCTAAAAAACCTGTAGCAACTAAAAAAACAACTGTAGCCAAAAAATCTACTACCCCAAAAAAATCAGTTGCCACCAAAAAGAAAGTAGTCAAAAAAGTATCAAACAAAGAAGTTTTGAACGGAGTGCCTGATGTAAGACGATTTTTTTACAAAAATGAAGTCCCAATTTATTTCATTAGCGCAACCAACTTTAATCTATTAGGTGCTGATGAATGGATAAAAGGTTTTAAATTTATTTCTCATATCGAATGTTTTGATGGACAACATCCTAATGTTTTTTCACCTAAAAACGAAATCCCTCATGATGAATTCACAAGTATTGAAGATATAAATAACTACTTGCTAATGCACCCTGAAGTTCAAGACTACTTAGTAACTAGAAAGAGAGGTAGAACTACAGGGAAAGCGATGTTCCTGATGTTCAATGAAGAAACAGAAAGATTAGCAAAGAAGCTCGGATTAGAAATTATATTTCCATCTGCAAAGATGAGAAACTTTATGGACAACAAAGTTAACACAAATAGAATTGCTGAAAGGGCTGGTGTACCTTGTGTTCCGTACGTTTTATCTAGAGTAAAAGATTTTGAGCATTTACGAAGAGTCTCATCTGATTTAGGTGATAGTTTAGTAATTCAAACTCCTTATGGCGACTCTGGTCACACGACTTTTTTCATATCCAACGAAGCTGAGTATAATAAGCACAAAGAAGATATAGAAAAGGAAAAAGAAGTTAAGATAATGAAACGAATTCGTTGTAAAGGATCTGCTATCGAGGCATGTGTAACACGCCATGGTACTATAGTTGCACCGCTTATGACCGAATTAGTAGGTTTTAAAGAGCTAACTCCGTACAAAGGTGGTTGGTGTGGTAATGAGATTTATCCCGATGCATTTACTCCAGAAATAAGAGCTAAAGCAGCTGATTTCACAAAGAAATTTGGAAATCAGTTAAGAAAAGAAGGATATAAAGGTTATTTCGAACTAGATTTCTTAATTGATCAGGATAATGGTGAAATATATTTAGGTGAATTAAACCCACGTATTACTGGCGCTAGTTCTATTACAAATCACGCCGTATTCGCATTAGCTGATGCGCCATTGTTTATATTCCACATACTTGAGTGGATGAAGGTAGATTATAATATAGATGTTGAGAAAATAAATGAAAGATGGGCTAGACAGAGAAATATAGATGAATGGAGTCAGTTAATCATCAAACATACAGAAGACACTATCGAATATATTTCTGATGCTCCAAGGTCTGGTATATATAAGATGTTTGATAATGGTCATATACAATTCGATAGAATGGATACACATAGAAGAGCAGTAGAATCTGATAAAGAAGCATTCTACTTACATATCTCAAAATCTGGCGATTACTTGTACGAAGGAGCTGATATGGGTATATTAGTATCAAGGGGTAGAATGATGACTAAAGACTTTAAGTTGAATCAACGAGCTAGAAAATGGATAGATGCAATACGTGCTCAATACTCAACTAGATTAATCGAAGATAAAAGAATTGAGAAGCATTTGAAAGGTTCTTTGACTAAGTAATTGCTTTTTAAATTTTAATTTTATAAACCCTGCCATTGGTGGGGTTTACTTTTTTCTACCAATTAGTAGTATCGAATCATTTTCTTCAAATTCGTCATAATAATCTATATCAAGAATTTCGAATTGTGGTGAAAACACTTCTTTCAGATTAGCTTTTTCATGATAATTAACGAACATTCCTTTGAAATTTTCTGTACCTTCTCCCCTCCAAAAAGTATGGCAGACAATACTTTTATCGTTTAATAATTCATATTGTCTATTAATACTAGCTATTAATTCTTTATCACTAAGATGATGAAGTACCTTGTTAGAATAAATACATTCAAATTTCTGAGTAATTTCTAAAGTAGTAGCATCAAGTTTAAGAAACTTCTCATTTGGATAAGATTCCCTAAGCTTAATTAAAAATTCTTCCGAAAAATCAGAACCGGTTACATTAAATCTTTTACTTAATATTTCCCAATCTGTACCAGGACCTGAACCGATTTCTAATATACTATCATCTTCTTTCAGATAAGGGGTAAGTTTATTAATTATCACTGCCCCATTTACATCTTCAGCCAACTTAATATATTCTTCAACTGACTCTTTGGTATGATAGTATTCGGATGACATTACCTAACCTCTTGACCACTCGATACTGTTTTCTCTGGTGTTACTAAAGCAAGAGAACCATCATCAGAGTTAACTGCTAATAGCATTCCTTCTGACTTTTCACCCATTAGTTTAGCTGGAGCTAAGTTCGCAACTACTACTACCGTCTTCCCTACTATTTCTTCAGCAGAATAGTGTTGGCTAATTCCTGCTATTATCTGTCGAGTTTCTTCGCCTATTTGTACTTGTAGTTTTAGTAGTTTGTTCGATTTTTTTATCGGCTCGGCAGCAATAACAGTCGCCGTTTTTAGCTTCACTTTCATGAAATCATCGAAAGTTATTTCTTTCACTTTTTCTTCCACTTTTTCCTCTTCGACTTGATTATTTTTCTCACCTAATTTGGCTTTTTCTGCTTCCACGAAATCATCCTCTATTCTGCCGAATATTATTTGAGGTTGACGTACTTCTTGACCTTGGTTTACTAAAGCTAATGCCGCAGATGACCAAATATCTGTTAGCAATGTATCATCGCCAATAGTTATTTCCTCGCCCAATAGAGATTGGATATAAGCCGCAGAATAAGGGATTATAGGAGCAAATACAATAGAGAGAGAACGTACTAACTGACAACAAACGAACATAGTTTTAGCAGCTTGATTTTCATCAGCCTTTATAGATTTCCATGGCTCTTCGTCATTGAAGTACTTGTTTGCAGCTCGAGCTATGTTCATAGACTCAGTTATTGCATCGCGGAATCTGAACTTTTCGTAATTCTCAGATACCTTCTCTACCCCACTTTTTAGGGCATCAATTACTGCTTTGTCATTTGGCTCCAAATCACCTTTCTTACCTGTATTCCAATAGTCAAGAAGTGGAATGTATTTATCTGATAAAACTGGTACTTTACCATCAAAATTCTTATGCAAGAAAGTCATTAATCGGTTGACGAAGTTCCCCAATATAGACGCTAATTCGTTGTTATTACGTGCTTGATAGTCTTTCCAAGTAAAATCAGCATCCCTCGTTTCTGGGAAGTTCATAGCCAAAGAATAACGCAGAGCATCAATTTTATCTGGCTCTGGGTGTGCTTCTACGAAGTCCTTTAGGTCAATAGACCAATTCCTAGATTTAGAGAATTTTTTACTTTCTAGATTCAAAAACTCATGTGCAGGTACATTCTTTGGTAATATATAAGGATTATCTCCATCGCTTCTACCGTGCAACATAGCTGGGAATATCAATGTATGGAAGACAATATTATCTTTCCCAATAAATGCATAATATTCTGTATCTTCACTTTGCCACCAATCTCTCCATTCATCCGAATCACCGAAGTGTTTCTTAGTTGCAGAAATATATCCTAAAACAGCATCGAACCAAACATATAATACTTTGTCTTTTGTTTTTTCTTTATCCATTCCCTCTATTTCATCGAGGTGAACTCCCCATTTCAAATCACGGGTAATAGCTCTGTTGCTAAGCCCTTGCTTTAGCCAGCTACGAGTTTGTTGCAATACATTATCTTTCCACGCATCTGCATTGGACTCAATATATTTTTCCAAAAATGACTGAAACTCGCCAAATTTGAAATACCAATGAGTTGTTTTCTTTAACGCTGGGGTTTTACCCGATATTAAGCTAATAGGGTTCTTCAATTCAATTTGATTATAATATGCACCGCAACTATCACATTGGTCGCCTCGAGCGTGCTCAGACCCGCAATTAGGGCATATACCCTCTACGTAGCGATCAGGGAGAAACATATTAGCGGATTCGTCATAGAATTGCTCAGTTTCTTCCTCTTGCAAATATCCTTTGTCTAGGAAGTGCTTGAAAAACTCTTTAGCTACTTCGTGATGCTCTGCAATAGATGTACGAGAATATACATCGAACGACATACCAAGCTTTTCAAACGCTTCTTTGTTAGAATAGTGGTATTTGTCTATTATTTCTTGCGGTGTAACACCTTCTTTCTCGGCAGCTATAGTTATAGCTACTCCGTGTTCATCAGAACCACAGACATAAAGAACATCATCTCCTATCAGTCGTTTGTAACGCACAAAGAGGTCAGCCGGCAAATAAGCCCCTGCACAATGTCCGAGGTGAATATATCCATTTGCATAAGGTAAAGCAGAAGTAACAAGTATTTTCTTATTCATATTAAAATCAAATATTCGTAAATAGTATGGACTACAAATATAAACAAGGTATTTGGTAAAAAGTAATAAAATGGAGCCGAATATAGAATGAATTGTGTATATTTGAAAATACGACTCAATAAATCACTTCAGAACCTATGAAAAAATCAAATTTCAGTTTAGTTCTTAGAGAAATAGCATTAGATGTATTTTTCTATATGATAGTCCTCAATGGATTATTCCTATTAGAAATGAATAATTTATTTCTAGAAATAGCAATTGCTATAACCTTGACATTCGTAATGCGATATGCCTTGTACATACACGAGGGTGAATTCTTCGAGAAGGGGTAGTAAAATTACTACTAATTGTATTTACTCAACTCTCAACAGTTTAAATACTAGGCTTTCATTAACATTCGATGTTATCTTAACAAGATACATACCATTATTCAAGATTTGATTTA
>JBFHKR010000038.1:0-20134 GCA_041595255.1 Chlorobiota bacterium
GGATAAAAGGATTTGATTTTCTTATAGGTGACAATGGTAAGGGAATACCGTCAGGCAAGGCGGATGCTGATAATAGAATAGTTTACTCAACTGGCTTGGGTGAATATTATCCCCATGAGATTATTCATATTTTAATAAACCCCTATTTCCCAAATTGCCATTTATGGCTCAACGAAGGATTAGCAACATACTTTGGTATGAGTAGAGGTAAAGAATTAGATTGGCATTTGAGAAAAGTAAATTTATACTTACAAAACAACCCTGATATAAACTTATCAAATATGCTCGATTATATGACAATAGACCAATATACTAATTTTAAGTATGCTCTTGGAGGGTATATAATAGGAAAAGTGTTTGAGAAAGGAGGTTATCAAGAATTAAAAGGAATTTTGAAAAGTGGAAAGACAGACGAAGAATTCTATAATACAATTTCAAAGTATTTAGGAGTCAAAAGGGAAAATCTAAATGAGTATATAAGGAATGAATTGAAAACAAGATTCGAAAACTAAGTAATGATAAAAAAAAGCTCGTTCATATTTCTATGAACGAGCTTTGTGTGATCCCTAGGGGATTTGAACCCCTGTTGCCGCCGTGAAAGGGCGGAGTCCTAACCACTAGACGAAGGGACCATTTTCGTAAAAAATTCGAATACAAAAATAGGGAGTTTTGTTTAATTTACAAAACAATTATTAAAAAAAGATTGAAATAAATATAAGAAAGCTTATCGGATATTTATTCTCGTTGTTCTAAGTCATTAATTTGGAATAGTATCACAACCATTACTAATTAGAAGAATAAACACTTTAATTAGTAATATCACTAAAAAAAGTATGTTTTAATCAATTCAAAATTAGAGGAATTTATTACGAATTGTAACTGAATATTGGTTGATTTGTTATATATTTATAAATAGTCTCAAAAACAAAACATTACATATATGAAATTAACCTTACTTATTTCTACAACAATATTATTACTAATATTGAACTCAACTGGCGTTTTATCCCAAGGTTGTTCGGATGCAGGGCTTTGCTCATTTAATATGGTAGAACATGATTCAACGGTGACAGATGAAATGCATTATACGCTTGGATTAAGTAATACTATTGGAATAGGCGATGAATCTGTATTAATCAATTCTACAGGTGTTGAATTTGGTGCTAACTACTCTGATTTTGGAATAGTAGCTAAGATCCCTTTCACTTTCACATCAGGTACTTTGGGTCAAACAAATGGTCTAGGTGATTTTACATTATTACTAAGTTCTAAGTTATATTCTGAAGAAAACCTTTCGCTTTCGGTAGCTGGTGGTGTGAAAATGGCCACCAATAAAGCAGATTTGCGAAATGAAGATGACTTGTCGATGCCTATGGTTTATCAGACTAGCAACGGTACGAATGATGTGATATTATTATTAGCAGCAAACATCGATGATTGGGTTCTTTCAACGGGGGTACAAATACCGCTTAATAGAAATGAGAATACATTTATTGAAAATAGTGCTCTAGTTGAGCCAATACCTGGTTTCTCTGATGAATACTATTTAAACTGGAAAAATTATCAATCCTCTAGAAATTTCAAACGGGGGAGTGATGTAATGTTAAAAATTGACAAATACTTTAATGTCCAGGACGATTTAAAATTGATGGCAGGAATTCTACCAGTCTATAGATTAGTTGAATCCATTTATGAGGACTTTAATGGTAATGATATTACAATTATGAATTCTGATGGTCTGACTCTAAACATAATAGCAGGATTGAACTATAAATTAACTGAAAAGCATACTTTTGGATTGAATATTGGCTTTCCCGTTGTTACTCGTGAAATCCGAGCTGATGGACTGACAAGAGCTTTGGTAGCTAATGTTGATTTTAAATTTGACCTGTGAGCGCCAGCTATTTCAGTTACAGTTATGCAGTAAGTAACAGTGATATTTATAATTACTTACTGCTTCATGTTGCTAAGCTGATATTGTAGTTATCTTTACACCACTATTTTCTTTTTCTTTTTGGGTTTTTTCTCAGCTATCATGTGAGACTCTATATACTCAACTATTTTACCTGCTATATCTACACCAGTTGCTTTTTCTATTCCTTGCAATCCTGGCGATGAGTTCACTTCTAATATTAGAGGGCCACGAGAGGATTGTAAAAGATCAACACCAGCTATAGATAATCCCATAGATTCAGCTGCTTTTAGTGCTGCTTTCTTCTCTTTAGTTGTCAATTTTATAACTTCTGCTGTTCCACCACGGTGGATATTGGAGCGGAAATCACCATCTGCACCAGTTCTTTTCATAGCGCCAACTATTTTACCATCGACTATGAATACTCGAATATCAGAGCCACCAGCCTCTTTGATAAATTCTTGGATCAATATACTTGTCTTTAATCCCGAGAATGCCTCAATAACTGATTTTGCAGCTTTACGTGTTTCAGTTAAAACTACACCAAGTCCTTGAGTACCTTCTAATAGTTTTATGATAACTGGCATACTACCGATTTGCTTAAGTAAAACTTCTGCATCTTCATTTTTAGGATGTCTTGCGAATACTGTTTTAGGTACTCCTAGATGTTCTCTTGCCATTATCTGTAAGCTTCGCAATTTGTCCCTAGACCTTACTATTGCTTGTGATTCGATTGCACAAAACACTTTCATTAACTCGAATTGGCGTACAACAGCTGTTCCGTACATAGTTACCGAAGCTCCAATCCTTGGGATAACTGCACCTACATTAGTAATAGGCTCACCGTCGTAATATACCATAGGATTCCCCTTTTCCATTAGTAGTGAGCATTTCGTATGGTTGACAACTTGAGCTTCATGCCCACGTTCTCTTATAGCTTCTACCAATCTTTTGGTGGAATAGAGATCTTTGTTTGTGGATAGTACGACTATTTTTTTCATTGGCTTGATATTATATATTTATTAGAAACATCTATTAAAAATTTATTTTTAAGAAATTTTGTACCTAATAAGATAGGATATTTCATATCTTTTCGGTCTGTTAAAGTGAACTCAATTCGGTATATTTTCTTCCCCAACTTCATCCTAGTTTGAATAGAATACCTCTTCTGTGTAAATCCATTAGAGCTCTTTACTCTCTTGATTTTATAAAGAGGTAGTTTTATATCATTATCTTCGTAAGAAGGATGGGATTTATCTAACATACGAAAAAGGATATAATATTTATCTTCTATTTTCACTTTCCTGATATTTTGGGCGTGTAGAGCAGAAGTAGATGCACCCGAATCGATTTTAGAATCCAAATCTAGGAATCCCAAATCCACCAAGTTTACTTTCTCTATTCTACCTATTGTTTGCATAAGTTTAGTTATTACCTACTTTCAATATTTCGGCTCTTTCGGCAATTGTCAAATTCTCAATTATATTTGTCAGATTACCCTCGACTATTTCTTTCAAACTATAATTTTTTGCGTCCCCTTCCAAACGATGATCCGTAACTCTATTTTGAGGATAGTTATAAGTACGGATTTTAGCCGATCTATCACCTGTTGAGACCATAGTTTTTCTTTGCGATGCTATTTCTGCATTTTGTCTCTGTACTTCACGCTCATATATCCTTGCTTTCAGTACTTTTAACGCTCTAGCGTGATTCTTTATTTGCGAACGTTCATCTTGACATTCCACCACTATACCAGTAGGTATGTGAGTTAGTCTAACCGCAGATTCAGTTTTATTTACGTGCTGCCCACCTGCTCCTGAAGCTCGATACGTGTCTTTTTTAATATCCTTATCAAGTACTTCTACATCTAAATCATCCGCCTCTGGTAACACAACAACTGAAGCGGCTGAAGTATGTAGTCGCCCTTGAGATTCTGTCTCTGGGACTCGCTGTACTCGGTGAACTCCACTTTCGTATTTCAATGTTCCATAGGCATCTTCGGCAGTTACTTCTATTATTACCTCTTTGAAACCGCCTTTTTCACCATGATTCAAATTCATTATATCATATTTGAATCCACGAATTTCGAAAAATCGTTCGTACATTCTATATAAATCACCAGCAAAAATCGCTGCCTCATCTCCTCCAGTTCCTGAGCGAATCTCTACTATACAGTTCTTGTTGTCATCTGGATCTTTTGGTATTAGCAATACTTTTAGATCTTCTTCTAGTTTGTCGCGTTCTTCTTTTAGTGACTCATTATCTTCATAAGCTAATTCTTTTAACTCAGGATCAACTGACTTGTCGTTGATTAATTCATCATTTTGCTTGATGTCACCTAGAGTCTTTAGATATTTTTTACCAGCTTCTACTATAGGTGTCAAGTTTTTATGTTCAGTAGTTATTTTTCTATATTTTGCTTGGTCATTAACTAGGTCAGGGTTCATCAACTCTTTATTGACCTCTTCATACCTTTCCAAAATTGATTTTATCTTATCGTTCATTATATTTCCGTTTATATTTCTTTTGCAAAATTAAATATAATTAGCTTCGTTTCAATAAAAAACATCTAATCATTTGGATATTATGTATTTAATTATTAGTTTAGGATTATGCAAATAGGTAATAACATACAAGAAAATTACTATTCTACTCCATTGCCAGATGAGAGTACGAATAGCAATGCACCTAAACCTGAAGAAAAAGCTGTAGTCGAAGCTCCGAAAACTGAAGCTAAAAACGGCTCTCGTGGTCTTCAGAAAGAGGTTTTGGGTATTACTTCGTTAAACCAAACTCAACTCTCTAATAGAGAAACTGCCCAAAAACAACTTAAAAATGGATATTTAGATATTACTATCTAACCTCATTATTCTATTTTACCAATTTAATTTTTTAAAACTCAACATTCTTTATTTTCCAATCAATTATTGGTAAATTCGTATTACTCTTTTTAATTAATAAACTAATAAGATTAAATATGAAATTCGTATCGTTTTTAAATTCGGATAATCAAGAAAGATTAGGCCTTTATATAAATGGCAAAGTAGCTGATTTACAAAAATCTGGTTCGCAATTGGGCATAAATGTACCTAGTGATATTCTTACTCTAATGCGAGGTGGCGATGAAGCTCTCAATAATGCTCGCGAAATTGAAAAACAATTATTAGCTAAAGATTTCTCAGCTGAAACACCTGCTAAAATGTTAGCACCAGTACCTCACCCAACTTCTTGTCGTGATGGATATGCATTTAGACAGCACGTAGCTTCTGCTCGTAAGAACCGTGGTGTAGATATGATTCCAGAATTCGACGAATTCCCAATTTTTTACTTTACTAATCACAACGCCGTTATAGGTGAAGGTGATGTAGAAGTTGAACTAGACCACTTACACAAATTAGATTTCGAGCTAGAGATAGCTGCTGTAGTTGGTAAATATGGTAAAAATGTTCCTGCTGAAGAAGCTGATGATTATATATTTGGTTATACAATAATGAATGACCTATCAGCAAGATTATTGCAAATGGAAGAAATGAAGCTAAACTTAGGCCCGGCAAAAGGTAAAGACTTTGCTACAGTAATTGGCCCTTGGTTAGTGACTCCCGATGAGTTAGAAGAATATAAAATATCAACTCCTAAAGGCAATATATACAAGCTATCAATGAAAGCGTTCCATAATGGAAAACAAGTATCACAAGGTAACACTAAGGATATTACTTATACATTCGCAGAGATACTAGAAAGAGTATCTTATGGAGTAGAAATCCAACCAGGTGAAGTTATTGGTTCTGGTACTGTTGGTACAGGATGCTATTTGGAACTAAACGGCACTTGGGCAAACGAGGCTAAAGCTAAAGGTGAAGAGTTTACTCCAATCTGGTTAAAAGATGGCGATGACATTACTTTGGAAATTACTGGTCTTGGAACGTTAAAGAATAAAATAGTTTTATCTAATAATGACTATTCTATATTAGCTAAAAAGAGAAAAATATAATGTATTCAGTAGAGCCAAAAGAACTAGAATTAAGAAAAAGGCACGGTTTCTTATTAGGTGGTATAGCCCCTAGACCTATTGCCTTTGTTTCGACTATTAGTAAAGATGGTGTCAACAACTTGGCACCATTTTCTTTTTTCAACGCATTTGGAGCAAATCCACCGACTATTGCTTTCTCACCAGCAAGACGTGGTAGAGACAATACTACGAAAGACACTTACCAGAATCTATTGGATACTAGTGAATGTGTAGTCCATGCAGTTACATTCGATATAGTAGAGCAGATGAACTTAGCTTCAAGCGAATTTGCTGCTGATGTAGATGAATTTTTAAAAGCTGGATTTACCCCTCTAGATTCACATTTGGTTAAACCCAAAAGAGTCAAAGAATCACCTTTTCACATGGAGTGCAAACTAATAGACATGGTAGAAATGGGTGGTGGAGCCGGATCGGGGAACTTTGCGATCTGTGAAGTAATCAAATATCACATAAGCGAAGATATAATGACTGACGGTCATATAGACCCTTATAAAATAGATTTGGTCGGTAGAAATGGTGGTAACTATTATACAAGAGCAAATGGGGATGCCTTATTTGAGATTGCAAAACCAGGATTATCAATTGGTATGGGGTACGATAAGCTTCCTGATTACATTAAGAAATCGGATGTTTATACAGCTAACGACCTCGGCAAGATTGCTATGCAGGTAGAGTTGCCCCCTCTAGAAGAAGTAAAAACAAGAATTGAACAAATAGAACTAATAGATGCAGAACCTGAGATGTTCGACAGACACGCTCGATTAGGCGACTATGAGATGATGCTAAAAATTGCACTTTCTTTACACAAGAGAGGTGATAGCAGAAAAATATTCTTCGAAAGAACAGCAAAACTAGCCCTAGACTTTGATGACTTAGACTTTGCACTTGACGTAGTTGTCTATACAGGAAATGAGTTTTAATATTCTTTGAAATTGATATAAAAAAGACTGTCTATTAAGACAGTCTTTTTTTTGTAGAGACGTATTGCATACGTCTCAAATCCATCAAACCCTTTAATGTAACGTCACTCAGAGCTAACAAAGTTAGCGAAGAGTCCAGGGAAATTGCAGAGCAGTTCAATATTAGTAGCAAACTTATTTTTCTAAATTTTTTCTATTAACTTCCCTACTTCCTCATTGAAATTCTTTCGATTGATTCCCATAGTTTCTTCTAATACTTCGAAATATTTTTCATTAGTTTGATTTCTACCGATACTTAGTAATTTCATTACTTTCGTGAAATCACCATCTTTGTAAAGCTCTTTTACTATGAAAGCATTAATTATATAATCCATATTCAATGGCTTGTATTGCTCATTACCTATGTCTAATCTATCTTCATATAGTTTCAACCAATCGGGGTTATTATTTTTCTTTATATAATCATAAAATCTTCCTTTGATATCTTCCCAACTATAGCCCCAACTTCCTCCGAATAGGAACGCACATCCTTCATCTACTGGTTTGTAAGTATCCTTGGGAGCAAGTACTGCTCGCAATCGACTATGCCACAAGTCATGTGGGTCGAATTTGATTACTCCCGAGGCAAGCAAACCATCTACTATTATTGAAGTGTCACGTTCCATAGCCATAGTTGTATTGTAACTAACACTACTATAATCTGACTTGTAATCAACACCAATTAGCTTTAATACTTCATTGAAATTATTTGCACAATATAGAATTGTTGATTTTTCAGCAACCCCAATTATCTTATCGTATTTATTAGAATAATCAATATAATCTTTGGCAATAGTTAAGTCAAAACTCGGTTTATAAAATATGGTCGTAAGTCCTTTTTCTTCTTTTGACCAAGTTGATGTATTGAATTTTAGTGGTGAGTGAAAATGAAATTCATTTCCTACCTCGGTTGCAACTAAAGAAAAAGTTGCCCTTAATAGAGGATTAGACTCACTAACAGCCATGTATGAGAACTGTACTATATACTGCTTTTCATTTAGTTTTACTAAGCTGCTTAGGTAACATTTATAAAAACTATCCTCCTTATATTTTGTATTTTTTTCTATTCCTTTTAGTTCATCTAGTTGTACAGATGTCTCAAGCAGATAATCTTGATTAACAAATTGATTAGCATTATTAGGAGCATCCTTCTGTTCTATAAATGACTCAAGAGATTTCAATAACTTATTTGCTACTATGCTATCTTTCGGTAATCTGATGAATTCTGGTATTACTATTCTCATTTCTGTAGCATTCAGATGAAAAAAAGAGATAAGTAATGTAGTAAAAATTAGTGATAAAATAGTAGATTTCATGTCAATAGTATGCCTATAATTATTTGAGTATTGACATAATACGTGACTCATAAAAATAAAGTTCAGAAATGACTATGAATTATAGTGATGAAACTTTTCGTTTGTGATTTCATAGCGAGGAAATCCCAGTACTTTGCTCCTCTGGAGGAGCTGTCAGAACTTGTTCTGACTGAGGAGGATAAACAAGAAAGAACTTCTTCGGCTTGGCAACCCCGTCAGCCACGCTGCACGTGTCTGCCACCCCTCTTTTGCTTCGCTTAAAGAGGGGGATTTCTATCTATAATTGCACTTAGGTTTCTTAAGTAGTCATCTATTTAGGTCATTTATCTTATCAATTAATGCAATTACAAATAGAGACTTAAATAAGAATAGGCCAATGAATTTACTTCGTACAAAATCATCCTTGCTCATTATAAATTTCTTGTAGTATCTATGATGAATAGAAAGTATTTTATATAATTTACAGATATAATTCATAACTTAATAGCTTAATCCAAGAGCATTGTTTCTTATAAATTATGGTTTACTATCTAGACTATCCAAATAATATTCTAATAAATCTAATGAAATATAATCGAATAAATTAGTATCAATATAATCTTCAGTTAATCTATATTTTAACCAGTTAAACCTATGTCCACTTATCTTTGTGAAATCAGGAAAGTAGCTATTAGATGTGCTGTCTTTGTTCTCAATTAAATAAATTTTTTTCTTGTCACCAATCAAAGCATCTATTCTTCTTAAATCATCTTTTATCATTGCATCTTTCATTTGATCTCCGATACTAAATGAAAAGAAATGAGATTTCGTTTCATTATTAAATTTTTCATTATAAACTATTAAGTAATCATTGGAAATATCATATATGTTTGTAGAGTATTCATTTATATAATGAGCAGATCCTGTGCGAACAGTAAGAGTATCCGAAATTTTATATTCTGTTGTTCTAATAGGATTCAAAACTATACATGTTGTAGTGATACAATTATTACAAGTAAGACCTTTTCTTTCTATCTTTATAGGTCTTACATGTAGAATATTATCAAAGTCCTCAATTTCTTGAGAGGTTATTTGGCTACAAAATAGAATTAATAATAAAAATTTAATCTTCATCTGATTATCCTAAATTCTTAAAGATAATTACATCAATAAAGTTCAATTTAACTTGACAATAGTTACACTCATCTTTATTCATAACTCATTTCCATATTTACCAAACCTTATTATTTCTATGAATTCTTTTGTCTACTTCGCCCTCAGCCTCGCACAAGATAAGGACTACATTGAAACGACACAAGATCTAAAGCCCCTTGTCAAAGGGGGTTGAGGGATTTAGAGACGTATTCAATACGTCTCTACGGTTCTATCCCATCCCACTCAACTCAAATCGCCCCAATAGTCGCGGTCTAAGCTGCGGTATTGGATTGCCTCGCTTATGTGGAGTGAGTTTATGTTAGCATCGCCAGCTAGGTCGGCTATAGTTCTTGATACTTTTAGTATTCTATCATAGGCACGAGCGGAAAGTCCCAATCGCTCCATTGCAGTTTGGAGGAGTGATTGCGATGCGGCATCTAGCTTGCAATGCTCACGAATTAGCTTACTCCCCATATCTGCATTCTTATAAACGTTTCTTTGTCCTTCGAATCGAGCAGATTGAACTTGCCTAGCTTTTATTACTCTTTCCCTTATAGCTTCGGATGATTCTCCTTTTCTGTCTGAAGATAACTCTTTATAGTTTACAGCTGGTACATCTACGTGTATGTCTATTCTATCTAGCAATGGTCCAGATATTTTGCTCAGGTATCGCTTTATTTGCTGCGAAGTTGAGCTTGATTTATCTATTGACTCGCCGTCTGGTGTTGGGTTCATAGAGCAAACTAGCATAAAGTTAGCAGGGTAATCAATAGTCATCTTAGTACGTGAGATTGTTACTTGCTTGTCTTCTAGTGGTTGTCGCATTACTTCGAGTACGTCACGCTTGAATTCGGGCAACTCATCTAAGAAAAGTACACCGTGGTGTGCTAGTGATATTTCCCCCGGTCTGATATTAGACACTCCACCACCGACTAATGCCGCATTCGATATAGTGTGGTGCGGAGAGCGGAATGGACGTGTAGTTATCAAAGCCCTCTCTTTACTTAACATTCCAGATACGGAATGAATCTTAGTTGTTTCCAATGCCTCATCGAGAGTTAGAGGTGGCATTATACCTGGTAATCTCTTTGCTATCATGGTCTTCCCACTACCAGGAGGCCCTATCATAAGTAGATTGTGACCACCAGCGGCAGCTACTTCCATTGCCCGCTTTACGTTTTCTTGACCCTTTACATCACTAATATCTAACATAGATATGCTTTGATCAAATTCGAATATTTTTTTTAGGTCAACTTTTCTCGGCTCTATTACTAACTTGCCTTGCAGGAATTGAACAGCTTCTCGTAAATCTTTTATTGGGATTACTTCTATACCTTCGACCATTGCGGCTTCGTCAGCATTTTCTTCAGGTATTAGTATTTGTTTGAATCCTTCTTCTTTAGCTTTTATAGCAATAGACAAAGTACCCCTGACAGCACGCAAACTCCCCTCTAGTGAGAGCTCACCAAGTATCAACTTATCTTTTAGGTTTTCTTGGTCTATGACTTTAGTAGAAGCTAATATTCCCAGAGCTATTGGCAAATCGAAAGCACTTCCGTCTTTTCTAACGTCAGCTGGTGCTAAATTAATTGTAATCTTTTTTAGGGGAAATAAATAGTCAGAATTTTTAATAGCCGCAGAGACCCTTTCGCTTGATTCTTTGACAGATGAACTGGGTAGTCCTACTATAGTTATTTTTGGTAATTGCGAGTCTAGATGACACTCTATTTCAACTAGAAATGCATTTATACCTAAAACTGATGCTGAAAATAATTGTGAGTACATATATTTTGTTATATTCGATTTCTTAGAATAGTTAATATAATAATATATTTTAAAATCGATTAAATAAATTTGATAAGTATGATTACAATACGTGAATTTGTCCAGAATAATAAGAGATTTATCATAGCACACAGGGGTGCCTCTGGTACTATGATAGAGAATACTATGCCTGCTTTCCAAAAAGCTGTGGACAATGGAGCAAAGATGCTAGAAGTAGATATCCAAGTCTCTTCTGATAAAGTACCATTCGCTTATCATGATGCAAACTTAAAAAGAATTAATTTAGACAAAGATACTTCAAAACTAACATCAATTGAAATTTCTAATATTAACCTGGACTTACATGGTGAGCAGAAAGTTCATATTCCGAAATTGGAAGAAATACTTAGTTTTAGTAAAAGAAATGAAATTTATCTCATTATTGAAATAAAAACGAATGAAGATTGCAGTTTTAAAAAAGAAGATATAGATGCTATTTTAGATATTGTAAAATTATATGGATATGAAAAGAATTGTCTTTTTGCGTCTTTCTGCATAGAAACAGTTCAATATATAAAGTCAAAAGATAATACTTATAATATAGCGTCAATTGCTCTACCTGATAGCACACCCAAAAAACTACACGAAGCAACAGGGTGTGATGTTTATATTTGCTCTATAGAGCAATTAAACGAATCAGTGGTAAATGAATGTAATGAGTTGGGAGTATATCTTGGGGTATATTCTGCAGATAATGAGCAACAGTTAGAGACTTTAATAAAATTCGGGATAAACGCTATAGTAACGAATTATCCCGAACGGATATCTAGTTTACTTGCTGCCAGGGATGATAGTTAGACTTATTATCTCATCACCTCTTTTCACATCTATCTTATATTTCAAACCTGCTTTTAGGTCTGCTAGTACGTTTGTATAATCGTATATATTTTTAATGGCTCTATCACCTAAGTGGACGATTATGTCTTCTGCTTGTAATCCAGCCTCGTCTGCTGGGCCTCCACTTCTTACACCTGTTAACTTCACTCCTTCTACTTCAGCAACATAATCAGGGATAGTACCTAGATATACAGCAAACCCTCGAACATTAGTTTGTTCTGCCATTTCTACTTTTTTGTAAGTAATTTCAGTTTTACCTGATTGTATCTCATCAATTATCTTAGTCGAGAATTTTGCAATTCTTTCCATACCATCAATATTTAGATTCTCTACATCATCTGTAGGACGGTGGTAATTGTCGTGTAGGTTAGTAAAAAACGCTATTACTGGTATTCCTTTTTTATAGAAAGAAGTAGCATCAGTTGGTAAATACGGGTCATCTGAAACACCTATGTTAAAACCAGCTATTATATTCTTCTTTTCTATTAACTTTCTCCAATTCTCAGCGCTACCAGCTCCTTGCATTGATAATTTGTTATCAGTCAACATACCAACCATATCATAGTTTAGATATGAATGAAACTTCAATCCTTTTTCTTCGACTTGATCCATGAACTCTGATGAGCCTAGTAGTCCTAACTCTTCACCAGACCAAAAAGCAAATACTAAATTCTTTTTGATAGCTTTGGGATTATCTTTTTTCAATTGAGCATAATATTCTGCTAACTCCATTACAACTGCAGTACCAGAAGCATTGTCATCAGCACCATTGTGTATATTGTGAATAGATTCACCATCGGCTAATGAACCGCCTTCTCCATAACCTAAGTGGTCATAGTGCCCACCCATTACTACATATTCATCAGAATTTTCAGCATATACTACGCCGACTATATTATTATCAGTTGAGCGTACCTTCTCTACATAATAATTACCTTCTATAGATATCTTTGGATCAAAAGAGCTTTTCTCATGCGGGTTATAATTATCAACTTTATCTTTTATTTTACTGAAGTCAGTATCTAAAAGTTTACCCGCAGCAACTTCAGTTATTTCAGATAAGAACAAACCAGATTTGATATTCATACGAACATCTTTTGGTTTTGTAATTTTTGCTCTTTCCGTTATAAATATAACTCCTACTGCACCTAATTCACGAGCAGTTAATGTCTTGTACATTCTTGAAGAGTATCTTGTTAATGATTTTTGTTGTTCTTCATCAAGGTTTGATGGCATATCATCTAATACCATCACTATTTTACCTTCTACATCTAAATCAGAATAGGAATTCATTTGAAATTCTGCATCACTAGAAGTTTTAATTCCAAATCCAGCGAAAATCAAATTAGTTCCAAAATTCCCATTATCAGTAGAGGCAAGAGGCATAAAATCATCTCCAGCAACTAGTTTAGTTTCTTTACCAGAAGTACTTATTGTTGAGAGATTATTGTCAGCTTTTGAGATTTCTATATCAGAAGTATATTCGAATGGTATTCTTAAGTCATCAAACCCTTTTAGTGGTTTTAGGTCAAATTTCTTCAAGTTGGAAACTATAAAATCTGCAGCTAATCTAATACCCTCACTTCCTGTGAATCTACCCTCTAACTCATCACTGCTTAAATATCTTACTTTAGCTTCCAATTCTTCAGATTTGATAGCACCAGTATTAGTTACTTTTTTTTTGCTTTCTCTCTTTGGAGCATTTTTCAATGCTTCTAGAGCAGCTTTGTGATTCCAATTAGCCATAAATAGCTGTGCTTTGCCATTCGAAGTTCTACCACTAGTCCAAACTAGTTTATCTCCTTCTGGATGAAATACAGGTAGTCCGTCAAATCCATCTGTAGTGGTAACTCTTACAGGTTCTTTCTCACCTAATTTATCTACTATAAATACTTCGAAATTGCCATATCCATATTTATTAGAAGCGAAGGCAATATATTCTCCACTAGGATGAAAGTATGGTGCCCAAGACATAGATTCGAAACTTGTGATTTGTCTTAGGTCTGTACCATCGATATTCATAGTAAAGACATCTGCTTGGTGACCGTCTGGAGTGAACCTTCTCCATATTACTTTCTTGCCGTCTGGAGAGAAGAAAGGCCCACCGTCATAACCAGGGTTATCTGTCAATCGTTTTAGATTGCTACCATCAGCGTCCATGATATATAATTCACAGAAATATGATGGGTCGAATTCTAATTGCTTTTGTTCTTTTTCATTTAATTTTCGGTTGTAAGCACTTCTATTAGAGGCAAAAAGTATTTTTTTACCGTCTGGAGAAAATGAAGCTTCTGCGTCATACCCTTTTTCTTTTGTCAATTGTTTAGGATTTTTACCGTCAAAGTCAGCGATAAATACGTCCATAGTTTCATCATAGTCCCATGCATATCTTCGTTTAGTACTAGATGCTCTAATATCAAATTCTTCTTTCTGTTTTTCCTTTGCTTTAGGATCTAAATGAGTAGAACTATATAGAACTTTCCCTTTATCACTTTTTTGGATAAATGCACAAGTTGTTTTGCCAGTACCATTCGATATTTGGTTTATATCACCAGTTTCGAAATCTAGCATAAATATCTGGTAGAAAGGGTTATCGTCTATTCTTTCGCTTTGGAAGATTAGGTATCTACCATCTTGCGAGAAATAGCCCTCACCCGAACGTGCCCCCTCGAATATTAACTGTCTAGAATTAGACAAGAAATCCGATTCTTTCAATTCTTCTTTGGCTATTAAACTAGTAGCTAATAATACTAATAACGCCAATCTGATTATGTTTTTCATATCTTTTCTCAATAATGTCAATTCGTTTCATACTAAACTATTAAATAATAGTTTTATTATAAACTACATTAGGTAACAGAACTAAATTTAATACATACAACTCTTAATTTTAGAAGCTAGCAACCACACATAGAATACAGAAATAGGATATGAATAGTCGTAATTAAATTCCTTTTTTAAGTTTGTTCCAATTATTAATAACAATATTATAAAATACAGGAAAGTTCAATGAAGAAAATTATGTTAATGCTGACGGCAATGAGTTTGTTTTTTATCTCTTGTAGTGATGACACTTCTACTAATCCAGACATAAAAGATTATACAATACCAGAAACTTATAACTTTGAGAATGTAAATTACTCTGGTCAAACTGCAAGATTAGATATGATAAGCGAAATGGATGCTCTAATCCAAGATGCGAAAACTAAT
Organism: Chlorobiota bacterium; assembly: GCA_041595255.1. Taxonomy (GTDB): domain Bacteria; phylum Bacteroidota; class Ignavibacteria; order Kapaibacteriales; family UBA2268; genus PGYR01. Next base: position 15,223 of record JBFHKR010000038.1, read on the forward strand.
GGTACTGCGATTGATATAAATAAGCTTAGTGCAATGATAAGAAATGAGGATAATCCTTTCACATCGACTGAATTGAATGAAAGTGGTAAAGACATATATTCAAAAATCGATCCAAGTAAAACTTCATTTTTTATGGATTTAATAACTGATATGGGTACTATAAACACTACTGATATAGCAGAAGAAGGCAAAGGTGGTTTAGTTACTTCTGTTGATGGTAAGAAATCATATTTAGTTAGTGCTAAAGGATGGGATTATGGGGAAATATTAGAAAAAGGACTAATGGGAGCATTGATGTTCCATCAAGTTGTTGGTTATACTAGTGAAGATAAAATAGGTTCTACAGTTGACAATAAAACAATAGTACCGGGTGAAGGAACCGCTATGCAACACCACTGGGATGAAGCATTTGGATATTTCGGCGCTACTAAAGACTTCCCCAAATTAACAGAAGGCATCGGTTATGTTGCTAAATATGCGAATAGCAGAAATGCATTAGTCGGACTTAATGATATGCTAATGAAAAATGGCTATTTAAAAGGCAGAGCAGCTATTAATAATAATGATGATGATGCGAAATGGGAAGCTGTTAAAGAAATTAGAAAAGGATGGGAGCTAACTTTCGTTACTACAGCTATTCATTATTTAAATTCTGCTAAAGCTAACTATACGGATGATGCTATGAGAACTCATACCTTGTCTGAGTGTTACGGATTCTTATGGTCAGTACAATTCAACCCTGAAAAGAATGGTACTATTTACCAAGATGCATTAAATAGATTAGGTGATAATTTCTGGACAATTACTATTGCTGATATAGACGCTGTTAAAGAAATATTAGCAAATGGATACAACCTGAATAATGTTGCTAATGATTTATAAATTTGAAATGTCTTGAATTATTAAGGGGGAGATTTGAATATTTGTCCCCCTTTTTTTAACCACACTATGTACACACTATACCTATTAGAATTAACTAAAATATATTATATTGTATATTGGAAATCTAAAAACAAGAATAAAATTTAAAAGGTTCATTATGAAAAATATTATGTTAATAGTAGCTATGTGTAGCTTGTTATTCATCTCTTGTAGCGACGATAAAACAGTAGATCCAGATCCAGAACCGAAAACTTATAATATACCAGAAACATATAATTTTGAGAATGTAGATTACTCGAGACAATTAGTTCAGATGCAAATGATTGAAGAGATCAAAAGCCTGATAAATAATGCTATAAAGAATAATGTTGCGATTAGTGCAGGTGTATTAAATAGCATGTATAAAAACATAGGAACTCCCTTCGTCGATCCTAACTTGAATTCAAGTAAAGAAAGCTTATATACTGTTACTGACCCAGTAAGAACTGCATTTTTTGAATTCTATTTTGGAGATATTAATAATGCTTCGACAACTAGAGAAGCTGCAAATAATAAGAAAGGTATACTTGTCACTAAAGACAAATCTCAAACTTTTTTAGTTGATTCAGTCGGTAAAGAATATATAGAGATGATTGAAAAAGGGTTAATGGGGGCATTATTCTATTATCAAGTTGCTCAAGTTTATTTGTCTAATGACAGTATTGGAACTAATGTAGATAATATAACTATAATTGAAGGCAAAGGGACTCAGATGCAACATAACTGGGACCAGGCATTTGGTTACTTTGGAGCAACATTAGATTTCCCAAAGTCAAACAGTGGATTGAAATATGTAGCTAGGATGTCTGATGACTTGGACGTGCTTTTAAATACGAATAAATTATTAATGGCAGAAGGATTCTTGAAAGGAAGAGCGGCTATTAATAATGATGATACTAAGGGTAAAAATGAAGCGATAGCTAGTATTAGAAAAAATTGGGAGCTTGTATTGGCCGCTACAGCCATTAATTATCTAAAAGCTGCAAAAACTAATTTTGAAGATGTTGCTTTAAAACATCATTACCTAACAGATGCTTGGATTCTACTTTGGTCAATCCAATTTAACCCAGAAAGTAATGGGTTCTTCTACGAAAACGCACAAGCAGAAATAGGTACAAATTTTTGGAATACTACTCCAGAAAACGTAGAAAAGGCAATAGATATACTAGTCAAAGCGTATAATTTGGAAGGAGTAAAAGATGCTCTTTAAAAACCTTTGTTTTTTAATTTTGCTTAGTTCATTGACTTTATCTTGTAGTGATGATAATAGTGGTAACACTAAAGTAGATATAGATAAAAAAGCATTATTGACTAACTACGCTGATAATTTGATTATTCCTGCATTCGAGGATTTATATACTAAATCGAATACTTTGAATGAGAGGTTTATAGAATTAAAAGCGGAATATACTGAACAAAACTTCAATAAAGTAAGACAAGCTTTTTCTGATTTACGTAATAGCTGGCAATATTGCTCAGCTTATGGATTTGGTCCTGCGGAAGATGTAGTTCTCAGACAAGCACTTAATACTTTCCCTACAGATACTATCAAAATAAAGTCTAATATAGAATCTGGAAATTATTCTTTAGCTACTTCATCAAATTTCAAAGCAAAAGGTTTCCCTGCATTAGATTATTTACTTTACAATGTAGATAATCAAACTCAAGAAGCAATATTTACAGATGCTAAAGTCCTTACGTATTTAGAAGATTTGGTTAATGACATAAAAACAAATATAGATTATGTTCGAAATGAATGGCAATCATACAGAGATGAGTTTGTATCGAAAACAGGTAACGATGCTGGTAGTTCGTTATCATTATTTATAAATGAATTTGTTAAAGACTATGAAATTGCAAAAAGAGCGAAAGTCGGTTTTCCTCTAGGTATTTCTCTTAGCGATGTTTTACCTTTTCATTTCGAAGCTCCTTATTCTATGAATTCATCGAGAATACTTGGATTCAATTTACAATCTTATAAAATGATAATAACAGGACCTGCTAATAACGACCTTACTAAGACCGATAATCTGTATGAATATTTACATGAATTAGCAGTAACAAGAGGTGATGCACTTTTGGCAGATGTTATACTTGCAGAGTTTGATGAAACAATTAATCTATTGAATAAAATGGATATTCCATTCAGAAAATCAATTGAACTTCCTTCTGAAAAAGCGAAAATTGAAGATTTATACAAGAATATGCAAGAGAGCGTAGTACTGTTAAAAACAGATATGGTATCTGCAATGGGGATACTAATCAACTATCAAGATAATGACGGTGATTAATAAGAAGTTCAAGGATATTCTTTTCAAGGAAATCAATCCTGAACCGCTCGCTTTTTTCAGGATAGTGTTTGGGTTATTAATGACCTTCTCTACTATTCGATTTATAGTTAAAGGATGGGTTACTGAGTTTTTCGTCCAACCTGAACACTATTTTAAATATCCTTATTTCCATTGGGTTCAAAACCCAGGCGAAATAGGGATATATTTTTTGTTCGGTACTTTGTTACTTAGTAGTATGCTTATAACTATAGGTTATAAGTATAGGTTCGCCTCTATAGCTTTTCTATTGTCGTTTCTTTATATAGAACTAATAGATATTACGTATTATCTAAACCACTACTATTTCGTATCTTTAATAGCATTTATAATGGTGTTCCTACCTGCGGAAAGGTGCTTTTCTGTAGATGCAACTAAAAAAGGCGAGACAGAATCAATTCCTAATTGGACTATACTAATTATAAAATTTCAAGTTGCTGTTGTTTATATTTTTGCTGGTATAGCCAAACTAAATTATGATTGGCTAATAGATGCAATGCCTTTGTCTATCTGGCTACCAGCTAATTCTCATTTACCTCTAGTAGGAGAGCTACTTAAACTAAAATCTATTGCGTATTTATTCAGTTGGTTTGGTGCTATCTATGATTTGTTTATTGTTGTTTTTCTTATCTACAAAAGAACAAGGAAAATAGCTTATATATTCGTAATTGTGTTCCATCTTTCAACTTTGATACTGTTCAATATAGGTGTTTTTCCTTATGTTATGATAGCAATGACTACTATATATTTCGATAAATCTTTTCAAATTAAAATAGTTAAAAAGTTGAAAGCTATTTTCAATTATAAAACCAACATAGTAACTACACATAGTTACAGACCTATTATGAAATCTGTTGTTATGACATCTATCCTTATTTTTACAATCATTCAGATTACAATTCCCTTAAGGTTTTTGTTTTACAAAGGTGATTTGTTCTGGAAAGAAGAAGGATATCGTTTCTCGTGGCGAGTTATGTTGATGGAAAAGGCAGGCACAGTGTTTTTCACAGTAGTTGACAAAGACACTGAAGATAAAATTGAGATTGTGAATTCTGATTATCTTACGCCTAATCAAGAGAAACAAATGTCAACACAGCCAGATCTTATTCTTCAATTTGTGAAGATAATTGAAGAAGATTTTGCAAAGAAAGGAAAAACAAATATTGAAATATATGCCGATTCATTTGTAAAGCTGAATGGCAATTTCAGTAAAAGATATATAAACGAAAAAGTAGATTTGACAAAAATGTCATATCATGATGATTTAGATACTTGGATATTACCTAATAATTGAAATTTTTTAAACACATACTATTAATATTAATATTTAGCTTTCTTTATACGAATGCCAATACTTCAGTGAATCTTTCTGGGACTGTTTACTATAATAATAGCGGTGAACCAGTCGCTTCAGCTAAAGTCTTCGTCCGTGAGATTAACAGATATATGCAGGCTGATATAAATGGTAGATATTCGATTGATTTGAGCCAGGGAGATTATACACTAATTGCATCGACAGATGATGTATCTGGTTATCCTAAGACAATTTCTGTAGATAAGACTAAAGAAGTGGATTTGACAATTGACACAATGGTTACCAAATTCGACGATGTACTAATAGAAGATACTAAAACTAATAGATTTGGTATGTCCAATATGTTACC
>JBFHKR010000039.1:0-20056 GCA_041595255.1 Chlorobiota bacterium
GCTTCATATTCACCCTTTCGTATATCTGGTAGCTTTTTTCTATACTCTCTTTCTGATGCTTCTTCATATAAATAAAAAGCTAGACCAAGTTCCTCAGAAGCTCTTTTTGCAAATCTTTTTGAGATCTCAACACATTCTTCCATAGTAACATTTGCTACTGGTACGAATGGACAAACATCCATTGCCCCCATTCTTGGATGTTCTCCTTTTTGATAACGCATATCTATTAGTTCTTTTGCAATTTTAGCAGAAGCAATAGCTCCTTCAATTATAGAATTTTCATCCCCGACGAAAGTATAAACAGTTCTATTAGTAGATGCACCGGGATCCACATCTAATAAAGTACAACCTTCAGTCTGTCTAATAGCTTCCGCAATAGCTTCTATAATTTTTTTATCTCTACCTTCTGAAAAATTTGGAACACATTCGATTATTTTTTTCATTATCTATTCTTTTAAGTTATAACACATATTAAGTTCCGAAATTTAAAAAACTTTATAGATTTAGTAGAATTTAACAGATGTTAATAAATTAAATGTTCAAAAGTTTATTCTAATCGTTAAATTCGTTTATTAGAAAAAGTAGTTTTAAGTATATGCCTAGAAAAGTAAAATTAGACGATATAGAAGAAGGACAGATTTTAGCAGAAACTTTGTCAAATAAATATGACCAGGTACTTATAAAAAAAGGCACTTCTTTGAATCTTGATTCACATATCAGAGTGCTAAAGATGTGGGGTATTAATGAGATTTCTGTTTATGATGATTTGGTTGATGCTTCTAGTAGTTCACTAAACAATGAAGAAGTAGCAAATATCGAAGCGATGTTATTGAGTGAATTAGGATGGAGTATCAAAAATGAGAATGATAAGCTCTTATTTGATATAGGGGTTTTAAGTAGAATAGGAAGAATTATTAATGAATAAACTTCTTGAAAAAATAGAAAATTTTGATGACTTTCCGACTTTACCTACTATTTATTACAAACTTGTAGATGCACTATCAAATACTTCAACAACGATTAAAGATCTTTCTAATCTAGTTTCCACAGATATTGCATTATCATTTAAATTATTAAAAATAGTTAATTCAAGTATTTATGGACTTAGTACAAAGGTTAATTCTATAGACAAAGCTATATTCCACTTAGGTTTCAGAGAATTAAAGAATATAATTCTTTCTACTAAAATAATTGAAGTATTCTCAGATATTAATTCTAATTCTAAATTTGATTTAGTAGAGTTTTGGAAACATTCAATTGCTGTAGGTGCTATTTCTAGAATTATAGCACAAGAATTAGGACAAAAAAATCTAGATGAGTATTTACTATCTGGTATAACACATGATATTGGCAAACTTGTATTGATTAAAATCTTAGGCTCTGAATATAATGTAGTTTTTATAATGATGGAAAAAGAAAAAATATCATTACTAGAAGCAGAGCAAAGAGTACTAGGTATAACGCATCAAGAAATTGGTTTAAAATTAGCAGAATCTTGGAATCTAGACCCCAATATTTTAAATGTCATAAGATACCATAACGATGGTCTGGTGGGTTCTAACTATGATCAATTAGTTGGTGTTGTACATATATCGAATATACTTGCTAAATTACTTCGCCTTGGTCATTCGGGCTGCGAAAAAATAACTCAACCCAACCAATTACTTTGGCGTAGATTAGATATTACAAAATTTGATAAAAATTCGTTCTATGATAGAATAAAGCTTGACTATGAACAAGCGAACGAAATATTAATAATAAATTAGAATAACATGGAAGTAAACTTAGAAGTTTTTGAAAGCTTTAATAAGGCTTTAGTAAATAACCCAACAATAGAAAGCATTATAGAAAGTTCTAATGATGTTTACTATAAATTGATAAAACCTCAATTCACTGCAATTTTTCTTTTTAACACAGAAACATTTGAACCTGTCCTAAAAAATTGTTATCCTATTGAAGAAAAAGATAATTGTCTTGCAATATTCGAGAAATCAATTGAACTTGGTTTAATTGGTGAAGTTATGAATTCTAATGATTTGATTCTAAGAGACTTGGAAGACTCAAACTCATTATTACTTGCTCCTCTTATTAGTTCTAAAGGTGCACTTGGTTTTGGATTAATTGAGTATGATAAATCTATTATAGATTTAAATAAGGAAACTAGATTTCTTCTGAAAAATTTTACTGGCTATTTAGCTTCTAGTATTAACGGGTTGAAACTTGAAAATGAAAGTAATCTTTTTAAAAATAAAATAGATCAACTTGTTGCAGTCCAGACAAGAGAATTAATGGAGAAAAAAAAGGAAATAAGTGAGAAAGTAGAACAACTAAAATCGAGCTTACTTATGACTCTACCACATGAAGTTAGAACTCCTCTAAATCAAATACTTGGATTAACCGATTATTTAAAACAAAGTTTAGAAGATGTAGATAAGGAAGAAACATTGGAAATACTAGAGGATGTTCATTCCTCTGCTGTTAGATTAAGAAGGTTATTCGAGAATTATCTTTATCTTTCAGCTCTTACAATTAATTCATATAATATTGAAGAGTTAGAAAAACTTCAAGAATCTGCTATTTATTCTGCAGAATCACTTATCTACGAGACCGCAACAAACATTTCATACAAGTTTAATAAATCAGACAGTATCGAATTGAACCTTGAGGATTCACCTCTTCAAATATCTGAAGAACACTTTAATAAATTGATTTACGAACTAGTTGATAATGCATTTAAATTTGGCAATGAAGAAACTAAAGTAATTATTACTTCTCAGATTATAGATAATAAGTATAAAATAACAATTCATGATAATGGAATAGGCATGCCATTGGAAAAAATTTATATGCTTGATGCATATATACAGTTTGATAGATTAGAAAATGAACAACAAGGGTCTGGACTCGGATTAGCCATTGTAAAAAAGATTATGGATATTTATAAAGGAAAAATTAATTTCAAAAGCGAAGTTGGTAATTTTACAGAAGTAACATTATTTTTACCAATTGCAGATATTGATTTAGATGATATTTAGTCTATTCTTTTGTAAATCTTGATTCTTCTTATGTCAGTTATCCATCTTGTAGTGTTATTATCGAAAGGAAAAACTAAAGTATATGCTTTGAAAAACTTTCTAATATTTTCATTAGTCCAATTTTTAGAATTTAACCCATAACTAGCGTTTGTCATGGAGCCTAGCTCTACATTTAGTAATTTATTGCCTTCAAGTTTACTCAAATCATCTTCACCAATAACTAAGGTATCACCAAGACTTGAAAACTCATCATCAAATAATAATAGTGCTTGCTGATTATTAATCTGTTTATTCAAATCATTATTGCTTAAGTAATAATATCTACCTTTTGTATCTTCTATTTCAGCGAAACAATCATTACAAATTTCAATTATTTCATTTATATCAATTGCTTTACTTTTAGAAACAAGTTTTTTACCTGATTTGAATTCTATAGTCATTTTATTTTTGTTAGAGGTATTTAGACTTTTCAAATCAATTTCTTTTACTAATTTAAATTCTTCTTTTGAATAAGAGTAATTAGTTAATAAAAGTATTATTAAAACAATTATAGTATTTTTCATCTCAATTTCCCACTTATCTTTGAGTTCAATTTTTAAAACTGTATTTTACTAAACTTAATAACTCAAAAATATAAAATATTTTTAAATGAAACTCACAGTAGCAATTTTAGCAGCTGGTAAAGGTACAAGAATGAATGTACCTGATTTACCTAAAGTCCTTGTACCTATGAATAACAAGCCTCTTCTAGGTTACGTATTAGAAACAATTGAACAATTGAAATCTTCTAAAACAGTTGTAATTTTAGGTCATGAAAAAGAAAAAGTAAATAAATTCTTATCTCAAAATAGTTTTTCTAATATAAAGACAGTATTACAAGAGCCTCAATTAGGAACTGGCCATGCTGTAGATCAAACTCGAAGTGAATTAATCGAATCTAATTCGGATGTTATGATTCTATGTGGTGATGTACCTCTCATTACATTGGAGACTCTAAATTCGTTTATTAAGTACCATAATGATAATAATTCTTCGTTAACTGTTCTTTCAGCTATTGCTCCTAACCCTACTGGATACGGTAGAATAATAAGAGATGATAATAATAATTTTGTCCGAATAGTTGAACAAAAAGATGCTAACGAGATTGAAAAATCTGTAAACGAAATTAATAGTGGAACCTATATTGTAAAGTCTGAATTACTTTTTTCTGCTTTGGAAAGAATAAACAATAGTAATGCACAAGGCGAATATTACTTGACAGATATAGTAGAAATCATCAAAAATGACGGATACAAAGTAATGGCTTATCCTACTTCGAATATAGATGAGATACAAGGTATTAATTCTATAGATGATTTGAAATTAGCAGAAGAAAATTTAAATAAATCAACTAGAGAATTTAATATTTTGGGATTACAGCAAATAGCAATAGGCTCCGAAGATAAATCAAAACATTCTTATTTATGGCAATCACTTTTTGGTTTACCAAAGATTAGTGAATATAGAAGTGAATCAGAGAATGTGATTGAAGATATTCTAAGAATTGGTAAAGGAATCGCAGAAGTTGAAGTAGATATTATGCAACCGCTTGATATAAATAAAAAACCAGCAGTTCATTCCCCTTCTTTGAATCATATTGGCTTATGGGTTGATGATTTAGAAGCTGCTTATAATAGTTTAGAATTAAGTGGAGTTAGATTTACTCCAGGTGGCATCAGAAAAGGTGCTTCAGGTTATAATGTTTGTTTTATACATCCCAAAGGTAATGAGCAGTCACCAATTTCAGGTGAAGGCGTTCTTATTGAACTTGTTCAAGCACCAAAAGAATTAATTAATAAATTGAAATAAATAGGAATTAAAATGTCAGAATTAGTTTGCGTTAGACATGGTCAATCTCAATGGAATAAAGAAAATAGGTTCACAGGATGGGTTGATATTGAACTATCAGAACTTGGTATAAATGAAGCTAAAGAAGCAGGTGAATTATTAAGAAGTTATAAATTTGATAAAATCTTTACTTCAAATTTAAAAAGAGCTATTAAAACAGCTGAAATAATTTCTGAAATTGCCGGGTTTGACAAAGTTGAAATGATTTCAAATGAAGCATTGAACGAACGTCATTATGGTGATTTACAAGGATTAAATAAGGCCGAAATAGGAGAGAAAGTAGGTGCAGAGCAACTACATATTTGGAGAAGAAGTTTTGATGTTGCTCCACCAAATGGAGAATCACTTAAAGATACACTTGATCGAGTCCTTCCCTATTACGAAAAAGAAATAGTACCTTTACTTAAGGAAGGAAAAAACATTCTAATATCTGCTCATGGTAATTCTTTGAGAGCATTAACTATGCATATAGAAGGTGTGAGTAAAGAAGATATTTCAGATATAAACATTCCGACCGGAAAACCGTATGTATATGAATTCGATGGTTCATTAAAATTAATATCAAAGAAATACCTTGGTGAAAATGTATAAACTAGCAATCATATTTTTATTTATATCAGTTAAATATAGTTATTCTGAATCTATATTAGATGTAGCAAAAGCTGAACTTACACGCAATTTCGAAGAATTGCAGAAAGAGGCTAATCCTCCTTATTATATCTCATATAATATAACAGACATCGAAAAAATATCGATTAATGCATCTTTTGGTAATTTGATAAGTAATGATAGTGTAAATCAAAGAATTCTAGATATAGATCTTAGGGTTGGAAATTATAACTTTGATAATACTCATATAATTAGAGGGAGTTCATTCAACTTTGGTGGAGGTTCGGGTTTTGAATTTTTACCTCTTGATAATAATGCATTAGCTATTAAAAGAAAGATATGGTATTCTACTGATAAAGTTTATAAAGAAGCTATTGAAACATACGAAAAAGCAAAATCAAATGCTGCAGTAAAAGTAGAACAAGAAGATAAATCTGCTGATTTTTCAAAAGAAACTCCTGTTAACTATAGTGAATCCGTTAATAAACTTAAAATTGATAGAAACAAATGGGTAAGTTACGTCAAGCAATTATCTAATTTATTTAATTCAGATCCATTGATTTACGATGGTTCTGTATCATTTCAATTAGAAAATAAGACAAAGTATTTTGTAAATACTGAAGGAAGTCAACTTAAATTTGACGAATCTTCAATTAGAGTTTTTGTCTACGCAAAAACAAAGGCCACTGATGGTATGAGTTTACCTTTGTATGAGTCTTACTTTGCTTTTACTCCTGAGTCACTACCTCCTCTTGGTAAAATTGAATCTGATATACTAGATATAATTGCACTATTAAAAGAACTTAGGGAAGCACCGTTAATGGATACTTACTCAGGTCCAGCCATACTATCTGGAGAGGCATCTGGAGTTTTTTTCCATGAAATTTTTGGCCATAGAGTAGAGGGTCATAGAGAAAAAGACCCTTCTTCTAGTCAAACATTTAAAAAGTCTGTTGGAGAATCAATCTTACCAGATTTTATTGATGTAATATTTGATCCAACAATCAAAGAACGTAATGGGACAGAATTATCGGGATACTATAAATTTGATGATCAAGGTGTAAAATCAGAAAAAGTTGTTTCAGTTGACAATGGAATTTTTAGAAGTTTCCTAATGGCAAGATCTCCGATAGAAGGTTTCGATCACTCAAATGGGCATGGTCGTAAACAAGCTGGCTATAATGCAGTTTCTAGACAATCAAATTTAATAGTTGAAAGTACAAATAAAGTTGAAGATCAGGAATTATTCGAACTACTAAGAGATGAATGTAAAAAACAAAATAAAGAATTTGGTTTATACTTCAAAACAGTTCAAGGAGGGTTCACCTTTACTGGTAGAACTGTTCCAAATGCATTTAATGTATTACCTTTAGTTGTTTACAAAGTATTTGCAGATGGAAGACCTAATGAATTAGTAAGAGGTGTAGATTTGATTGGGACTCCTTTATCTACGTTTAGTAATATTTTATCTACTTCAGAAAGAATTGGAATATTCAACGGTATTTGTGGTGCTGAGTCGGGTGGAGTTCCAGTTTCGGCATCTTCCCCTGACATATTAGTATCTAAAATTGAAGTACAAAAGAAGAAAAAGTCTCAAGCTAAACCACCTATATTAGAAGCACCAAAAAAAGTAACAACTGATTAATATTATGTCAAGAATACTATTTGAAGAAATACAGACATTTAGACAGAAAGCACTTTGGTTACTACTAGGATTAATTACAGTAGGTTCAATTGTTTTATTTGGAATTGCGATTTTTAATCAAGTTATCTTAAATGAACAATTTGGAGAAAAACCGATGAGTGATATTGCATTAATCATTGGCTTTGTTTTAGTTATAGGGTTTGCAATATTTTTATCATGGTTCTTTTATTCAATTCGTTTAGAAACGAAAATAGATGAAAGATCTATAAAATATAAGTTTTGGCCTTTTATTAGAGAATATAAAGAAATTCCAATTCAATCTGTTTATAGTATAGAAGTTGAAAAATACAAACCAATTATGGAGTATGGTGGTTGGGGTTATAGATTTTCCATGAAAGGTCGTGGATTATGCCTAAATGTAAGTAAGAATATGGGATTAAGAATAAAAATGAAAGACGGGTTTGAGCTCCTATTAGGGACACAAAAAGCAGAAGAATTATCTGTTATAGTCGAAGTATTGAAGAAAAATCTGATTTAATAAAAATTAAAAAATAGAAAAATAAATGAAACTTATTGTAACATTAATATTATTTACTTTTACCCTATCCACTAGTAATTCTTTCGAAAAGCCAAATGAGGATATACTATTTGCTATGAAAAGTGAACTAACTCGCTCTATGAATGAATTAAAGATTAATGAATTAGAAAGTCCTTATTTCATTGAGTACAAATATGTCGAATATAATGCTTCAAGTATTAGAGGTTCATTGGGAAGCATAGAAGCAGCAAATAACTCTAAATCGGCGTACATTAGTGTAGGAGTAAGAGTGGGTGACTATAGTTTTGACAATACTAATTTTTTCGATGTAGGATTAGGTTTCTTTGGTAGTAGTGATGATGAAGAAGGATTTAAAAAACGTTCTGTTAGCTACGAACCAAGTATTAACTATTTAAGAAAAGAGTTTTGGTTAGCTACAGATGCGGCTTATAAACAAACTGCTGAATTATATTCCAAAAAGCTAGCTATTTTAAAGAATAGAATGAGAAAGGATACAATTCCAGATTTTAAAAAGCTAGATAAAATAGAAAAACAACGTGATATAAAAGAAATACCAGAATTCAGCTTAGATAAATATAAAGGTATTATTGAATCTGTATCATCTGTATTTAATAAATATCCTTCAATCTATACTTCTGGTGCAAGTATAGAGTTTATACCTCAAAGGATTTACTATATTAATTCAGAAGGAGTAGAGTATATAAAAGATACATACTATACAGGATTAGAAATTGTAGCAGCAAGTCAAAACAAAGAAGGTATGCCAGTGTTTGATCACTATACGATATATTCATTCAACCCCAATGATTTACCTACTAAAGACTCTTTAGTAAATGCAGCGAAACAAATTGCAGATAATATTTCTTCTAGATTAGAAATTTCTCAACTTGATGACTTTTATGTAGGTCCAATGATTTTCTCAGGTCAAGCAGCAGGACAAATATTTGCTCAATCATTTTTGCCAAAACTTATTTCTCAAAGAGAACCTTTGACAGACGGTGGATTTTCTTCTGAAAATGAAGATGCAGTGTTCCAAAGGAAAGTTGGCGGTAGAGTATTACCCGAGTTTTTAAGTATTGCAGACAAGCCTAAAGAATTGAAAATGAATGGTGTAGATTTAATAGGAGCATACGAAATAGATGATGATGGGCTAAAATCTGAGAATGTTGAATTAGTAAAAAATGGATATTTAGAAACGCTTCTTTCCGACAGAGTACCTACCAAAAGAATTAAGGAATCGAATGCTCATAAGAGAGGCGGTTCTGTTATGTTTAGTAATATAATTGTGGAGAATAGTAGTTCGGATAATAAGCTTTCTAACAAAAAACTTGAATCAAAGCTATTGGAGTTTGTAAAAAAACGTGAATTAGAGTTTGGTATAATAGTTACTAAAATTCTGGATGCAAATATCAGATATACATCTCTTTACAGAATCCTTAACGGTAATATTGAAATCCCTTTTGGTAAAAAGAATTATGTTATGGATGGGTATAAAGTTTTCTCTGACGGTAAAAAAGAAAAATTTAGTGGGATGGTAATACCAACTATGAATGTATTGTTATTCAAGGATATAGTTAGTACAAGTGATAGATTATACACTATGAACTTTTTAGCTCCATCTGTTATTTCTCCTTATTTGACTGGAGGAGATAGTTATCTACCAGCCAGTATAACATTACCTGATTTACTATTCGAAGATGCTGAATTACATCTAATAGAAGAAGATTTCAAAAGACCACCATACGTAAACAATAAATAAATTAGAATTATTACATTTAACATACCCAATATATGATAATTAGAGAAAATGAAAGTATAGAAGTCTTAGCAACTTTAATAAGACACAAATGGATTATAATCATATTCACATTTGTTTTAACCGTGGGTTCTGTTTTTTACGCAATGAACATGGATGTACAGTACAAATCAACTGTCAATGTTGTCCCACCTAGTAATTCAGCCGATGGTCTATTGGGTGGTGCACTAAGTGGTATATCATCTAAATTGAAAGATTTCGGGATAACTAAAGTAGCAGGAGGTGGTAGCGGTGGACAAAGTTACGATTTATCCGTATTGATGGAAAGTAGAACTGTATTAGATTCGATGGTAAATAAATTCGATCTCATAAAAGCATATAAGGTTAAAGATAATAGTAAAGAACTAGCAAGAAAAATATTTAGAAGTAATGTTGAAATAGTAAATTACAAAGAAGGTAATATTGAGTTTTCAGTATGGGATGCTGACCCCAAAAAAGCTGCTAAAATGGCTAATGAATATGTAAATATTGTAAATGCTAAAGCAGTTCTTATGAACCAAAATGAAGCATCTGCAAATATTAAATATTTAGAACAAAGATTAGCTCACACTGATCAAATTATAGCATCTTTGGGAGATTCACTTTCTATTTACTCTAAGAAATATCAGATTTATTCACCTGAAGATCAAGCTTCAGTATATAGCGAGGCACTTTCTGAATTGACTGCGACTGTTATGAAGGCTGAGACTGAATACGAAATAACAAAAAATAAGCTTGGTGAAAATGATCCATACACCAAGATGCTTAAAGATTATGTTAGTGAAGCAAGAAAAAAACTTCAAAAATCAAAAACTGAACCTGGGCTAATTGGGAATTTTTCACTAAATGATGTAAGTAAAGTTGGTATGGAATACATGAGATTATACACTGAGTATGAAGCTCATTCGAAAATGAAAATCTATCTAATGCCAACTTTAGAAAAGACAAAACTTGACTTAGTCACCAATAATAATTACTTATTTGTTGTAGATGAAGCTATTCCAGCAGAGAATAAAGATAGACCTAAACGTTCATATATAGTTCTAGGTACTTTTGCAGGTTCATTCATATTATCTGTTGTTCTAGTTTTATTTTTAAACATGTATAATAATGTAAAACTTAGATTAAGAAAATTCAAAGAAAATCAATAGATAATAAAATGTCAAAAATTGTTAGTCTAGAACTAAATAAATATAATCCGACAAGTTTTTCATTACCTCAGCTTGTGTTTATTGTTTTTGCTGGATTAGTTTCAATTTTTATGCTAAACATATCTATTGGGCAGACTGGTACACCTATTATTTATTTAATAATGGGCTTTTCCTTATTATTTTTAACTCTTATTGTTTTTAATCCCAAATTATGGATTTACTCTGTAGTATTAATATCAGGAGTATTTTCATCTACTACAGGTGGAGGAGTTAGTGCATTAGATGTCATATTTTCCATTTATCTTAATATTTTTCTTTATCTATGGATAATATGGCAAGTAATGGTAAAAAAAGAAAAATTAATCCAATCTAAAACTGAATGGTTTTTCTTAGCTTTTTTTGTTCTAACTACTTTAACACTAATCAATGTAATCCAAGAAAAAACGGTATTCTTCGAATGGATCAGAGAATTCTCACTCCTTTCACTTATGCTACTATATTTTCCTATGAAAAAGTATATTACTTCACATAAGGAAGTCGTAATTTTATTAATTTTATTCGCGATAACATTATTGTTTTCTGATTTATTGCAATTTTATATATACAAACAGATACTATCCAATATCACTTATGCGTATGAAGCTGGTTCTACAATTAGAAACAACACATATATGTATGTAATTGGTACTACTTTTAGCTGTATATTTATTTTCTATCAAAAAGAAACGAAATATAGAATACTTCTTACCGTGATAATGATACTAACTCTAGGTGCATTAACTTCTACATTTGCACGGATATTCTGGGCAGCCGCTTTTGTTAATATAATAACTATTTTTCTTCTACTAAACTTGAAAGAGAAAATAAGATTTTTCTCATATTTCGTTATATCTATAGTTTTAGCTTATCTTATAGCATCCATATTCTTTGGTGATATTTTTAAATTTGTTATTTTCGCACTTGAATCTAGATTCGAATCAACTTCTCAAGGTACTGAGGATATTTCCGCAATATCTCGATTCGAAGAGTGGAAAGTCGTAATTGAGAGGATAAAAGAATCTCCATTTATTGGAAACGGTTTTGGGGCAGTTTTTACTTTTAGAAATCCAATAACTGGTAAGATGGGTTACTCATCAGTAATTCATAATAGTTTCCTGCATTTTTTCTTCCGAATAGGTATTCCACTTACATTAATGTTCTTCGGATTATTTGGTGTAATGTTTGTAAAATCAATTTTCTATAGTATAAAATTAAAAATTGATTTATTTTATAAAGCTTTAATGATTGGTGTATTCCTTTCAGTTATAACATTAATTATTACTGGAATGTTCACGATGACATTTATATTTAGAGATACACTTATTATAAATGCAATACTTTTCTTTTTGGTAAATTATGTTGAAGTCAATTACAAAAACAAAGTTTTAAATTAGAATACCAAATGGACAACAATTATTCAGAAAAGTTTATATCAACACCTAGAATCAGAGTATTCAAGGTAATTGTCATCTTGGTATGTACTTTGTATACATTAAAATTAGCTCATCTACAGATTGTCAAAGGGTTACTTTATAAAGAAGCTAGTGAAGCACAAGCAATTAAACAGATTATACAAGAACCGTTTAGAGGGAATATATTTGATACAGATGGCAATCTAATTGTCCATAATAAATCTTCTTTTGCGCTGAGCTTTACTCCCAATCTTTGGAGAGAAGAATCATTCCCATTATTAGTTTCTCTAATTGATATGGATAGTACTGAACTTAGTAAGGCTATAGAAAAGTATATTGCCTTCTCCCCTTTTCTACCAATCAAATTTCAAAGAGATGTTGATATTGAAACTATATCAGGCATAGAAGAATATTCCGAATATTTAAGAGGGATAGATGTTATTATTGAATCGAAAAGACTATACCAGTCCGAAGCATATATGGCTCATTTATTAGGATATACTAAAGAGATATCTCCAAAAGAATTAGAAACTTATCAGTATTATAGACCTGGAGATGCTATTGGTAAGCAAGGGATAGAGAAGGAATATGAAGGGCTTTTAAAAGGTAATGAAGGTGTCAAATTTGTTGCAGTCAACAAATTTGGGCAACAAGTGTTTCAATATGAAAATGGGAAAAAAGATAAAATATCTAAGAATGGGTTTGATCTATACTTGGGTATAAAATCTAGTTTACAAGCTAAAGCTGAGAAATTACTCGAAGGAAAAAGAGGAGCTATAGTAGCTATTGACCCTTCGACTGGTGAAATCTTAGCAATGGCAAGCTCTCCAACATTTGATTTGACAGAATTTAGTGGCAAGATTTCATCAAGTTATTATAATTCGTTAATGACTGACCCCGACAAACCTTTTCTTGATAGAACAGTAAATAGTGAATATCCCCCAGGATCATCATGGAAAATGTTAATAGCACTTGCAGGATTAGAAGAAGGTATAATAACTGAGTCATCACATTTTAATTGTAGTGGTGGTTATCAATATGGAAATAGATTTTTCAAATGCCTAGGACATCATGGAAGTATAGATGTGAAAACAGCAATAAAAAAATCATGTAATGCATTTTTCTATCAATTGTCACTTAAATTGGGGGCTGAGAAAGTTGTTAACTATGGAAGACTTCTAAACTTTGGACAACTAACTGGAATTGATTTACCAAGTGAAAAAAAAGGTAATTTTCAAGATTTAGTTAGCTTGAACAAAAGATTTGATAATAAAATACCTGGTTGGATGTTAATGAATTTCGGTATTGGACAAGGTGAAATACTTGTAACTCCTGTACAAATGGCATCTTATATTGCAGCTATTGCTAATGGTGGTATTTTGGTTCAACCACATGCAGTCAAAAAAATATATAATAACGTTACTAGATCTTTTCAAAATATTGAATATAAAAAAAGAGATTTAAAACTCTCACCAAAAACTATTGAAATTGTAAAAGAAGGGATGTGGCAAGTAGTAAATTCTGGTGGAGGAACGGCTGGCAATGCTCGTATTGAGGGATTAGATGTCTGCGGTAAGACGTCAACAGCTCAAAATCCTCATGGTAAAGATCATGGGTGGTTTACATGTTTTGCTCCAAAAGAAAACCCCAAAATTGCGATGGCTGTGATGGTTGAGAATGCAGGGTGGGGAGGTCGTGTTTGTGCTCCTATTGCAAAAGAACTTTTACTCGAATTTTTCTACCCTGAAAGAAATCTAATCTCTAAACCAAAATTAGATTCAATGGAAATAGAACTTCAAAAGCCTATAATTGATACAAATATAATTTCTTTTAACTAAAATGTGACAAAATTAGTTTTAATGTGTTATTTAGTATATTTGTAAATAATATTTTAAAAACTAATTTTGAGGGTGTTATGAAATCAATGATACGTATTATTACTCTATCATTACTATCAGTGCTACTATTCATATCTTGTAAAGAAGATCAACCAAATAATCCTTCTGATACGGAGATAAGTTACTCAACTAGCTTAATTGATAATAATTCGTACCCTGTCATAAATGCTATTGTAAGTATTTATGAAATTGATAAAAATAATATAATTGCCACTGATACTTCAGATGAAAATGGTAACATTTCATTCCTTAACGTTGCTGTTCCTTCTGATAATATCATATTCTCAATTTCCCATCCTCTTTATAATACTTTAAATCTTAAATACTCAGAAATCGAAAATAAAGAAAATGGGACAGTTACACTTGAAGATAAAGAAGACTGTTGTGGTTCTGTGGAATTGTCTATAAAAGATGAGGATGGAAATGCTTTAAAGAATGTTGAAGTAAAAGTTCGTCAAGATATGAAAGTTCTAAAAAAGGGTAAATCAGATGAAAATGGGAGCGTTAAGTTTGATGGACTTTGTTTAGAACAGTACGAATTTAGATTAGCAATTGATGGTTTTAAGGTAATAGAAGAATTAGTATCAATTGAGAATTGTGATGAAACTTTATCTTTAAACTTCAAAATGGTAAGTACACAATCAGAAGAAGATACTTGCT
Source organism: Chlorobiota bacterium (assembly GCA_041595255.1). GTDB lineage: Bacteria > Bacteroidota > Ignavibacteria > Kapaibacteriales > UBA2268 > PGYR01. The sequence continues at coordinate 14,691 of JBFHKR010000039.1, forward strand.
GTGATGGTGTTTTCATTTTCAAACCAAAAGATGAAAATGGAGAAATATTAAATGGTACAAAAGTATATATTTATAAAGATGGTAAAGTAATCGAAGACCCAATTGTAGAAAACGGTAAAGCTACTGCAGATGGACTTTGTGAAGGTAAATACACTATTGTTTATAAAAGAGATGGTTATGAGAATAAAGAAGTTCAAGTTGAAATAGGTTGTGATGAAGAAAAGACATTAGAACATACTCTTGAAAAGAAATCAATTGAATGTTGTGAAGGGAAAGTAAAATTAATTGTCAAAGATGAAAATGGAAATGTACTTAAAAATGCAGCCGTTAGACTTTGGAAAGGCTCTAAAAAATTAACTGAACTAAAGACAGATGCCAACGGATATGTAGAATTCAAAGAACTTTGTGAAAGTGATGAATACAGTATTTCTATTTTTGCAGACGGATACGAAGAACTTGAATTTGAATTTGACTTAGATTGTAATAAAGAATTATCATTTGAAAAAACACTTACTTCTAAGGAAGATTGTTGTGAAGCAGTATTGAAATTTATAGTTAAAGATGCGAAGACTAAATCTGTTATCAAAGATGCTAAAATAACTTTAAAATTAGATGGGAAAGTAATTTTTGAAAAAAGAGCAACAAATGCTGAAGGCATTGTAATAGAAGATGGTTTATGTAAAGGTAAGTATACTGTTATTATAGAAAGAGATGGATACGAAAGAATAGAAACGAGTTGGAATATCGAAAAATGTGATGATTTTCAAGAGACTTTCTGGATGAATAATGATGACGATTGTTGTAATAGTGTTTTGATATTTAAAACAAAAGACAAAGATGGAAACATACTAAATGGAACTAAGGTTTATATTTATAAGGATGGTAAATTAATAGAAGACCCAGTTATAGAAAACGGCAAAGCAACTATAGACGGCTTATGTGAGGGTAAATATACGATTGTCTATAAGAAAGAAGGTTATACTAATAAAGAAGTTCAAGTAGAAGTTGGTTGTGATCAAGAAAAAACTCTTGAACAAGTACTTGAAAAGAGTAGTACTGATTGTTGTGAAGGAATCGTAAGAGTTAAAATCAGAGATAGTAAAGGAAACATAATTCAAAATGCTTCTGTAAGACTTTGGAAAGGTTCAACTAAATTAAAAGAATTAAAAACTAACACTGATGGTTTGGTTGAGTTCAAAGAACTTTGCGAAAGTAATGATTACAGCTTATCAATATCTGCTGAAGGATATGAAGGTATGGAATTTGCTTTTGATTTAGATTGTAATAAAGAGATTAGTTTCGAAAAAGCTCTAAGTTCGATAACTGATTGTTGTGAAGCTATTTTAAAGTTCATTGTTAAAGATAACGAAACAAAGTCTGCTATAGAAGGAGCAAAGATTACTTTAAAACTAAATGGTAAAGTAATTTACGAGAAAAAGGCGACTAATAAAGAAGGTGAGTATTTAGCAAAGGAATTATGTAAAGGGAAATACACAGTTATAATAGAAAAAGATGGCTATAATACTATCGAGACAACTTGGAACGTTGAAAAGTGCGATACTTTCCAAGAACATTTCTGGATGAAGAAATAGATTAATAAATGTCAATATTAAAAAAAGCCGGTTCTTACCGGCTTTTTTTATAATAGTTTATTTACTGCTTTGCAGATAGTATCCCAATCGAATCCACGCCTAGCTAGGAAATCAGAAATAAGTTTTTTCTGCTTTTCTTTAGGTTTGTATGCTATTTTCTTCAGATGCTTTTCAGCTGCCAATAAAGCCAATTCAAAGGCACTATCATTGGGAAAAAACTCAGATAATGATTTACTAATCAATGACTCCTCAATCCCTTTTTTACTCAATTCATGTAATAGTTTATATTTGCCTGATGGCTTATTTTTTAAATATGTCTCTATATAATTTTGAGTAAATTTTTCATCATTTAGAAGATTGAATTCGTATAAGAACAAAATAGCCTTGTCAATAATTTCTATGTTATAATCTTTAGTCCTTAATTTCTCTCTAACTTCGAATTCACTTCTAGGCTTGTAGGAAACAAAATTATAGGCTATATTTTTTGCATCTTTTAAGGATTGTTCATTTGTTGATTGATTTATTATATCATCTTCTATTACTGAGTCTTTAGTTATTCCATATTTCATAATAACATCAAGACTCAGTTCAATAGAATCATGAGTAAAATCAACAAAGTTTACGAAATACTTTTTCGAGTATTTTTTTTTCTTAATTGAGTAAACTCTGTGCATTTTCTATTTTTTTTCTTCAACTTTATCTTCTTTCTTCTTTTTAGGGCTAATCACTTCAAGAACGCTTTTCTTAAGAGCTTCGAATAGAGATTCATCATCACTTATTAGTTTCTTAAGTGCATCTCTTCCTTGAACTCTTTCCTCATTAAAAGTATACCAAGAACCAGATTTGTTTACAATTCCATGTTCAGTGGCTACATCAACCAAATCACCAACCTTCGATATACCTTCATTATACATAATATCAAATTCAGTTTCTTTGAATGGGGGAGCTACTTTATTTTTAAGAACTTTAACTCTTACTCTATTCCCTATTATATCAGCACCATCTTTAAGAACTTCTTTTCTTCTAATATCTAATCTAACTGAAGCATAAAATTTAAGAGCATTACCACCAGTAGTAGTTTCTGGGTTACCATAGATTACACCAATTTTACTTCTCAATTGATTAGTGAAAATCACAGTTGTTTTAGATTTACCAATTGCGGCATTAAGTTTTCTCATAGCTTGTGACATCAAACGTGCCTGAGATCCCATTTGTGCATCCCCCATATCACCTTCTATTTCAACTCTAGGAGTTAAAGCCGCGACAGAATCTACTACCACTACATCTATACCACCACTTCTAACTAGCGTCTCAACTATTTCTAAGGCTTGCTCACCGAACTCGGGTTGAGAAAGTAGTAAGTTATTTAGATCTATTCCTAATCTTTGAGCATAGTTTATATCTAATGCGTGTTCAGTATCTACGAATGCAGCCAAACCTCCCTTCTTTTGTGCCTCAGCAATCACATGTAAACATACAGTTGTTTTACCAGAAGATTCTGGTCCAAATATTTCAATTATCCTACCTCTAGGTATTCCACCAACTCCAATAGCGGCATCTAAAGAAATACATCCAGTTGGTATTACCTCTACATCAACTACTTGTTGATCACTTAATCTCATTATAGAACCTTTTCCATGTTGTCGTTCTATTTGATCCATTGCAAGATTCACTGCTTTTAGTTTATCTGGATTTACTTCTGCTCCAATTTTAGCAGATTTCTCATTTTTAGCCATTTAATTACCATTATTTTATACATTTTTTTCTATACTAACTTAATAAATTATAGTCAGTAACTCTAAGTTTATAGCTTCTATAATTGATTTACTTTTCAACAAGAACACACTAGATTAATAATTTTAATTCCATAATTTTCATTATTCAAAGTGAAATAAAATCTTTAAATTCTAATCTAAAAAATTACAAATAAAAGTAAAAGAAAAAATGAACATATTATTAATTGGAAGTGGTGGTCGTGAACATGCACTTGCTTTAAAATTACAAGAATCAAATTTAAACAATAGAATCTATTGCAATCCCGGAAATCCAGGAATAGCACAAGTTGCAGAAAATGTCAATTTCAATATAAATCACGAAATAACTTTAATAGAATTCTGTAGGGAAAAAAGTATAAGTCTAGTTGTAATTGGACCAGAGCAACCTCTAGCAGACGGAATAGCTGATACACTACGACAAAATAATATAAATTGTTTTGGTCCTAGTAAATATGCATCTCAATTAGAATCTTCTAAATCATTTGCAAAAGAGTTTATGGATGAATTCGATATACCAACTGCAAAATACAAGACATTTGAAGCTAAGGATATTAGTGACTGTGGTAGATATATTGATAAAAGTGATATGCCGATAGTAATAAAGGCTGATGGGTTAGCTGGAGGCAAAGGTGTATATATCACTGATAATAAAGAAGAAGCAAAGAAGATAGTAGAAGATTTTTTTGAAGGGAAATTTGGCGAAGCAAGTAAGAAGATTGTTATTGAGCAATTTTTAGATGGAGTTGAAGCATCTATATTTGCAATTTGTGACGGTAGTGATTTCGTTTTACTTCCAGCTTCACAAGACTATAAAAGAGCTAAAGATGGTGATCTTGGCCTTAATACTGGAGGAATGGGATCTTTTAGCCCAACACCATTTGTGAATGATAAAATTATAAAAAAAGTCAGTCAAAAAATTGTAAAACAAGTTCTTTTAGGAATGAAGTCACGTAAAAACAGTTTTGTTGGTTGTCTTTTCGTTGGTATAATGATAGTTGAAAATGAGCCATACGTAATAGAGTTCAACGTACGGTTTGGTGACCCTGAGACACAATCTGTACTCTCACTTATCGATGGCGATTTAGCAAACTTATTTTTTACAGCATCTAAAGGAGCTATTGAAAAAAGCAGTATAAGTTTAAAGAATGAAAAATTTGCTTGTACAGTAATACTAGCTTCAGATGGCTATCCTGAGAATTTCAATAAAGGATTTGAAATCAAAGGGCTTCAGAATAATTCTACATTAAAGGATAAGTATATATTTCATGCGGGGACTAAAGTCGAAAATGACAAGATAGTAAATAACGGTGGTAGGGTACTTGGAATTACTGCAGTTGCTAGTACTCTAAAAGAAGCAAAAGAGAATGCCTATAATTTAGCTGAAGGAATACACTTTGAAAATAAATATTATCGTAGGGATATTGCGGATAGTGCTATAAAATGAATGATTTACTAATATTTGATGGAGATTGTGGAATTTGTACTTATTCATCAGAGTTTGTACTTAAGCATTCTATTGATAATTCAATAGATGTTAAACCATATCAAATATTAAATCTCAAAGATCTACATAATGAATTGAACGAAGAAAGAACTTCAAAATCACTATTCCTTTTAACTAAAGATGGTAAGCTATATAACCGTTCTAAGGGAGTATTCGAAACAATGAAGAGAATGCGAGGTATTTACAAACCTCTTGGTTATATACTGAGTAACCCTGTTATAGTATTTATAGCAAATCCGATTTACGATTGGGTATCTAGAAACAGGACAAAAATATCTATAAAATTCGGCTTAAACGCTTGTAATATCAGTAATTACAATTAATTTCTTATATCAATTCCACCGAAGACACAAGTACAATCTAGGACTACTTTCTTAGAGGAAATGGGGTTAGCTTTAGATCTATCATCTATACTCCCAAATATAGGAGTTCCTTTTAACTCTATCCTACAATCCTCTGGTAATCTAATATCAATTGAACCGAAAATCGCTGTCA
>JBFHKR010000040.1:0-19396 GCA_041595255.1 Chlorobiota bacterium
AGGGTTACAATGAAGGAAAGTTCATGATAATAAAAAAAATAAGTATTGAAAATTACAGAGGGATAAATGAATTACAGGAAGTCGAGCTTAGTAGCTTTTCATCTATCGTCGGTAAAAATGACTCTGGTAAATCAATTATTCTAAATGCAATTGCGACTTTCTTGGATTCTAAGTCATATCCAATAGTTGAATCCGATTTTTATGATATACATAAACCAATTATAATTGAATGTAGTTTTGAAGATGATAATTTAATAGAGTTATTGGAATCAAAGATTAAAAGTAAAATAAAGAAGAATGACGGTTTAAATGAGTTTCTAAATGATATTGTTTTTAATAATGTTTTAGTATTCCAGAAAGTAGTCACTAAAATTGGCAAGACTTTTCAAGAAGAGAACATTCTAGTTAAAGATTATGAAGATGAAGAATTTTCATCAATTTATAGTAAAAAAGATGAGGAGTTAAATGATATACTACAGAAGTATGAAATTGATATACCAGTTGAAGGGAAAGGTAGAAATTCAAAAATTGAGAAAATTAAATATATCAAAGAATATTGTTCTAATGAAGGTAAGAAAACTATAGAAAGAGTAATCCAAGATGAATTTAAAATATCAAGTATACTGCCAGATGTGGAGTTGTTTGTTTCAGATTATGGCTTAAAAGCAGATACTAGTTTTAAAACCAATTCCGTAACAGAAATACAAGATTACTTTAATCGAGAAACTGATACTGATGAGAAAAGACTAAAACAAATAGAGAAAGAAATTCAATCCGAAATGAACTTTGAGGCTGAATCAATAAAGAACTATATGAAAGATTATACAGCTTCAATCGAAAAAGTTGAAATAACTCCAAATATAATATGGAAAGACGCAATTAAAAGTGTTGATGTAAATTTTCAATTTTCTGGTGATTTAAAACCAATACCTATGAGCCATAAAGGTACAGGTTATAGAAGATTATTCATGGTGGCAAGGTTCAGATATTTAGCTGAAAAGAATAAAGGAAGTAATGTTATTTTTCTAATTGAAGAACCGGAAACATTTTTACATCCATCTGCTCAAGAAGATTTACTAAGCTCTCTTAAAGATTTATCAGTTGACAATCAAATCATTCTTACTACCCATTCACCTGTTTTTGCTGGTTCAACGGACTATCGGTCTGTAATTTTATGTAAAAGGTTGTTTCAATCAGTTTATGAATGTGGTAAAGAAAATAATAAGAAAAAATTCATTTTACGTATTGTTGATGAGTTAGGAATTAAACCGTCATATAATTTAAGAGACCATCATGAGAAAGTTATTTTCGTTGAAAGCAAAAACGATGCAAAGTTTTATGATATCATTTGCGAAAAGGTGCTGAATAGAAACTTACTCGATAACGAAAAAATACTAGTTTTGCCCTTTGGTGGTGGTGCTGACATAGAAAGTTTTATAAACATTGATCATTTTGATAATTGCGGTCGAGAATTATACTTAATAATTGATAGTGATAAGGATAAAAATAATGGCTCTGAAATTAAGCAGAATGAAAGAGTTATTGAGTTTTCTTCGAAAGATAATGGTCTTGGATATATGCTTAATAAAAGCTGTATTGAAAATTATTATCACCCTCGTGCTATTGAAAGAGTTTATAATTTAGAAGAAAATACATTTAATTTTTTTAAAGATGATGAGAACGTAAAACACTCAATAAAAGAAATTGTTAGAGAAAAAGAATTAAAAGGAATTAAAGAGAAAAATAATTTATTAGTATTTAATCAAACTACAAAAGAAGAGTGGGAAGAAATAATTGAACAAGAATTATTAGTATTCTTAAAAAAGATAGTAGAATAAAAGGAGAAAACTATGAGTCAAGAAGCATTTAAACCTAAGAGTTTAACAATCAAAGAATTATTTACGAACGCTGATTCGAAATATAAAATACCTCAGTATCAAAGACCATATAAATGGGAAGATGAACAAATAGAAAGGTTATGGGATGATATATACGAATCATATGAGAATGGAGAAGAGAACTATTTCTTAGGATCGATAATAACGGCGAAACCAAGAGACAATGAGAACTCATCATACCTAGATGTAGTTGATGGTCAACAGAGACTTACTACACTAACAATTCTACTTTGCGTAATTAGGGATATGTTCCCCAATTTAAATAAAACATCTGAAGATGAAAATGCAATTAGACCAGAAGTAATAAACTTTTCAATTGCTGATTTTGGTTCATTGCAAAGGTTAAAATTATATACACATGCACAACATAGAAGTGATTTCGAAAATGAAGTACAGAAAGGTAACACTTTAACTTTAACTAAGCCCTATAAATATTTGATTCGTACTGATGAAGAACCAAAATATAAATTTATTAATACAGCTTGTATATTTAGAGAGAAGTTAGAAAAACTTGGAAATGAAGGAGTAGAGAAATTAGTTAACTATTTATTCAATAAAGTTCAAATAATTAGAATAGATTGTTCTAATAGAGAGTTTGCTATAAAATTATTCCAAGTTCTAAATGATAGAGGTATGGATTTAACGGCGGCAGATTTATTAAAAAGTTTCTTATTACAGAAGTTATATGATACAAATTCCGAAGACCCTGAATTTTCTAAAATACAAGAAGAGAGTTTCATATCTGATTGGAGAGAAATGGAACAAACGATTAAGACTAGTGATATAAACCTCAACGAACTATTTATAATGTACGAGTACTATCTACTTGGTGCTAACCCTAAAAAGTCATTATTTGATGAACTACAAAAGAAATTTAAAGGCGAAAACCCCACTAATATAATTGCAGATTTGAAAGATTTTGCATTGAATTATTATAAAGAAATTTACGAAATGGATGACAAAGTTCTATATTCATTTCAATATATAAGATGGAATATGTATTGGAAGTCTATTATTTTGACAGCTATTCATACAGATTACGCTTACTATCAAGAGTTAAAGATATTATTACGTAGATTTTACTATCTATATTGGATTGCAGGTAAGACATTATCTCAAATTAAACAAACTTCTTTCAATATAATAAAATGGATTAAAGATAAACAAGACATAGAGTTTATCGAAACGGAGCTTAACACAAAATTAGACTCAGATAAAATAATTGAATTAGTAAAAAGATACTTAACTTCTGAACAAGTTGCTTCTGAACCTTGGATAAAGCCATTGCTTTTATTGATGGAATATAATGTTACTGACGACAGTAAACTGTCATTTATTCCACTTAACAAAGATGTACATTTAGAGCACATTCTTCCTGTGAAATTTGAAAGATTCAAAGAGTGGAATCATATCACAATTGAAGAATCAGTTAAATGGTTAAACTCAGTTGGAAATTTAACTTTACTAAGTGGGGCTAAAAATATTGAAGCAAGTAATAATCCGTTTAATGTCAAAATGGAAGTTTATAAAGGTAAGGGAAAATATAATGCAAAGAAAGAAAAAATAACGGCTTTTTTGATAACACAGCAGATTGTTCATGACTACGAAAATGAAAAGTTTAAAGGTCAATGGACTAAAGAAGCTATAGAAAATAGGTGGAAATGGTTCTTTGGTGAGTTACAAGAATTATTAGATGTTGATTTTTCAGAAGAAAAAGCTAAATTCCATACTGAATTGAGATAATTATTACATTTACAAATTATAATCTTTTGAATAAACTGATAAATAATGACCAAAATCACCGAAAATAGTATAGAAGAACTGGCGATAGAACGGCTGCAAGAGTTAGGTTACGACTATGTTTACGCACCTGATATAGCACCCGATGGCGAAAGACCCGAGCGTAGTAGTTACGATGATGTATTGCTCGGTGGTCGTTTGCGTGATGCTGTTAGCAAGATAAACCCCAACGTTCCATATGATTCGCAGGTAGAGGCAATCAAGGAATTGCAGCGTATCAACTCCCCCGAGCTATTGACTAACAATGAGATATTCCACCGAATGTTGACAGAGGGAATCAATGTAACTTATCAGAAAGATGGTCAGCAGAGAGGTGATTTGGTTTGGCTCATAGATTTCGACAACCCCGAGAACAACGAATTCGTAGTTGCCAATCAGTTCACAGTCATAGAAAATAGTAACAACAAACGCCCCGATATTATATTATTCATCAATGGTATTCCGCTAGTTGTCATCGAGCTAAAAAACGCAGCCGATGAGAGTACGACTACCAAATCGGCATTCAAACAATTGGAAACCTACAAAGCAACTATCCCTAGTTTGTTCAACTATAATGGATTTATGATTATCTCCGATGGGTTGGAAGCTAAGGCGGGTTCGCTATCAGCTGGCTTTACTCGGTTCATGGCTTGGAAAACATCGGACGGAATTGAAGAAGCATCACATTTGGTTGGTGAGCTAGAGACACTGATAACAGGAATGTTGAATAAGAAGACGATACTCGATTTGATTCGCCATTTTATAGTATTCGAAAAATCGAAAAAAGAGGATTTGAAAACTGGAATAGTGAGTATAACAACAGTCAAGAAATTAGCAGCTTATCATCAGTACTTCGCAGTTAATAGAGCTGTGGAATCTGCTATTAGGGCATCAGGTCACAATGCTAGTTCAAAAAAAACAATCGGTAAAGTAGCCGAATCACCCGAGAGTTACGGCTTGTCAGGAGTGAAAAGCCAACCAACAGGCGACAGAAAAGGTGGAGTAGTATGGCACACACAAGGTAGTGGCAAATCATTATCAATGGTATTTTTCACTGGCAAGATAGTACTAGCACTCAACAACCCAACGATATTAGTCATCACAGATAGAAATGATTTGGATGATCAGTTGTTTGATACTTTCGCTTCATCTACTCAGTTGCTAAGGCAAGAACCGAAGCAAGTAGAAAGTAGAGAGCACCTGAAAGACTTGCTGAAAGTAGCATCAGGTGGAGTAGTGTTTTCGACTATACAGAAATTCCAACCACTAGAAGGGAATATATATGAAACCCTTTCTGAACGTGAGAATATAATAGTAATAGCCGATGAGGCGCATAGGACTCAGTACGGATTCAAAGCAAAAACGAAGGATGTATTGAGTTCGAGCGGAGATGTGATAGGTAATAGAACAGTCTATGGTTTTGCTAAATATATGCGTGATGCCTTACCGAATGCGACATATCTTGGTTTTACAGGAACGCCAATAGAAAATAGTGATACTAATACCCCAGCAGTTTTTGGGAATTACATAGATGTATATGACATAGCCCAAGCCGTAGAAGACGGTGCAACTGTTCGTATATATTATGAAAGCCGATTAGCCAAAGTAGAGTTAAGTGAAGAAGGTAAAAAATTAGTCGAGCAATTGGATGAGGAATTAGACCGAGAAGAACTATCGGAAACTCAGAAAGCTAAAGCCAAGTGGACGCAATTAGAAGCTCTGATAGGAAGTGAGAATAGAGTAAAGAACATAGCAAATGATATAGTAACTCACTTCGAAGAGCGACAGAAAGTATTCCAAGGTAAAGCTATGATAGTTTCTATGTCAAGAAGAATCGCTGCTGATCTATATCACGAGATAATCAAGGTTAGACCCGAATGGCACTCTGAAGATATTGACAAAGGTGTTATCAAGGTTATAATGACATCTACCAGTGCTGATGGAGCTAAGATGTCCAAACATAGCACAACGAAAAGTCAAAGAAAGCTACTAGCTGATAGGATGAAAGACCCTGATGATGAGCTGAAGATAGTAATAGTTAGGGATATGTGGTTAACAGGATTCGACGCTCCGTCTATGCATACTTTGTACATAGACAAGCCAATGAAAGGTCATAACTTAATGCAGGCAATAGCAAGAGTAAACCGAGTATACAAAGATAAACCTGGTGGGTTGGTAGTTGATTATTTGGGTATAGCATCTGATTTGAAGAAAGCGTTATCATTTTATAGTGATGCAGGTGGGAAAGGAGATCCAGCGATAGCACAAGAGCAAGCCGTTGATTTGATGTTAGAAAAGCTTGAGGTAGTCGCTAATATGTATCATGGATTTGCTTATGAAGATTTCTTCGGAGCAAACACATCTAGAAAGTTATCATTAATCCTAGCAGCAGAAGAACACATATTAGGACAAGAAGACGGCAGGAAACGCTATATAGATGAAGTGACAGCACTATCAAAGGCATTCGCTATTGCAATCCCACATGAGCAAGCTATGGACGTAAAGGAAGAAGTCTCTTTCTTCCAAGCAGTCAAAGCTAGATTAGTGAAATTTGCTGGCCCAGGTGGTGGTATATCAGATGAAGATATAGAAACTACAATCAGACAAGTCATAGACCAAGCATTAGTATCGGAACAGGTAATAGATGTATTCGATGCAGCAGGTATAAAGAAGCCAGATATATCAATCCTTTCGGATGAGTTCTTATTAGAACTGAAAGGCATGGAGCATAAGAATATTGCATTGGAAGTACTGAAGAAACTATTAAATGATGAGATAAGATCAAGAGCAAGAACTAACCTAGTTCAAAGTAAATCGTTGATGGAAATGCTTGAGGATTCCATCAAGAGGTATCATAATAAGATAATAACAGCGGCTGAGGTTATGGATGAGTTGATAAAGCTCAGCAAAGAAATAGTCAATATGGATAGCGAGGCGAAAGAGCTTGGTTTAACTAGTTTCGAATATGCTTTCTATACGGCAGTAGCTGACAATGATAGTGCAAAAGAATTGATGCAGAAAGATAAACTACGAGAATTAGCAGTTATATTAACCGAAAGAGTAAAAGCGAATGCGTCAATAGATTGGACAATAAAAGAAAGTGTACGAGCTAAACTAAAAGTTATCATAAAAAGAACCCTAAGACAGTTCGGCTACCCACCTGATATGCAGAAACTAGCAACAGAAACTGTTCTAAAGCAAGCTGCGATGATAGCTGAAGAGCTAACGAGGGCGTAGGGTAGTGATCCTCCGAATGTAATGAAATAATCTTATGAAATTATTATTGTCTTGTCAGAAATACTTCTAAAATTCGATCATCTTAGCTGTTACTTAATCCAACAGCATTTGGTTTTCCTCAAACTAACCTATAAACTCCTTTAGCAAGTTATTAAATCGTTAGTCCTTCATCTATTTTCGTTTTATCTCATTTAGAAGCGGCCTGTCATAAGTAAATATTCATCCATTTTTTTGGTTTTATCGTCAGTTAATAGTTTGAACTACGTTACGACGATATATTACGATTCAATCCAATTAAAAACAATATAATCCAATTTTATCCGAACAAATACAATTCTTAAGCATTGTTTATACAATAACATAATGGCAAATAAGCATTACTAACAGTGTATTTGAGTTCTCATTCGTATGCTAATTGGCTATTATTCGTGATTATTGCATAGAATAAGAGAGTGTAAACTAAACTCTGTCCAAACGATTTATATCACAAAAGAGGAAATAGCTAATTATAGGAAACTTAAAAATGATGAAAATTAAAATTGAATTTATCTATAACTTATTACTTATAAATGTCGTATTTTTAGTAGTACAAAAATTAACTAAAAATAAACACCTCTTATAATGTAGTGTTAGAGATATTATGAAATAAAAAGTTTGAATATTATAATTCACAATTTTATAAAGTCTAATCAAACATACTAGATAATGTAGTCAAATTTTTTGAATAATATTTAATCAAAATAAACAATGTCCTTCGCAGTAAAAACAAAAATACCAGGTAGTATACTTGTAAAAAAAACAAAAGCAGGCAATGAGTATATATCTTACAGACCTTTTAAACAAAGAAAATGGGTAGCAAGTGGACTTTCATATTCAAGAAAGAATTTAAAAGTTGTTGAGAATATTTTAGAACATCTATATAAAGAACATTTAATAAAAAAAAATCAGATTGATTACAATTTACCTTCTGAAAGAACAACCATACAGAGACAATTTATATATTTCAAGGAAGATATGTTAAAGAAAAATCTTTCAGAGAATACATTATATGAATATGAATTTTCATTTGAGCTAATAATCAATGGAGATTATAAACCAGATGACTTTAGAATAATTTATGAAAGAGACCGAGAAAAACGAATTTATAAAATACAAGAAGATATAGAAGACTACCTCGCTAGTACGCAACATAAAAGTAACACAATCAATAAACATTTGCGACAGTTGCAAGTTTTCATAAATTATCTCGCTGAGAATAATGAAATCCCTGAAGTGAATTTTTATAAGAGATTTAAGAAAAAGACTCAGCAGAAAGAAATTACTCCATATACAACGGATGAAGCCAATAGAATCATTAATAGGGCTAAACAGACGGATGAAGTATTGTATTTGCTCTTACGCCTTTTCTATCTTACTGGAGGGAGATTAAATGAATGGTTAAATGCTTATTTTGGAATTGACCCATTTAATGTGGATCTAAAGCAAAAAACTATAACATTTCGTAATAAGATTAGAAGAGACCAATCTCAAACGATACCTATATCTGATAAAGTTGAACAGGTGCTACTCCGATTGAAAGAATTAGAAGAACAGCGAAGTGATTATAAAAACAAAGTAATCCCTTATTCCCCTAAAAGCAAGTCAAGTATAACAAGAAAAATATCTAGAATAGAAAAAGAATTAGGTTTCAAACAAAAAGGACGTTCTACTCATGGATTTAGGAGGTTGTTAGCTACAGAGTTATTTGCAAATGAAGTTCCTATAGACGTAATAAAAGATATAATGAGACACAGTTCAATTGAAGTGACTATGAAAGCTTATCGTAAGCAAGATAACAATAGGATTGAAGAATCATTGAAGAAACTAAATCGATAACTTTGAGTACCCAATGAGAACCTATTTTGAAAAAAAGTAGAACAATATAGAGCAAAATAGAATAAAACAAGAAAATCAATAAAAAGTAGCTGTAACGTAAAAAGCCCTTAAACCATAGGGTTCAAGGGCTTTTTCAATGGTGGTCGAAGAGGGATTTGAACCCCCGACACAAGGATTTTCAGTCCTTTGCTCTACCAACTGAGCTATTCGACCAGTTATCTTTTTCAAGACTACAAAAATATTGCTTATTTGCTAAAAAACAAAATTTATTTACACATTTCTGCTAATTCAACAACTATTTTTTCTCGGACAAGTGCTTTTAAACCCTTCAACTCATTTCTATCCATTGCCTTAACGTCTATTTCTGGCATTATGGATATTTTCACTTTTCCAGGTTTTAACATCAACTTACCTGATGGTAATAATTCGTATGTACCACATACAGCAATTGGGATAATAGGTGTTTGTGCTTTTTCAGCTATTAGAAATCCACCTCGCTTGAATTCACTTACCTCAGCACCAGCATCACGGGTACCTTCTGGGAAGATAATAACCGAAGCTCCTGATTGGATTTTCTCTATCGCCTCGTCCAAGCTCTTCATCGCTTTGCGTGGGTCAGTTCGGTCTATACTAATCAGGTTAGAACGTTTCAATCCATAACCAAATATTGGGATTTTCTCTAATTCCCGTTTGTATATTATCCTTACATCACCGGGTAAAGTACCTAGTAACACAGGGATATCTAGCAAGCTACTATGATTGCATACGAATATATAACTTTTATCGGGTTTTATATTCTCTATACCATCTATATCAATTTCGATTCCTATTATCTTATTCAAAGCACGACTCCAACCAACATACATCCTTGTATCTATACGAGAACTAAATGTCAACATCCATAATTCCTTGATTGTGAAATAAATGGTCGTTAGTGCTACTAATATTAATCTGATTATTGGCATCAATACCTATATAATGTTATTTTACTACTAATTCTTTTGTTTAAAAAATCTGAATTCATCAATCTACCCATTAATCCCCATCGCTCCTTATTCAAATCAAAAATAGTTTTGGAGTTTATCATTTTCAATCGAGTATCCAATTTACGGCAATCTTGCGTATTATTCAAAGACCAAGTATATCTGCTCTTTTCTCCAATACCTTTTATTACAGGGTTTACTTTTAACTTTGTCCAGCTCCCTAGAGTTTCCAATATCATATTACCTGACTGAGTAGAGTCAATCACCTTTTTAAGAAAATTTTTAACCTCTATTTCAGTAAAATACATTAGTATTCCTTCACAGATTAAAACACAGTTACTAGATAGATTTATTCCCTCCATCAGATTGTCTGACAAAGCATTTATTGCATGCATTTTATAGTCTGCACTTTCCATTGTAAATGACATTCTAAGATCAATTACTTTGGGCATATCAATATCGTTCCATACCTTTACCTTTCCAACAAATCTATTAAATCTTGTGTCTAGCCCACATCCAAAATTATAAATTACAGTTTCTTCGTTTACTACATTATCCAAAAAATCATCTATTAGCAGAGTCCTGTTGGCTATAGCTGTGAGTAGATAATTTTTTACAAATTTGCTCATCTGATCAAATTCGTATATTGAAGTATCAATCTCATTTATAATCTGACAAGAAAGTTCGTCATTTAACAAACCACCATTCCTAGACTCTTCTGCTCTGGCCCATAGAGGAATTAGCATAGTTTTTTCTACACTACTTAGTTCTTGTATTTTACTATTTATACTTTTCATTTACACCTTCGTATAAAAAATATTCCCAAATACCGAAGTATGCTTTTTTGGTAATTTTCCTCTCTGTTTTGAATTCACTCTCTAATAGTTGCAAAAGTTCTACACTCATCTCTATTCCGTGCCAATTCATATATCGCTTATAAAAAGTCGAACCATATCTGTGAAAATCAAGGACGTATATTCTACCATTGGGTTTTAGTAGTTGCTTAGCTTTAATGATTTGCTCTTTTCTCTTATCTAATTCTAAAGTGAAAACATAACTGAAAATTATGGCATCATATTTTTCATTTGGATTAAAATCAGCTAAATCTGTTTGATACAGTTCTATTAAGGAATATAATTTGCGCTTTGCTATTTCAAGCATATCTGGAGATAGATCAATACCAGTTAGAACGCAATCAGTATTCCTAGCAAGTGATTTAAGCAAATGCCCAGTACCACATCCAACTTCTAATAAAAGACCTTTAGGATTGGTTTCTGCTATCCACTTTACTATTACACTGCGACCAAACAGAAATAGTGGTCGAGTTATATCGTAAAAACCCGACTGCTTTTTATAGTATTTTATTATAGATTCTTTCTTTTTCACTAGTTTCAAACTAAAGAAAAAAATATTAATGACACCTTAACTTCCACTTGCAAATATTCGTAATTGTAATTAGTTTCAACTAAAATTTTAAGACTTATTAATGAAATATATATTACTTCTCATTATATGGGTACTCCCGTTTTCGGTTCTATCTGAGGAAAAATACTCTATTTCGGGTATAGTTAATGACGATACTAGCAAAGAAGCGATAATTTCTGCTACAGTTGCATTGTACAACGACTCTGTAATCAACAAAGACAATTTCGTAAAAGGGGCA
Source organism: Chlorobiota bacterium (assembly GCA_041595255.1). GTDB lineage: Bacteria > Bacteroidota > Ignavibacteria > Kapaibacteriales > UBA2268 > PGYR01. Next base: position 11,436 of record JBFHKR010000040.1, read on the forward strand.
TATAGTAATAAGTTCGGATTCTACTCTTTGCCAAATATATCTAGTGGTACATATTACCTCGCTGTTTCCTCTGTTGGATATAAAATAAAGCTAACTAAGTTGACCGTTGCGAATGATGATTTAAGACAAAATATCCAGCTAGAATCAGTATCAGTAATGACACAAGAGTTAACTGTTACTGCTGACAGAGAGTCGAGTCCTACTAGTTCCATAAGCTCTATATCTATTAGTCCTTCATTCGTTTCCAAAATGCCTGCCTTCGGTGGTGAAGTCGATATATTTAGAACTTTACAACTGCTCCCGGGTATAGCTGCCGGTTCCGAATTATCTAGTGGATTGTATGTTCGTGGAGGTTCACCCGATCAGAATTTGATATTACTTGACGGAGTTACTGTCTATAATCCATCGCATCTTGCTGGTTTCATCAGCTCATTCAACAATGACGCAATCAAAGATATCCGAATGATAAAAGGGGCATTTCCTGCAGAATATGGTGGGCGACTATCTAGCGTACTTGACTTGACAATGAAAGAAGGTAGGAAAGACAAAGTTGGAGGTAAGGCAGGTATATCGCTTATCAGCTCTAAGCTTACAGTTGAAGGTCCGATTAATGAAAATTCTTCGTTTATGATTTCTGGGCGACGCTTCTATTTTGATTTATTGCTTGGCTTGATTACTAATGATGCTCCTACTTACTATTTCTATGATTTCAATGCTAAGGCAAACTATAAACTTTCTGATAATGATGTACTCTATGTTAGTGGTTACTTCGCTAGAGACGTATTCGGTGTAAACGAAAACGATAATGATGATATAAGTGTTAACTGGGGGAATAGCACAGCTAATATGAGATGGATGCATATAGTTAACCCTGAATTGTTTACTAATTTCTCTCTTGTTTATACCGATTATATATTCGATTCGAATATTGGCGAAGAAGATGTTATATTTAATACTGGTTCTAGGATTAGAGACATTGTACTCAAAGGTGATGCACAATATTTGGCCTATGACGATCACATTATTAAAACTGGTGCAGATATAACCTGGCACAATTTCAACGCAAAAGCTAATTTTAATGAATCTAATATAAATGAAGCAGATTTTTTAGGTGAAGGGAATATTAATACATTCGATATAGCTCTCTATGCTCAAGATGAATGGAAAGCGACTGATAGACTAGATGTAAACTATGGTTTGAGGGGTTATTATTTCCAACAAGGGAACTATTTGGACATAGAGCCTAGGCTTTCAGCTACCTATCTGACAGGTGAAGGAGTAAGGCTAAAGGGAGCATTCGCAGTTGCAAATCAGTACATACATCTGGTCGTAAGGAATAATATTAGTTTGCCTACAGACCTTTGGTTTCCTTCTACAGAAAATATTTTGCCAAGCCGCTCTTACCAAGGGGTATTAGGTGCCGAAATGAATATAATAGACGATACATATCTTATCTCTTTAGAAGGATATTACAAAAAGATGGATAATCTGCTTGAGTATAGAGATGATGCTGAATTTACTCTAGGTATTCCACTCGAAGAACAATTCACTAGGGGAGAAGGACGTGCTTATGGTATTGAGCTGTTTTTGAATAAGAAGATTGGTAATTTTACCGGTTGGGTAGGCTATACATTAGCGTGGACTAAAAGACAATTTGATGACTTGAACAATGGTAAAGAGTTTTATCCTCGTTACGATCGAAGACATGATATATCGGTGACTTTGAACTATGAGTTCAGTGATGTTTGGGAGCTTGGTTTGGCATGGGTGTATGGTACTGGTCAGGCATTTACTATGCCTACTTCTACTTACTATTGGCGCGAAGATTATGATTATTACAATGATAAATATCAGTTTTCTGATAGGAACGGTGTACGATTACCAGCTTACCATAGAATGGATTTGAATTTCATGTATAAGTTCAAAGCATATAATCTGCCTTGGGTACTTTCTATTAATATCTATAATGTCTATGACAGACGAAACCCTTTTGCTTGGTATATCAATAATGAGTATGACCCACAAACTGGTGATTATAAAAAGCAATTAAAACAAATTACTCTTTTTCCAATCATTCCTACACTAGGATTAAGTTTTGAGTTCTAATATGAAAAAATCATTTATAGTTCTAATATTGATAATAACAGCTTTTCTCTCCTCTTGTGACGATTTGGAGCAGTCCGTTGATTCTAATTTACCTTATGTCGAAAAACTGATTATACAAGGACAATTTGGAATTAACAACCGAAATCTATCTGTGTCTGTTACAAAATCTTTACCACCTTTGGAAGAATTAACACTCGAAAAAGTTACTATCAAAGATGCTGTTTGTAAAGTTTATTATAAAGACAAAGTCATGAATTTAATTCATCAGGGTCAGTCAATCTATGTATCCGAGGATACTTTGACTTTAGAAGAAGGAGTCGAATATAGATTAGAAGTAAAGTGGAAAGATAAGGTTGCTACGGCTAGTACGACTATTCCTATCCTCCCAGAAATAATCTCTGTAAAAGAGAAGAAAATTCGGAAGTGGGGTTTTGATCAAATTACATACGAATTTACGATAAAGTCTAGAGATAAAGGAATGATTAAAATATCAGAAACTGATTATAATTATAGTGACTATGGTTTTCAACTAATAGATAAAATAGATAATGAATATAAAATAGTTCTAACTGATCCAATTTACGACGAAAACCCTAACAATATTAGCTTTGAAATGGTACTAACAGATATACAGTATTATCCTTATTACCAAACAAGGTACGAAGGTGATTCTGACGGTGGTATATTCAATAATGGTGGACTCAACGTAGAAGGAAATGTGAAAGGTAATAATGTATTCGGTATATGGCTTGGGTCTAATTATTTAATTGGAAACATTGAAACCTATCTTAAGTAATAGTAATGTTAATAACCTCCCTGGGAAATTCATAACTCGAGGGGTTAATCCTAACAAATCACCGAATAATATCCTTACCTCACTACCTCGATTATCTCAGTTTTAGTAATTGTTGGGGTTGTTAACTTTATGTAATAGCGGCCATTGGTATATTTGCTGAGGTTTAGGTTGATCTCTTGCTGTCCAGCACTTGGTGTTCCTGAGTAAACCGTTTCTATCTTGTTACCGATTTGGTCGAAAATTACAAGGTCTGTTTGACCTGTTTCGATTAATGTTAGATTGATTCTTGCGTTGCTATTAAATCCATCTGTCGTTACAACCATATCTACAGCCTCGCCATTCGGATTAATTAGTCGCTTACCGCCTTCTTCGCAAATACCAAGAACATTGAACTCGCCAACACCAGGTTCTATGTCATAATCCACCGAATCGCCGTTAGCATCATATAGCTGGAATTCGGTGATTACTAGGCCACTTTTTACTGCTGTACCTAATCCCACTTTCATAGGAACTGCTGCTATTTGGTTCATCCCACTGAGTTGCCCTTCAATATTGATATATGACTTATTGTCTTCTGTAGTCACTAGAATTGACTTGTCAATCGGTGCTAGTAGTGTCGAATTATAGCTAACTGTTGCTGAGAAGTTAGTGGCTATTTCACTAAGTCCTTCTGGTTTTATTTTCCCTAAGAATATCCCTAACTCTACAGTCTCACCAACGAAAGCATCTGCTACTTGTGGGTAAACCTCACCGCCGATTCCCTCTGCGAAAAGTAGTGAGCGAATAGGCGAACCAATACCATCATAATGGAAGTCCAAAAATGAGTTCGATTTACCACCATACTTAGCTGTATAGTTAAGTTGAAATTCTTTCTCTTGACCTACTGGAATTGTAAAAGTTATAGGCGCTGTGTTAAGAGTAAATTGCTCAGTATCAGGGCCGCTAATTCGTGTGTCAGTTATAGTGATGTCAGTACTGCCAACATTTTTTACTAATACTACTGTCGTATCTTTTCCTTCTCCAAGTTCGAAAACGCCAAAGTCAACTACCTCCGCAGTAGCTTCTATTACTGGATTAATCCCAACCCCACGAATATGAATAGTATCTGAGAAATTTCCTATTGTAGTCCTAATTGTAGCGACGGCAGTTCGATTACCCAATGAAGAAGGAGTAAACTCATACATCATGTCTTGACATTCACCCTTATTTAAATAGAAATCACCCGCTCCACGTGGAATAAGGAAATCGTTAAAATCACCACCTGTAATATCAACTCCTAGAATATGTAAAGGTGCATCACCCGTATTACATATAATCGATGAAACAATAGTATCTTTAGTGCTACCTACTATCATTTCACCCAAATCAATATCATTATTCTGTATTACTGGTTCAGGCATTATAATAGAAAAAACTGCGTCCGATGTGTCAGATTGGAAAGATATTGGTGGATTAAATTTTAGAACCCAAGCGTCAGAACTCCCTTTGGTTATTACTTTGCCCAAATCTCCATTCGTTGAAAAACTATTACCTGATGCTATAAAACCACCATCAATAGTATGCGTAATTGATGCAATCTCATCATTTAGAGTCCCACCATAAGTTTTAGACCATTCTATAAATCCATTACTATTTAATTTAATAATCCAATAATCTTTTTCCCCTTTATTCGAACTTTTTAAATCACCATTTTTAGAATTACTAGAGCCAGCAACTATGTATCCACCATCCAACGATTGTATTGCAGATTCAGCAATATCATCTTCGGAGCCTCCATAGATATTGGTCCACTCTAACTGACCGTTTTTATTCAATTTGATAACCCAATAATCTGATTTACCTTTGCTCCCTTTGTTTTCCAAGTCTCCGTCATTTGATAATGTATACCCACATATAAAAAATCCATCATCAAAAGTTTGAATGACTGAATTAACTAAATCATCTTTGGAACCACCAAAGATTTTTGACCATTCTATATCTCCTTTACTGTTCAGCTTTATTAACCAAGTGTCTATTTCTCCTCTATTACCTATATCTTTTAAATCACCATCATTAGATTTACTATTACCAGCAATTAAAAAACCTGCATCTGAAGTTTGGATAACACAGTTAGCGATTTCAAACTCTGAACCGCCATACGTCTTTGACCATTCTATATCACCATTTTCGAATAATTTTAAAATCCAATAGTCATCAAACCTTACTTCATCTCTTTCCAAATCACCATCATTTGAAGTACTTCGTCCGACTATTATATAGCCTCCTTCAAAAGTTTGAATAATAGATTTAGCCTCCTCATTTCTTGTTCCTCCATAAGTTCTTGACCATTCTATATCACCAGTACTTCGAAGTTTGGTAATCCAATAATCTTTAGCTCCTTTGTTTCCTAAGGTAGCCAAATCACCGTCACTAGATTGGGTATGACCTGCTACTATATAACCACCATCATAAGTCTCAATAACTGAGGTAGCTATGTCAGCGTTAGTACCTCCGTAAGACTTAGACCATTCTAATCCACCATTGACACTTAGTTTAATAATCCAATAATCTGTATTTCCTTTATTTCCAGATATATTTAGATCTTCATCATCTGAAGTGCTATATCCAGCAACTATACATCCACCATCTTTGGTTCTATAAATCGAACTTACAACATCAGAATTTGTACCTCCAAACGCTTTGGACCATCCTATTTCACGAGGTTTATCATCAGTAGCAAATAAATCTATACTTATTAGACAACTGTCTGAAATAACAGGAGGAGTTTTCCAATTATGAATCAAATCATAACCAGAATTTGTAATTAGTTCCCAATCTTTACCATTATTTGAGCTGAAATTTAATTCAATTTTTCCTAATTCTGAGATACCTTTCCAAGTTATAATGGTGTCTATTCCTGCTATGAATGACTCACCACCGTTGGGCATTGTTAACTCTAATGTTCGTTTCAAAAGTGGCCTATTACTATTACCACCTAACAATCCTATGGAAGATTCACAGTATTCTGAAATTACTTTCATTTTCGAATATTGCTGCGTTATTTCGATTGCATTATACCTTATTGAGAGGTTTATACTTTTACCTTTTTGTACTTTAATTGGTAAGTTGCTTAATACTTCAAAGTAGCCATTATCAGGTTCGAATATAATGTCATGAACAATATTGTCTTCAGTTAAAGCAGTTATAGTGATAGTAGTATCTACTGATTCTCCTTTGTTTAATGAACCAAAGTTCAGAAAATAAGGATTAGCTACAACTCTTATAATCTGTTTATCAGAAATTAGATATTTTATTGCTTTAGCCAATGAAGTCTGTCTATTTGAGATATTTAGCTTTATAAAATTTTCACATGTTGCTTCTGTTTTCCATTGTATTTCGCATGGATTATAAGTTAAATTATAAGAAATGGTTGAAAATGATTCGTTAAAATCACTTTCTGTAATGATATTACTAAATACCTTGCCACCAGTTGATTTTGCTATATTGTCCAGTATCTCAGGAGCAGCTGTCTCTATAATAATAGAATGAATAGATGCATTTTGAGCTTTGGCACTTTTAATAATCTCAGCTTCGTTCCCAATTGCATATCCATCTGTAACTAGTATAACGCTTTTTTTATTGTGCTTTGCTTTATCGAATGTTAACAAAGACCCAGCAAGCGTATTGATAAATGCAGCATCGAAATCTGTACCCCCAAATGTTGTTAAATTTTCAATTTTCGAAATCAATTGTCCTTTATTTCTAGTGAAATCACTTATGTAAAAATTCTTTGTGCTAAAAGCTACAATTGAAATTTCACTTCCATTATCAGGGACTAAATCTATAAATGATTTTATAGCTTTTGCTGCATTTTTAATTCTTTCTCCACCCATAGAGCCAGACACATCAACGGCAATAACTATTGAAAACGGATCACCAGTAGGGATAGGACATTTCAAATTAATTATATTTCTTGGTTCGCCGTTTTCGGTAATCTCGAAATCAGATTGTTTGTGGTTGAGTATCTGCTTTCCGTTTGCGTCTATAGAGTAGAACTTAGCTTTCATAATCGGATAGTCGCTAGTGTCTATGTCGAACACATCAAAGTACTGTGAACTCGCCAGCATTGGTAGCAGTAGGATTAGGAGTATTGCTTTTTTCACCTCACCACCTCTATTATCTCAGTTTTAGTAATAGTTGGGGTTGTTAGCTTTATGTAGTAGCGGCCATTAGTATATTTGCTTAGGTCTAAGTTGATCTCTTGCTGTCCAGCACTTGGTATTCCTAAGTAAACCGTTTCTACTTTATTACCAATTTGGTCGAAAATTACAAGGTCTGTCTGACCCGTTTCGATTAAAGTAAGATTGATTCGTGCGTTGCTATTTAGTCCATCTGTCGTTACTACCATATTAACTGCCTCTCCATTCGGATTAATTAATCGCAATCCACCTTCTTCGCAAATACCAAGTACATTGAACTCGCCAACGCCAGGTTCTATGTCATAGTCAACAGTATCGCCATTAGCATCATATAGCTGGAATTCTGTGATTACTAGACCACTTTTTACGGCTGTACCTAATCCCACTTTCATTGGTACAGCGGCTATTTGTGGTGCTCCACTTAGTTCGCCATTGATTTTTATATAAGATTTATTGTCTTCAGAAGTCACTTGTATTGACTTATCAATTGGTGCTAGTAGTGTCGAATTATAGCTCACTGTCGCTGAGAAGTTAGTGGCAATTTCGATGAGCCCTTCTGGTTTTATTTTCCCTAAGAATATCCCTAACTCTACAGCCTCACCAACGTAAGCATCTGGTACTTGGGGATATACCTCGCCACCGATTCCTTCTGCGAATAGTAAAGAGCGAATAGGAGAGCCAATGCCATCATAGTGGAAATCTAAAAATGAGTTAGTCTTACCACCATATTTGGCAGTGTAGTTCAGTTGAAATTCTTTCTCTTCACCTGCAGAAATGGTATAACTAATAGGCGCTGTATTAAGAGAGAATTGCTCCGTATCTGGGCCACTAAGTCGTGTGTCCGTGATAGTGATGTCAGAAGTTCCAACATTCTTGACAAG
>JBFHKR010000041.1:0-19271 GCA_041595255.1 Chlorobiota bacterium
ATATATATTAATTTTAATAGGAATTATATACTCTTTAAGTCTAATTTTAACATTAAAGTTCAAATTATCACTTGTTGAGACCCTTAATATTTCATTTTTTATACTTGAAGTATCTTGGTCTATTCTTACCGTCTTGCTTGGTTGTTTACTATCAATTATTATGCCATCAGAATTCTGAGCTGGTTGTACTTGAGTTGATTTAGATGATATATTCTTATTATTTTTAGAACTAAAGTCAATAGTCTGTGAATTGCTATAATTAACAGCAATTAGCAGATAAGTAGTTATTAATAGTAAAAATAATTTCATTTATATTTTATTGTTTGTTTCTACTACTATCAACGTTAAACTTGCTATAAAGTTTTGTTTTTAGTTCATTATTATCCATTTCTGAATTATTAAGTTGATTATTTATATTAGAAGATTTGATCTGAGTTATTGCTGAAAGTAATTCTTTAGCTTCTATTTTTTTATTAGTATCATTAGATTTTATATTAGATTCTTTTGTTAGCTTTCCACTTTGAGTTTTTATTTTCTTAATATCTGTTTTCGGTTTATAATTATAGTTTTCATCTAAGTCAGTTCTATCTATCACTATACCACCTTCCTTATGTACATTTGTAGTAACTTGTTTTAACTCATGTTCGAAACTTATTTTTGCTTCTTCATTTTGCTTATCAACTCTTGTCTTCCTCCATTTGAAGTATAATGAAACTATAAAGAGTACCAATAATAATAAAGCTATTATCAAATACTTTAAGAAATTTTTCATACTCAGAAATGCATCTTCATTTTCCAGTTGAGTTTTAACTGATGATTCCGTTTCTTTCCTATTAGCCTCTTCATCAAATAAATTCGAAAATCGGTCATTATAAGCTACTTCCTCTAAATCTATATTCGTTGTATCGACATATTCGTCCAATTTTAGACTATCAATATTTTCTTTAGTAAATATCAATTTTGGGTATTGATAATTGGTATCTTTAATTGATAAAGTATTTAAGAACTTATTATTAAAGTATTTTGCTTTTGTAAAGCTCCCTTTTTCTAAATATATTTGGCTAAGAGCAGCGTATACATCAGGTATTTTCGAGTTGTTACGAGCGGCTATAGTTAATTGATTAAACGATGCTTCCAAACTGTCTTCTAATAAATAAACAATACCTAGCATTGAACGTGCAGTATTCAATTCTTCTTTAGATTCTCTAAATAGATTTATAGATTGTTTATATAAACTGCTTTCGTATGCGAAAAGACCACTTCTATATTTATCTTCAATAGAAGAAACTTTGTTCCAATCAAAAACATCTACAACTATCGAATTTGAATAGGGGAGTTGGAATGTATTAAATCCAGAATTGGTTTTTAGAATAATATTGACAAATAAACTTTTATTCTTTGTTGAAAGAAATATTTCTTTTATTAATTCCGAATCGATTCGTAGGTTGTTTTTACCAATCAAATTCTTAGTATTTCTTAATTCAATAGATATATTCTTTTTATCTTCTGATAAACTAGTTGAGTAAGACACTCTGTCATTAAATCTCAAAAGTAGTGTGTTATTGTCTATACTAATTGCGTCATGTAGTTCTGCTGAAAATACAGACGAGCTGAAAAATAATAATATAATAATGAAGGTTTTCATTTAACTAAAATATTGAAAAAATATCCTAATTCCTCGACATATACTATTTCTAATTTAGAGTTAATACTATTTAATAACTTTTTAGTAATTTCTAGTTCTTTTGGAAGGGGTATTTCTACTGGGGAATCTATAGTCATATTAGTGGTAAATGAATAATTCTCAACACCCAGATAAAATGAAATGTTTGCTCTATTATTAACAGTTTTATAATATATATTAAGAACTTTGAACTGTTCGGCTTGGTTTAATATATGTACCAGCAAATTTATAATAGCAGAACGTATTTTACCTTTTGACGTGTTAATATAGAATTTATCTGTGGATTCTATAAAACTAATTTCTAAATTTGTATTCAAGAAGTTGTGATTCATAACTTCAAGGATCTCATTTATTATCTCATCTAAACTCAGACTACTATTCATATTATCTATATTGTCGCCAATTTCTTCAGTAAGTTTAGAGTTCAATTCTGAGATATTATCTATTTCACTTGTTATTTTATTTAATCTAGTATAAAATGTTTCTGATTCTTTATCTAATAAATTCAAATTGTTTTTTACTATCGAAAGAGATTGGTTAATCTTTTCAGATGTACTCTCTACTATCAGTTTCCCATCAAGATAATTAACACTACTCAGAATTATTTTTTCATAATATTCTAAACTACTTGCCATAGATTTTAGTTTGAGCTCATAAAAAAGAGATATTAATTTAGAGTTAAAAAGTAAAACTAATCTATCAATATTATTAATTTGAACATCATCAAATAATAATCTATTATTCTTACTAAGTGCAAGATAGAAACCAATATGTGTGTCTTTATTAAATAGTGGGGTTATTATAACTGCAGCTTTACCATATGAGTAAAAAGGAGAGGGGACAATTTGTGTTTTGCCTGTTGTCTTTACCCAATCTAAAATACCTTCTTCACTTAAGTAAGTAGTCTCTTTCTCTAAGTATTTCTTCTTATCTAGAGAAGATTCGAAAATTTCAATATAATCTTGATTTTCAAGTTCTATTTTTGATTCTATTATACTAAATCTCTTATCTAACTCTTTCTCAATAACTAATAGTAATGAACGAAAATCTTTGGAATTAACAATTTCGAACAAAGAATCCATCTTATCTTCCATTTGGAGGATTTTTCTGATGTACTTTCTATGTCCTATTTTGCTTTTTCTCATTTACATCTCAGTGAAGAAACTATATTTATCAAATTCCTTCAATAAATCTTGCTTAATTAACGATATTGAACTATTAGTGTCAAACATAGTATCATCATTCGAAGTGAATATTTCAGGACCAATAAATAGCTTTGAGTCTGTCATTTCATTATTCCAAGCCATAAAACCCAATTCTTTAGCAAAATATTCTGATAAAGCTACAGCTATTGTAAGTGGTTGCTCATTAATTACATCTTTTACATCGACACTACTAAAATAATAATGATGGTTTTTAAGTGCGATACAAATTTTAGAAGGTAAGTTCCATTTATCGGCTAACCATGAAGCTACTTCTGCATGATTAGTTTGCAATATTTTTTGTTCTGCTTGAATTAACGAATACCTTTGATCCATTTCTAATTGAATTAATACTTCTTTATATTCATGAGTGAAATATGTACTTAATAATAGTACACCCATGTCGTGCATTAGCCCTGTAACGAAAGATTCACCAAGAGGTCGATATTTCAATTTGGACGCAAAATACTTAGTGGCACCAGCACAAAAAATGCTATACTTCCAATATGCATCTAAATCTATAACTGATTTATGAGAATTGACAAATATCCGTTTTACCATAATACCTGTTACTATGTCCCTAATAGTATTAATGCCAATTAGTGCTATTGCTAGTTCTATAGTTGATATTTTTCTTGTAAATCCATAGTATGGCGAATTAGCTACTCGCAGTACTCGAGTAGTTAACATCTGATCTCTCTCTATTGTCTCTGCAAGATTTTTTGATTTTAAATTTTCATCATCTAACATTGTCATAATCTCAGTTAAGACAATGGGAATAGAAGGTAAATCTTCTATCCTCGAGAGACGTTTTATTATATTATTACTAAGCATTCTCATATTTGTTTATTTTAACCTTTAGTTCTTTAATGACTTCTGAGTGAATTTGACTTACTCTACCTTCAGTCACATCAATCAGCTTGCCAATTTCTTTAAAAGTTAAATTTTCGTAATAATAAAGAGCTATTACTAGTCTTTTTTTCTCTGGTAAATCTTTCAAGTATGTTGTTAAAAAATCTATCTTTTCTGTTTCAATCAAGTCATCTAGTTGATTTACCTCATCATTGTAAGTGACATTATCAACTAAACTATATCCTTCATTATCTGTATCTATATTACTATCAATAAATGAAAGAGTGTTTCTAGATGCTTCCATAGCTTGTAAATAGCTATTATATTGTTCACTTGTCAAATCTAGCTTTTCTATGATTTCTTCATCCGAAACTTCAATACCATTTTCTTTTAGAGTTTTTTCTTTGATCTCATTTATGCTATTGACCTTTTTTCTAGCCGTCCTTGATAACCAATCTAACTTTCTTAATTCATCTTGAATAGTTCCTCGGACTCTAGTTATAGCATAACTTTCAAATTTTACGTTTTTATCTAAATCAAATCTATCGATTGATTGACTCAAACCTATCATTCCTATATTAATCAAATCACCTCTTTCAAGTATCGAATTATCAGGTACCTTGAGCTTACTCAAAACATAATTAACTATCCATGAATACTCAATAAATAGTTTACCTCTCAACTCTTGATTGGGATGTTTCTTGTATTCTAACCAAATATTTTCAGTTATGTTCATTTATCTATTAAAATAGGAGTTAAATTATTCGTTTTCTTGTATAGATTCGTTCATTATTCTATCCATCTCATCTTCTTCATAATCAAAGTTTTGACTACCATTTCTATCATTTTCTTTTTTAGACTCATTGACTTTTATTCTATATAAAGAATAAAAGAATATAAGAACAATCAGTCCAATGCCAACATATATAGTAGAAAATATTAAAAAAGCACGATAGCTACTTTCTACTATGTCAAACTCAGAGCCAAAATAGAATACTAAAAAACCAATTATAGTAAACATCAAAGAAGCCAGTAATAAACTCTTAAATGGCGATAATACTATTTTGTTAGCTTTTTTTTGTTCTTCTTTTTGACGTTTTTTTAGCTCTTTTTCTTTTTCTTTTTGAGCTTTTGTATCATTTTCTTTTGATTTCGCTAACTCTTTCTCATCCATATTATCTATTCTCTTTAATTAGACTTTTAGATTTCAAATATTCTTCAATGTAACAGCAAATATCGTGCAAATTTTTAGAAACTGGCAAATTATTATTACTTATTGTAATTAATTCTTGAGTTTGGATAGATTTTCTAACTTCTCTGTCGTATGGAATGAAACCTACATTTTTGAAATTTACACCCAAAAACTTATTAGTTGTCAGATTTATTTTAGTAATAATTTCATCGTAATCTTCTTCGTCAATTACATTATTTACCAAAATTCCAATCTTATCTGATTCTACAAATGGTAATATTAGTTTCAATAATCCATACGAATCCACTATTGTTGTAGGTTCATCAGTAATTAATACAATTGATAAATCTGATAATATACAAGACTCTAGGACTAATTCACCTGCACCTGGCATGGTATCAATTATTACATAATCATATACATTTAAAGCTTTTATTTCTTGATATATTTCATAAAATTTTTCGCTATGTTCACTATCGTGTCTGTCACTAAGTGGGCTATCAATAATTAAATCAAAATCTTGTTTTACATTAAAAATTGTATCTTTAAATTTTACATTTGAACTTATATAATCGTTCAATCTTAATGGAGGATCAACTCCAAGTATTAGATGTAAGTTTGGAAAATTAAGATTAGAATCCCAAAGAAGGGTCTTTCCTTTAAGTGAAAGTAAATTAGCTAAATTAGCGGCTACAAAGCTTTTGCCTACGCCACCTTTACCACTACATATAGTTATGAATTTCGTTGGTCTATCCATTGCTAAGAATCATTTTTTTTATACCACTTACATCAGCTAACTCTATATCATCTGGAATATTTGAACCATTTGTATAAAAGCATAATGTCAAATTTCTATTTATCAGTAATTCTAGTATTGGTTGTATATTATATTTTTGATCTAATCCAGATAAACCTATATAACTACTACTATATTCATTCAATTGGTTATACAAATAATTAGAAGCACCATTCACAGGCAATATTAAAATATTCTCTAATGAAGAATTTGTATATTTAGAATTACTATCAAAATCAATTAATATCATATCGTACGCTTTTTTTGTATCGATAAGCCTGTTAAGTTCCTCTTCAGAACCAGCCTTCTCATAATTTAAATCAAGTAACTTACAATATGCAGCAAGTAAATCATTAGCACCAAAATTATGATTATTAGCACCAATAACTAAAACATTAGATGAGTTCATTATCTTATGAATAACACCAAATTTCAATAAAGTTGATGATTTACCTACTCCTGCTGGTCCTACAAATCCATACACTTTTCTTGATAGACGTTTTTGGAATAAATTCTCAACTTTAATACGACTAATGATAGTATTAAGTAAGTCATTATCTGATAAATCTAGATTATTTGTCTTTGAAAGGGATTGTAAAGTTGGACCAATAAAAGTCTCATCAAAACCTAAATTTTTAAGATAAACATATTTGTTTGAAAGGTTTTTGTCTAAGTAACTTAGAAAAGGGTAATTAATTGATTCAATAAGATAGTCTATTTTATTCTTATCAATATCAGAAATTTTGCCTTTTGATTTAGACTCAACTTTAGTAATGTTTTGTACTTTTTCATCGATAGCTGCAACTATTTCTATAGTGTCTTTACCAGTCTCACTATTTTTAATATTTCTAGTAGATAGTATTACTGCGTCTTCACCAAGTTCTTTTTTTATTAAGATTTTACCTTCACTTAGGTTTTCTGCAATTATCTTCTTTATTCTCATCGAGTCAATTACCAATTTATACTAATTCATAGATTTATTTAATTGTAAAATACATAAATGATTTTTACAACAAAACAAGTAATAATATAAATTATTAATTAGTAATTTAAAAATGAAAATATTTTAACGGGGTGCTGTTACCTTTCTTTAAGTTCTTTATGAAATATAAACCTTTATTTTTAAGCAAGGTAAATAGATCTATGATTTGACCTTCTTTTAAAATATAATTACTTATTATTTCTTTTCCTTCATAGTTATAAACAGAAATAATAGTATTCGATTTTGAAATAAGAGTAGATTCGTTGATTTCCAAATCATCTTCCCAATTTATTTCAATTACTCTAAGACCATGTACACAAATGTCCACATTAACTGTATCGCTTTTACTCCCAAAGTAACAATCGGTTTCATTTTTACTAAAAAGAGAAAACTCTGGTGTAAAAATAGAATCTTTATTTAATAAAGATCGGAGGAGAATATTTACAGAATTACCCTTTGTTATATGACTACGTGGAATTTCATAGTTTAAAGTATAATAAGTAGTATCGTTTATAGTTGTATCAGTTAATTTGTTCAAAACTGATTCATCAAGAATTTTAAAATCCAATAATTCAAACCATTCTCTATAATACTTAAATGAGATAGTATAACTATTAAGAAATGTCAGCGTATCTGTAGCTTCGTTTAGAGAAAGGGTGAAATAAATCTCATCTCCAGGTGTAATTTTTGAAACTGTAGGTTTATTCAATGGCAAAGTTTGTTTGAATTTAAAATATACTGTGTCTATAAAATCTTTACCCGTTTCGGATGTTGCAGATATTATATATTTAGATTCAAAAGGAACATTTGTGAGCACACCTTTGAAATTAATTAATAAACTATCTGCAGAGAATTTGAAATCATAACCAATGCCTTCTGAATAAATTACTCTAAAATCGTTGAACTTATAATCTTTTGAATAATATCCTTGTGAACCATCAGCACCAAATGTGCTTTTAATTCTATAATCAATATTGAAAGAATCACAATCAAAGGAATTTGTTTGAGAAACAAGTGTATCAATTAGTGGTAAATTCCCAAGAGCAGTTTGCATTCCATAAGAATCAGCAGACCCAAACCCATAAAGAAAAGAAGCTAACCTCACGTCTGAGTTAATGCTATGTACACCAGGATTTATTTCAAATCTAAGCCAATAAAAACTTGTTTTACCAATTCTATTACTTTTTAAGTTAGGATACTTGATATAGATAGGGAATCCATCAAGTTCAATTGATTCAAGTTGAAGTGTTATATCTTTTGTTAAATCAACATTAACTATCATATTTATATTATGCTTGTCAAAATCATTATAAGATGGGACAAGAAATCTTATGTTATTCGTAAATTGTTCTTCGTTTATTAGATTTAACATAAATGGGTCATAGTTGTCATTTCTCGAAAAACTTCTGTTTTTTTCCCAATCTTGGGAATAGGCATATTGACTTACTAAAATAGGATGATCCGCTTCCCAAATTGTAGGACCTTTAATACCATTTAGACTTTGACTATTGTAACTGTTAATTTTAGCATTATTGAATTCATAAAATCCTCCACCAGTATTTATAAAAACAGTATCAATTTTTATAATGTTCCCACTTTCGTTGTAATTTGTAATCGTAAGCTTTGTATTATCCTTTAAAGGTAATACACGAAAATAGTCTCCCATAGCACGTCCAAAATCAATAGACACGAATTTATTTCTCCAGTTGGAAAGAGGTTGCATCATTTCTATAAGATGATCATAACCGTTATCAGGATTGTCCTGTGGAATTAAAGTCCTTTCATGAAATGAAATAATTCCGATAGGTTTAGAACCTATTATCAGAGTCCCAGATAAATCAAAAGTATTATTATAATCAGAATTTGTTTTTACTGTATAAGACTCATTTTTATTTAAATATAGAGTTAATGTGTCTCCAATAAAGTGATTTCCAGATTTAGTAGTTCCTCTTTGTGCACCTTTTCCTTTCAATACTACTTTTATCAATGTATTGTCTTCTTGTGATAATATTGTAAAGCCTGATGACCTTGATTCTCTATTTCGATAATGGTGATAAAATGAATTATGAATATAGTTATTACCCCACTCGGTGACTGGATAAGCTAAATAGCCATCAGAAGTATTATTCTTAGAATTTATAACAAAGACTGATATGGGGTTATCAGATAAAATTTCAATTACTTTATTACTGACTTTACCGTCAGAAATTTCTTCAATTTCATTTTGATTACCCAATTCGAAATTATCTAATGATAAAATCTCATCTTTAATAATAGTTCTAGTTACGGTTTTATTATTGGATTGATTTTTTAATGTTATGGTCGCCCCATTAGTACTACTTATATAAATAGCCAATTTAACGTTATTGTTAAAATCAGAACTATTAGTTCTTTCATTTTGTGGGAAAGCTACGATAAAACGCGTTCCTTCACTAGCATTATCTTGTGAATGAGATGTATATGTATTTAAAATAATAAATAATATAATTACAATTTTTGATATATATGTTTTCATAAATAAAGTAACAACTCAAATTGAAAAAGGTAACAATTGTTGATAATTCTCTTAAAACTAATATACCTATATTTTAAGATTTAGAATAATATTTTCTTAATTTTGAAGATATTAATAAAAGAAAAAATAAAATGAGTTTGGAAATCGATTTTTCGACAAAAGTGTTTGAGAATAAGAAGAGAAAGTATAATGAATATGATGAAATTGCTCTTACTATCAGACAAGATATTATTAAAAGTTTAGTTTTAGCTAAATCTGGTCATCCTGGTGGACCATTAGGAATTACAGATGTCATGTCTGTATTATTTTTTGGTGGAGTTATGAAATATGACTCAAAAAATCCTGAATGGTTAGGGAGAGATAGATTTGTATTGTCTGCTGGACATATGGCACCTGTCCAATATTCTATACTAGCAAGGGCTGGATATTTTCCGACAGATGAATTAAAAACACTAAGAAAATATGGTTCAAGACTGCAAGGTCATCCGGGATTGGATGTTCATCTACCAGGAATCGAGACTTCTTCTGGTTCATTAGGTCAAGGAGTATCAATTGCAGTTGGAATGGCCATGTCTGATTTTATTATCGATAAAAACGATAGAAAAATTTTCTGTGTGACAGGTGATGGTGAACTCCAAGAAGGTGCTAGTTGGGAAGCAGCTATGGCTGCAGGAAGTCACAAATTAAGTAATTTTTGTTGGATAGTAGATAATAATGACTGTCAGATAGATGGTAGAGTAAAAGATATTCTTTCTGTATATCCTTTAAAAGCTAAGTTTGAATCCTTCAACTTTGATGTAATCGAAATAGATGGCCATGATTATAAGCAAATTCAAGCTGCATTTGATAGATTTGAAAAAAATCATAGAAACAATGGTTTGCCTACTTGTATCATAGCTAAAACATATATGGGTGAAGGAGTGTCATTTATGAAAGATGAATATAAATGGCATGGAAATCCTCCTAATGAAGAACAAGCTGAAACAGCACTATCTGAATTGATATAATGAACAAATTAAATGTAATAATAATACTTTTGATTTTTTTAATATCTTGTGATTCGAATAAAATAGAAGAAATTGGATCGGAAAAAGATAATTCTGAATCTTCTAATACTAGAATTTCAGATTTCAAATTCAATGATGATGTAAAGCATAAAATATCTAAAGAAAAGACAATAGAAATAGAAGGAAAAGAATTAGTTTCTCCTATTAGATTGTTCGATTTTTATCCAAGTTCATATAAAAATATAAAACTTGAAAAATCATCTTCAGGACAAACACGTTCTGGATTAGGTAGATATACTACATCTACGGGTGTTTATGAAGCTAAAGGTAAGCTGATAAAAGTAAGAATATCTGATTATTACAGTAAAGAATTTTTTCCAGATTATCAGCTATTTATTGATTTACCATTGGAAGACCCGGGTTTTATACTCACTAGATTGAAACTGAAAGAAGATTATATAGGATTTATGCGTTGGGAAGAAAACTATAAATACGGTTATATAAGTTTATTCGTTAATAATAGATTTCACGTTTTGATTGATATTGAAGGGTTTTCGGATTTAAAAGATAATTACAAAGACTTGATTTATAAATTCAATTTTGAAAATAAATAATAAAAAGTAAATAATGACTAAAATAGAAAGCTACGGTAATAAACCAACAAGAGATGGTTTCGGACTAGGATTAGTAGAATTAGGAGAAAAAGATGAAAGAATCGTTGTTATTGGAGCAGATGTTTCAGGCTCTGTTAAGACATCTTATTTCCAAGAAAGATTTCCAGAAAGATTTATTTCGGTTGGTGTAGCTGAACAAAATGCTACTACAGTTGCAGTTGGACTGGCTCTATCAGGTAAAATTCCTTTTTTCTCAAGTTATAGTGCATTTGCTGCATTTAGAAATGCTGATCAAATTCGTGTTTCGATTTGTTATAATGAAGCAAATGTTAAAATTGGTGGAGGACACTCAGGATTAACAGTTGGTCCAGATGGTGCTACACATCAATCATTAGAAGAAGTAGCTTTTTTAAGAACTTTACCAAATATGACTTTAATCTGCCCAGCTGACTTTGAGCAAGCTAAAAAAGCAACTATAGCAATGGGGGAAATGGAAGGTCCTGCATATCTTAGATTTGGTAGACCTTCTGTTCCTATGTTTACAAAACCAGAGGATGAATTTATAATAGGTAAGGCTGATCTACTCCGTGAAGGAAATGATATTTCTATTGTTGCAAACGGGATTATGGTTTGGGAAGCTCTCAAAGCCGCAGAAGCACTAAAAGAAAAGCACAATATAAACGCTGAAGTAATCAATTGCCACACTATTAAGCCTATTGATGAAGTTGCATTGGTAAATTCTGCAAAAAAATGTGGTGCTATGGTTACAGCTGAAGAACACCAAGTACATGGTGGATTGAGTGGAGCAGTTGCTGAAGTATTAGTTAAAAATTACCCTATTCCTATGGAGTTTGTTGGAGTAAAAGATACATTTGGTGGTAGTGGGGAGCCATTTGAATTGACTGAGATATTTGGTTTGACATGGAAAGAAATATATGCTTCAGCTTTAGTTGCTATTGATCGAAAATCAAATGGCACAAATTCAATTAGAAAAGTAAAAGATGTAGCAGTGTATACTGATGGCATGTAATAAATTTAAAAATTTAAAATTACAGGCGATTCTAAGAATCGCCTTTTTTTTATGAAAATAGATATAGAAGATAAAATACTAATACAAATAGGTAAAATTGCAGATATTCATTCTTTTGAAATATATGTAGTTGGTGGATATGTTCGTGATAAAGTTTTGGGTAAAAACGAAACTGATTATGATATAACAGTAGTAGGGGACGCTATAGAATTTGCCAATATTGTTGCAAAGAAATTGAATTCTCATGTTGTTGAATATGCAAGATTTAGAACAGCATTAGTACCTTATAAAAATATACAAATTGAATTCGTTGGTACTAGAACAGAGAAATATACTAAAGGTTCAAGAAAACCTGAAGTTAAAGAAGGAACACTAGTAGATGATATTAAGAGAAGAGATTTCACTGTAAATACTATAGCTGCATCTCTTAATAACAATACTTTAGGTGAAGTTCTAGATTTGTTTAATGGGCTTAAAGATATAGAAAAGCGATTATTAGTTACACCTTTAGATCCAATTGTTACTTATAAAGATGATCCATTAAGAATGATGAGAGCTGCTCGATTTGCATCACAGTTAGGGTTCGAAATTGAATCTAATTCGTTTGAAGCTATAAAGAAACTCCATAAGGAAATACGAAATATCTCTCAAGAGAGAATAACTGACGAATTTTTAAAAATTTTAAAAACATCAAAACCAAGCATTGGATTAAATATTCTGATGGACACTGGTCTTTTGGAAATTATTTTCCCTGAAGTATATAATTTACGAGGAATAGACAAAATTGAAAAGGATGGGAGAATTTATGCTCATAAAGATGTATTTTATCATACGCTAGAAGTTGTAGATAATATTTCTGAGATGACGGATAATCTATGGTTAAGATTTGTTGCTCTAATGCATGATATAGCTAAACCAGTGACTAAACGTTTCCATCCAAGCACGGGTTGGACTTTTCATGGACATGAAGAAGTAGGGGCTAAATGGCAGAAAAGAATATTTAGAAATCTAAAGTTGCCAATGGAAAAACACCCTTATGTTGAAAAATTAGTAAGACTACACCAAAGGCCAATGGCTTTAGTCGATGGTGAGACAACAGATAGTGCTTATCGCAGATTAGCAGCATTTGCTGGAGATGATCTCGAAGATTTATTTATTCATTGCAAAGCAGATATAACTACTAAAAACCCAAAGAAAGTAGAAAAATACTTAGAAAACTATGAAATTGTTTTCTCGAGAATCAAAGAAGTACAGCAAAATGATCATTTGAGGGCTTTCCAATCACCCGTTAGGGGTGAAGAAATAATGGAAATTTGTAATATCAAACCATCAAGATTAGTCGGATTTATTAAAAATGAGATTGAAGAAGCAATACTCGAAGGTATTATTCCTAATGAATATGAAAAAGCTAAAGCTTATTTTATAAAAAATAAAGATAAATGGATTGAAGAATATAACTCTTAATCTCGTTTTATTAGTTTTATTTCTTTTGTATCATAATTACTATTATTTTTAGATTTCACTTTACTAAAATCCATTATATAAAGTTGCTCCACAATATCTAGTGCATTTGAGATATTAGTATTTATTATATCATCTGCTGTTTGATTTACTTTAATTTTATCCAATATATTCTGATAACCTAATAGGTTTTTAGTATCAGATTTATACCTAAAAGAATCGTAAATTAGTCCGCTAGGTTCAACTTCGATACCATAAATATTTTTTAAAATATTCTGCATTATTCTTGCATAAATAGACAATTGAAGACCATCTCTTTCAGATTCACTAGTTTTATAGTCTATTACTCTATATGACTTGAAATCCTTAGAAATATCAACTCTATCTATTTTCCCTCTGAAATTTGGATTTATTCCGAATGTATTTAGTTTTTCTTTAGAAAAAGGGAATTCCAATGCTAGAATGTAATAATTTTCTTTTAGATGTCTATCAATAATATTTTCAAACCACTTTATCATAATTCCATCATTTTGTTCATCACCAATTAGTAATAATCGATCTAAATTGAAAAATTGATGCTGTGATTTATATAAATTCATTTTTTCTTTAAGGGTGGTTTTAAATAGTTTTAATATTTCATTTTTGTCTGATTCCTTTAATTCAATTAAATCTAAAGTTGTATAATTACTGTTATTGATAGGTTTGATTTGCCCAATTATACAGTCACTCTTTAATTTATATATATTAAATGTATCTTCAATAGTTTTATGAATCAAATTACCTAATTCCAACCTTGATAAAAATATGTCGATTTTTTCTTGGATATTTAGTTTTACTTCATTCGAATAAAAATAATCAAATGCATAGTTCTTAAAGCTTTCAATTCTTGAAACAGAGAATTCTTCTTTATTAACATGGTCATTTATTATCCCTAAATCTAATCCTAAATCAACTTCTAAATCATTACTTTCTTTATATTCTTTCATTCTTACTTTAACTAATTCAGAAGGGTTTTCAAGTCCCGATAGTATTAATTCCCTTCTATTTATAATCGAATTTTGCCAATCTAAATTAGAATCTTCATCGTACTTACTTATTTCTTCTAATGATTCCAGTGGTGTAACGAATTGACTAACTAATTTTATTTCGTCATTATCTTCTAAATGTGAGAAAATATAGAAATGAGATTCATTATTCATAAACTCGTGAAACTGAGCATACTCTTGATAATAATGTCGTCTTTCGGAATCTTGTATGATTTTACCTACTAATTTATCTGTTTTAAATGGAACAGGCATCATCCCTTCTATAGCGCCAGCCATGATTCTGATTTTGTAATTTTTTCCTCTTGTTTGTTCTAATGAAGTCACTTCAACTCCATATCCTTTTTTTTCTCTAATTTGATATCTAGTAATCGAAACTATACCTTTGACTTTATTTATAAGTTCTTCAAGTGGATATTTTTTCGAAGGGTCGAAACCTATTTCCAATTGATTCAGTTTATTAAGTAATTCGAAGAATTTGAACAAAGCACGTGCATCTTTTTCAACTCGTTCGGTATAAAATACTTTATCATTAAATGTCAAATCAGATACATTAATCCAATCCGTTAATTCTAATATTTTATCTTTAATGGAGAAGGAATGTACAATATTATTAATTAATGCAATAAATTCTTCAATTGTATAACTTTTAGAGATATCAATAATCCCAAATTTCTGCTCTAGAAGTTTGAACTTTATTGTCATATTTTCTAATTCAATTATTTGCTTATTATATTCCTTTATTCTGAATATATTTTCTTTTTCATCTTTAATAACAGATCTAATGCTGTTTAACCTAGAAGTTAATTGAGTTAAAAAATTTGTAATTCCCATACCAGGAATACCACCTATGATCTTATATTTTTTAGCTAAATGAATTAATCCTTTTGGATTATCTATTCCTATATCAATATAAGCTGAGCTAAAAACTTCTTGTAAGAAATTTAATTTGAAGTTGTTTAGGGGGGATTCAAGTACTTGAAATATACCGATAACTACTGGAGATTTTGATAATTCGTATCTATCTGTGATATTTGTAGGAATTTGATTATCAGCAAAGAATTCACGGAGAAGTGAAGAGTAGGAACTAACATCACGAGAAACTACACATATATCAGATGGGTTTAAATTTAACTCCTTATTCAACAATAAGTACTTTACTAGTTTAGTAATACCGTAAGCTTCTTCTCGTATGGTACTATATTTATATAATTCAATTTCGCTTTTAGTTTTTGAAATTAAATTTTTTGTTGATTCATCAAAACCCAAATCTTTTTCGAGACTTATTGGATCAATAGTATTGAAATCGTTTGAAAAAGGAATAAACCCTATTTCCAATAAATCATAAATAAAAAAATTATCTATCCCAATGAAAGGACCAGATTCCAATGAATAATTAGAGTTAATAATAATTTCATTATTAGATTCTGAAAGTACTTCTAATAAATTTATATCTGGTTTTCTAAAATTAATAAAGTTGTTAAATATTAATGTATTATGTGAAAATAAGTAATTTTCTTTAACAGCTATTAACAATAATTCATTCGCTAAAGGGTAGTCTAATAACTCTAATTGTTGCAATAATAATTCATAATTATACATAATATCATACAAGTCATTCAGTCTATCATTATCATGCTTTCCTTTATCTATATTGTCAAGTAGATCTTCTCTTATATTACATGCACGAATACCATCTTCTCTCAATCCTCTGATGATTGTAGATATTTGAGTAATATAATTATAATTTGATTTTAGTGATAGTTTTAGTGTGCTACTTTTTTCAATTGATTTTACTATTAACTCATTTTCAATCAACTCATCTATTATTTCTTTGTTTAATAATATTTTTGATAAATAGTTGATGAATTTTTTAAATGAATAAATATTAGTAAGATGAAATGCTTTGCCAGTTTTCTTCATTAATGCTACATTCCATTTTTGAGATAGTTTTTCAGTTGAAGTTATTAAAAATAAATTGTCTCCTTCAACTTTATTTTTAATGAAATGCTCAGGACTAACTATACTTTTCTTACTAATATTAAAATTTGCAAAAATCATTAAACAACTCTAGTTTTATACTCAGTTAATAAATCGATTAGAATATTTGAGTATTCATTATCACGTATCTCTTTGATTAATTTAAATACTAGTTCGAATTTTTCAATTATTAATTCTTTTATCTCTTCTATAATTCCAAGTTCTTCGAATAATGATTTCATTTTTAATACTTCGTTTTCCACTAGTCCTGAATTCTCAAAAAATCTATCTAATAATTCTAAATGTTCTTTTTTAGTTGCTTTTTCTTTTGCTTTTATGATCAGATAAGTCTTTTTCCCTTCTATGATGTCTTGTCCAGTCTTTTTACCAAATTCGTGTTGTTCACCTATTATATCTAGCAAATCATCTTGCAATTGGAAAGCCTTACCTAGTTCATTTCCTATTTGTGCTAATTTTTCTAATTCTATTTCATTAGCATTACCTACTATCCCACCAATAACAAAACTTACTTTTATCAATGAACCAGTTTTTCTCTCTATCATCATGTCGTATTCTTCTAAAGATATGTCATTCCTAGTCTCGAAATCCAAATCATAACCTTGTCCATCACAGACTTCCACTAGTCCTGAATTAAAAACATTCATAGCTTTCATTCCTTGCATTGGTTCCAATCCTAATTTTAATCTTTTACAAGATAATCCAAGAATTAAATCTCCTAAAAGTATTGCTGTTGTGTCATCCCATTTCTGATAAATTGTTTCTTTGCCTCTTCTTAGAGGTGATTTATCCATTATATCATCATGTACCAAAGTAAAGTTATGTAATAATTCAATTGCAGTTCCTTGGTTTACAGCCATTAAATAGTCAGAAGTAAACATTGCACAAGACAGAGTAGTCATCAAAGGTCTGAATCGTTTCCCTCCGTTGCTAATGAGATAACTATATGATTCTTTGAGTTTTGTTGTATTTATTTCTTTCTCTATTTCCATCAATTTAGAATTGACTTCATTAATAATAATTTCTGTGATTCGAATATTTGTTCTCATTAATCGATATTCCTGATAAATAGATTTCCTGGTAATTGTCTAACCATGGAGTTAAATTCTAATGTTAATAAATTTACTTGGACATTCATAATTGGCATTTCAACAGCATTTGCTATTTCGTCTATATGTTTGGGTGAGAATGATAAATAATTGAATATTTTTTCCTCTTCTGTATTGTTGAATTCTATTGAGTTAACATTGCTATTGTTACTAATATTTGAGAATCCTATATGATTTAGAATTTGATCAACACTTAAAGCTGGTATTGCCATATCTTTTTCTATCAAAGTATTTGTACCTTTACTTTTAGATTCAAATATATTACCAGGAACAGCAAACAAATCTCTATTTTGTTCGACCGCAAATTTTGCAGTCCAAAGGGAACCACCTTTCGCGTCACTTTCTATAACAATTGTCGCTTTTGATATCCCACTAATAATTCTATTTCTATTTATAAAATAAGGGGGGAGAGCGTTGATACCAAAAGGGTATGAACTAATTATACAACCACCAGAATCTATTATCTTATTAGAAAGTTTCTTTGATCTATCTGTACTTATTTTATCTATTCCAGATGCTATTACTGCATAAGTTGTTCCATTGCATTGTAAAGTCCTATCGTGTGCATAAGAATCAATACCATATGCTAAACCACTAGTAATTATAACTCTATTCTCCACTAATTGATTTACAAACTTTTCAACAACAAGTCTACCATAGTTTGTAGCTTTTCTTGTACCTACGATTGAAATACTTACATACTCTGCGTCGTATATAGTTCCTTTATAATAAAGTACAGGTGGAGGATCGGTTGTATTTTTTAATAATATAGGGTAATTGTCATCTAATATCGTTATTATATTAGAATTGTATTTGTCTGCGAGTTCTAACTGTAACTCAGCTTTGTCAATATATTCATTATTCGAATCAAACAAAGAATCCTTTTCAAATTTTTGCTTGAAAGTTTTTCCTATTTTCGAATTCCCAATATGATCTATTGATTCAAAATTATCAATAAAAAATAATAATTCTTTATTGCTAATTTCTTTTGCTAAGCTTAAAGCTATTATTTCCTTCTTATCCATTGTATAAATTAACTATAAATTGAAAAAAAAACTAAGGTGTGAATAAATAGAATAAAAATAATTTATTTATTTCTCTAAATTCAAATTAGAAAGTTCCAATTAAACATAAATCCTAAAGAAAATGGTTACTAAATTACAGAAATACTTATCTGAAATAGTATATGGAGGAATAGATGGTAGTGTGACTACGTTTGCTGTAGTTGCTGGTGCTGTTGGTGCCGATTTGGGACCATCTGTTATACTTATCCTTGGGTTTGCTAATTTAGTTGCTGATGGCTTTTCTATGGCTGTTGGAGCCTTTCTTTCGTCTAAAGCAGACCATGAAAAATTTCATAAAATAGAAAATATTGTAGAGAGTAGTTATGATTCATTAAGAAATAGAGATAGAATTACTATAGAAGAAATCTATAAATCAAAAGGCCTTACCGGTGATTTGTTAGAGAAAATTACTAATGAAACTATTTCTAACAAAAAATTATATATTGATTTCAAAATGAAAGAAGTTAATGAAATGATTCATCCTGAGTTAACGTCTTTTAATATTGGTCTTGCTACGTTTATATCATTTTTTATAGTTGGTCTTATTCCGCTATCTTATTATGTTTACGAATATTTAATTAATGTAAAATCAGGTTTTTCTTCATTTATTATTTCTTGTATTCTTACTTCGTTAGCTTTTATTTTGATAGGTTATTTTAAGAGTTATATAACAGATAGAGATAAAATTAAATCTATATTGGAGACTTTATCACTAGGCGCAA
>JBFHKR010000042.1:0-19084 GCA_041595255.1 Chlorobiota bacterium
GAAGTGCGATACAACATGACCCTCAGCTTAAAGCATACTACAAAAGAAAAGTTGGTGATGGTAAACATAAACTTACTGTTCTAAATGCTGTAGCTAATAAATTAGTACTTCGCGTATTTACTGTTGCTAAAAGAGAGGGACAATATGTGAAATTATTTAATTAAATATTTGGTTTTATCTTAGAATGCTCAGCACACATTATGACATATTCTCTGGAATGAATACACTTACAATTAAAAGAAAGCACAGACTTTTCCGTATCTTGTGTATAATAATATTGAAAATAGTAGAAGATTATGCTGAAAGGAAAGAACGTACTTATAACTGGTTCTACTCGTGGTATCGGTTGGGCAATAGCAACGAAGCTAGCAGATGATGGTGCAAATGTAATAGTAACAGGAAGAGGCGAAACTGCCCCGTCTAATCTATCAAAAAATATGGTGTATTACCAAGTTGATTTTGCTAAATATGAGAACGTTCTTGAGTTCAGAGAGCAGTTAAAAAGCGATAATATTAGCATAGATATTCTCATCAATAATGCTGGTATCACAATCGTCAAGGACTATAAGGATATGTCAATCGAGGATTTCGATTCAGTGAATGACCTCAACTACCGCTCGGTCTTTGCTACTACTAGGTTGTTTTTAGATGATTTGATTTCTAACAAAGGCGGGATAATTAATATACTTTCGATTGCAGTTACTGATATTTTCACTGGCAATAGCTTGTACTCAGCGAGTAAATCTGCCGTTTCTACTATGATGAAAGTTCTAAGAGAAGAGCTAAGAGAAGATGAAGTGGATGTAGTCAATGTTTATCCTGGAGCTACTAGTACAGACCTATGGCCCGATGATTTGCGAAAAGAGCATGAACACAAGATGATGAAGCCAGTTGATGTCGCAAATGCAATACAACCAGCTATAGAAGCAATCACTGAACAAAGAACAACTATCGAAGAAATAGTATTAAGGCCAAAACAAGGCAACATATAAAATGGATCTTACTGACAAAATAGCAAACCTTCCCCAAAAGCCTGGAATTTACCAGTACAAAGACGCTACTGGTAAGATAATCTATGTGGGAAAAGCTATTAAGCTACGCAATAGAGTACGTTCCTATTTTAATAAGTTAAAACAACATGATGCTAAAACTCGTGCATTGGTTGGTAGAATAGAAGACGTAGAAGTCATAGTTACGGATTCCGAAGCGGAAGCACTAATACTAGAAGACACACTTATAAAAAAGCATAAACCACGCTATAATATAAATCTAAAAGATGACAAATCGTACCCCTATGTAAAAGTAACAAGTGAACCCTATCCACGAATATTCCAGACAAGGACGGTTGTGCGTGATGGCTCTAAATATTATGGCCCATTCACTAAGGTTGGTGATATGCATAGAGTATTGGACCTAATTCATAAGCTTTTCCGACTTCGAACTTGTAAGCTGCATATCACCGCTAATACTATATTAGAAAAAAAACATAAGGTCTGCCTAGAATTCCATATCAAAAAATGTGACGGCCCATGTGAAGGACTAATACCCTTACAAGAATATAACAAGTATGTAGATTATGCCAAGAGTATATTAAGCGGTAAAACTCGTGAACTAGAGATATATTTACGTGATAGAATGGAACAACTATCCGAAGAAATGAAGTTCGAGGAGGCTGCCGAGGCGCGAGACCAACTAGGAGCTATACGACAGTTTGTGTCACGACAGAAAGTAGTCACCGCTGATTTGATTGATAGAGACGTTTTTGGTATATACAGGGAAGAAAACACGGCTTGTTCTTTAGTCTTTACTGTGAGGGAAGGGAAATTAATAGGTCGTAAGCATTTTATAATCAAGAAAGCAGATGATTTGCCTGATGAGGAAATACTCCAACGTACATTAGATACCTGGTATTCAGAGCAAGAGTTCGTACCCAGAGAGATATTTTTGCCTACAGAACCAGAGGACATAGAAACTCTAAGTTCTATATTGGCAAAAAAAAGGAATGGCTCCGTAAGTATCAAAATCCCGAAAATAGGCGATAAGCGTCACTTAGTTGATTTGGCTGAAAATAATGCTCAATATATTCTAAAAGAATATCTACTTGCTATAACTAAGCGTGAACAAACTGTACCACACGCAGTACAAGCTCTTCAGCGAGATTTGAGATTGAAAAAATTACCTCGAATAATAGAGTGTTTTGATAATTCACATTTGCAAGGAACTGAATTAGTAAGCTCTATGGTATGTTTTGAGGATGGTAAACCGAAGAAATCAGAATATAGAAAATTCAAAAATCAGACTGTAAGTAAAAATGATGACTTCGCTGCTATGAGGGAAGCAGTACAGCGACGCTATACACGATTGATAAATGAGAATCAGAGATTGCCCGACCTTATAGTAATAGATGGTGGTAAAGGGCAACTATCGTCAGCAGTTGGTATATTAAAAGAGTTAGGTATCTTAGAAAAAGTTACTGTTATAGGACTAGCTAAAAGATTAGAAGAAGTATTTTTCCCGGGGAACTCGGAAGCTGTTCTTTTACCTAGGACTTCAAGTTCATTGAGACTTATACAACAATTGCGAGACGAAGCCCATAGGTTTGCTATTACATATCACAGACAGCTACGGTCTAAGCGTACTTTCAGAACAGAGTTGACTGATATACCAGGTATCGGAGCTAAAACCGCTCAGAAGTTATTAAAAGAAGTAGGGTCAGTAGATGCTATTCGCAATAGTTCTATAGCTCAGTTGAAAGTCCATCTCAGCGAAAAACAAGCGAAGTCAATCCACAAGTACTTCGCCGAGAAAGAGAATAATAGTTTAGACGATTCCTCGGCTGAATCCGAGTCCTAATACCATCAATGTAATAGATATAAGAGTCAAAACCCAAATCAAAGTACTTGCGCTTGAGATATTACTATTATCAAGAACAGAAAGCGTTTTCTTTTTGAATACTACGAATAGTCCCATTGTTATTAGTATTAGAACTAACTTCCAAATGAAAAGTACAGCTAGGTGATTAGAAAAATCAAACAGTCCTTTCATACCGCCTGCGTATATCATAGCCAAACGGAATCCTGTTAGAAATTGAATCGTTAGAGCAATCATTCCTAATATATGAAATGAACCTTCGTAATTCTTAAGTAGTATTGCATCTTTAGCTTTTTTAGCTTTAGGTAATACCCCAAGAGCCATAATAAGCATTCCGCCTATCCAAATAGATGCACCCAATATGTGCAAAATTACTAATATACTTCTTTCAAATCCCATTATACTTCCTTTTATATTTGTTGTTATTGCTTCCTAATCCGAAATAAATACGGTCATTGAACGTATATATTGATAGTATGAAACCAAAAATCAGACATATTGGACTTTACTTACTAGTTGCTACTTTATTTAGCAATTTATTAGCATTGTCTTTGCAAGTGGATATGACATTTACTATTCCACTTTATATCATTTCAGTGATTCTGATATTCCTCGATGACAAATATATCGATAAATTCTTGAAAGAGATGACTCCAAGAACAATTCGTATTGATAAAGATAAAGATTAATATTAGTCTATAAGCACTTTCTTAGTTATTACATCATTTCCATTTCTTATTTCTAAGAAATAAACACCTGTAACTAGGTTGCTTCTGCTTATAGCGATTGTACTATTTCCGTTAGTATTTGATTTAGTCACAAATACTCTTCCGTTTATATCGAACAAGCTAATATCGTTAACTAATGTTCCCCCATTAGCGAGTGTAATCCTAATATTATCTTGATCTACTGTAACACTATATTGGCTATCAAACTCAGATTCGACAGATGATACTGAAGAAGGATCGATTATACTTATGTCGTCAACTTGGAATTCGGCCAAACATGTAGGTAATCCTTGTACTACTGCAAACCGGTTATTAGGGCTTACCCTTATAGCAAATTGGAATTGATTAGTAACAGAAACTAGCTCCTTGATTCTTATATAATGTTGGTTCCAGTTTTCTTTTGCTTCTGTTTCATCATCTAATCTGAAAGCTTCTACCCAATTTTTACCACCATCGGAACTAACAAAAATAAGTAAGTCCAAATCAGCAGAAGGATCCCTCGCTAATTTCGAATACCAAGTTTTAAATTTCAGTACAGGATACGAATAGTCCTCTATATTGTAAATAGGAGAATACCCATCTAATGTGGTATATGGGACGCTATTGAAGTTAGTTTGCGTATTAGCACTAGCACCAGTTACAATAGATATACCATCTGAATCTTCCGAATCAGTTGACTGTTTTAGTGGGAAACCAAATATAGAATAATCAAATTCATCAGGTGAAGCAATCTCGAGCATAGCACCTCTGTTAGCCCCAATGCGTTTGAATTCCCACTCATTACTTAGCAAATCTTCTTTTTTCTTTTCTATAAAACCTAGCTCATAAGTAAATGAATTTTTCCCAGTATTAGTTCCTATCTTTTCTGTGATTTTACTTGTAGTTATATTTCTAACATTGAAATAGTAGTTAATAAGCGCAAATTTATTCGGAACGTTTAATTCGAAAATATATCCATTATTATTATATCCTAATCGGTTGTATTCAATTTCAGTCTGTGTTTTAAAACCATCGAATGAGTAGACCATAGAAAGCACGAGACTATCTTTATTGAAATTAGATTCGGCACGAACATTACTATATATAGTTAAGTTATTATTATCAGTAACAAGATCAACTTTTTGATTATGTAATAATCCTTTTCTAAGCATAATATCAAAACCAATATTATGATTATCAAAAGCAGTTATGATTTCTTGGCTATGCGGTGTACCATTGGTCAAATCTCCGTCATTATCATCAGCTATGAGCACCTCTATTAACCACTCGCTAAAACAAACATCATTATCAGCATCATCAGGAAGACCATATCTAGAAAAATGAGCCAGATTTCTAACCGTTTCCAAATCTGTCAGCTCACGTAAATCCCAAAATGCACCAGATAAAATCTGACCGTCGTGATGCGACTCTCCAATAATATCTTGTGGGTATTTGAAAGTATTTTTACAATTACGGATTATTTGATTGGGGTCAGCTGTAAAAGCACCATACCCAACCCTAGGGTCATCGACCATAAGAGCCGCAGTAATATCAGCTATTCCTTCGTTTGCGGCACCATTTATCATTCCTTCTCTTTGACCAAGCTCTTGGAATAAAAGTTTGTTGATACTATGACCATACTCGTGATACAATACTGTAGGAGTCTCTGCTAGTCTAGCAGTTGTGTAATTAAGCCCTACGAATCCAATAGTAGTACCACTCGAATATGCATTTGGTCCACCGAATATATCTCTCTTGTCAAATAAAAGTTCTAATTGAAAATCCATAGCTTTCTTTGTAGTGTCAAACTCTTTATAATAATCCCTAATTTTATTTAGATGATGAACTACCATTCTCTCTCGTAGGTCACTATTAGACTCATTCCATTCTAATACAATATCTTGACCTGGTTTTATAGTAGCCTCTATTTTTCCTTGTTCAAATACTTGATTCTCAAATTTGACCCAAGGACCTTCGAAATTAACTAAAACCTCTACGTCAATATTTGGAGTGAGGTCTAATTCAAATTTACCATCTAGTCCAGTAGTATAGCTTTTATTCCCTACTCGTATTGTTTGGTGAGCTGCAGGCACTCTAACCACGGGACTAAGTGCGCTTTCTTCTTTAATATTAGTATAGACTTCTACTGTAGTTTTTAATTCATGAGTTATATTTTTTCTGAATAGTGTTTGGCCATTAATAGATGATATATATACAGAGTATTCTATATTATCTACTTTGTACTCAGCTCTGTATGCAGCTTCTAATCTGTACTTTCCATTCTCTAAAATTGGGAATGCGTACAGGTCACCCGATTTTTCATTATTCATTACTTTGTTTTCTTTTGGATTCTGATTAGATTCTAGTTGATATGCTTGGCTAAATTCAATTTGAGGAATCAAATCTATCATTTCAGTTTCATAGTATTCTACGCCATAGGAGAAAATATGGGCGTTTTGATTAATTTTTAGTTCTATCCCAGAGAAAGCAACAATCATCCCATCTACAACTTGTTTCAAATGAACGTACCACTTACCCATTACAAAATTTGAATTGTGGTAAACAATTTGTGATATATCTACACCTAGTAATTGTTGATTATCTTGAATGAATTTCAATGAAAGTTCTTTTATATTTTCTTCACTAACTGTCGTGAAACCATCAACACTAATAGGTTTACCAAAAGCACGAAATGCTTTTTTTGTTGTGCTCTTTTTGAATTCAGTCCAATTATTAGTATTAATTGAGTTATCTATTTTGACTACGGCAGTAGCTGTACTCGAATTTATCTCTTCAAGATAAGTCTTACTGCTATGATCATCAATAGCAAAGGTAAAAGTGTAGGAAAATAAGATAATTCCTATTATTAGAAATCTGTTTTTCATAGGGTTCCCCTGAAAAATGAAAAGTGTATTCCGTCAATTTACAAAATGAATGGAATGTTTATTCTATTAACAATTCATTAGTCTGTTAAGTTACACTTAGGAGTAAATTTTTTCTTACTCCTCATAAATATAATCAAAACAATCCGAGAATTAACTATCTTTTACAACTCTGTTAATACCCCTCTTGATGGGTGGACTGTACATCAGGACGAAGTGGTTAATTACTACTACTAATGTTGAACTCATTCGGAGCTTGCCTGAACTCTTCTATTACTTAACGGGTTATCAATGCAACT
This sequence comes from Chlorobiota bacterium, assembly GCA_041595255.1. Classification (GTDB taxonomy): domain Bacteria; phylum Bacteroidota; class Ignavibacteria; order Kapaibacteriales; family UBA2268; genus PGYR01. The sequence goes on from JBFHKR010000042.1 coordinate 6,760, forward strand.
TAATCACTAAAGGTTTTGGAAATTTGAGACGTCTTTACTTTAACATCTGCTTAGCTTAAACAATAAGTCTCTATAATCCAGCCAACCAGTGGTTCAAACAAAAGAGACTGCCCTGCCCTGTCGAGTCTTCGGGTGACACATTCTAAATAATTTAGAGAAAGAGAGAAATATCGATTCTATCTGCTTATAATTACTAAAACGAATTATAGGACTTCTTCTAAAAACATTTTCTTATATTTGTAGTCTCTGGTAGAGACTAATGATAACAATATTACCTTAAGGAAATAAATAATGATTAACCCTATTATCCCTGCTTTCAGAACGCATAATATTCATTATGCAATTCGTGATATTATTTTACTGGCTCAAGGAGTTGCCAAAACAGGAATGGAAATGCATTACCTAAATATTGGTGACCCTAATGTATATGACTTTGATACTCCACGTCATCTAATCGAAAGTGTAGTAGAGGCTTTAAACACACGTAAAAATGGTTACGCTCCATCTTCGGGAATACCAGAAGCTATAGATGCTGTTCGTAAAGATGCTGAAGAAAGAAAAGGTATAAAAAATATTCAAGATATATGTATAACAACTGGTGCTGCGGAAGCAATAGAAATATGCATATCAGCGCTTTTAAACAAGGGTGAAAATTTTCTGATGCCTACTCCTGGTTATCCTCTGTACAATGCTATAGAGGCAAAACTAGAGTTGGAACCAAATCCGTATTACTTAGATGAAAGTAATGGATGGTTACCAGATATAGATGATATAAAATCAAAAATAAATGATAAGACTAGAGCTATTGTTCTCATCAATCCTAATAATCCTACTGGAGCAGTATATCCTCGTGAATTATTAGAGCAAATAGTAGATATAGCCAGAGAGCATGGATTAATAATATTCTCAGATGAAATATACGATAAGTTGATATTCGATGATGCAGAAATGGTGTCAATAGCGTCGATTGATCCCGATCTACCTTGTGTGACCTTCTCAGGAATGTCCAAAAATTATATGGCTCCAGGATTTCGATTGGGTTGGGGAATAGTATCCGGCAAAAGTAGTCTTGTAAATGAGTATGTAGAAGCGATTAATAAAATGTTGCGTAGCCGAGTATCGGCGAATCATCCGCTTCAGTACTGTATAAAGCCTGCACTAGAAGGAGACCAATCGCATGTGGAGGAATCAATTCGTAAGCTAATATCTCGTAAGAATTTAATGATGGATAAAGTTAATCAGATAGATGGTATAGACTTAGTAGCGCCACAAGGTGCATTCTACGCATTTCCTTCTATAGATGTTGACAATGATTGGCATTTCTGTGAAGAATTACTCAAATCAACTGGTGTAGTCGTAGTACCAGGTAGTGGTTTCGGACAAAAGCCAGGAAGTTCACATTTCCGAATAGTTATTTGTCCAACTGAAAACACTATAGACAAAGCGTTCACACTGATTGGTGAGTTTTACGAGCAATACAAGAAATAAATAAAAATAAATTAGAATAATTTCATTATTTATAAAGATAAGCAGAAGTTCTATTTTTTGCTTATCTTTATTTTTTTATAATAGTACAAATCAAGGGCAAATATGACTAAAGAGTTACCAAAAATAGCCATAGTCGGCTATGGAGCGATGGGTAGGGTTATAGAGAAGTTAGCTAAGGATAAAGGGTATTTTATAACAGATATATTCGATCATGAAAATCCTATTGATCCTGATGAAGATTATGATTTCGATGTAGCTATAGATTTTACATATCCAGATACAGTTATCGATAATACTAGAATACTATCAGCAAAAGGAAAAGCAGTAGTAGTCGGAACGACTGGATGGTATGACAGAATAGATGAGATGAACGATATAGTGACTAAAAACAATACTGGTCTAGTATGGGGGTCAAACTTCTCCGTAGGAGTCCAGATGTACTTCAAAATAGTAAAATATGCCTCTAAACTTGTGAACTTTCTTGATTCCTATGATGTGATGGTTCATGAATTGCATCACAAACGCAAGAAAGATAGCCCTAGTGGTACCGCCGAGATAATGGCAAAAATAATCACAAACAATGTAGATAGAAAAACTGGAACTGAGTACAATGCGATAAATGGTGAAGTAGATAATAGCAAACTGCATGTATCCTCTACTAGGGGAGGCGAAATAACAGGTATCCATACTATGTATATAGACTCATTAGCTGACAGTATAGAACTAACTCATAATGCAAAGAACAGAACTGGTTTTGCACTTGGCTCACTTTTAGCTGCTAATTGGGTATATAATAAAAAAGGGTTCTATTCTTTTAGTGAAATCCTTACGGATATTTGGGAAAACATCCCAGAATAGAAGTTATGTTGTAACATTTTTAAATAAATATTGTTATTGTATTAGTAATGGGTTCAAAACTTGACAAATATAGTGACCCGGAGCTGTTTGAGTTAATACAATCTCGGGACAAGTTGGCAGATAGTGCCTTTTCGGAGTTGTATGATAGACATTCTCCTCGAGTTTTTGCCTATTGCCGTCGGTTCCTTGGTAATAAAGAAGAAGCACAGGATGTATTGCAAGAAACTTTCATACGATTGTATAAGAGCTCTAATAGTGACAGGGAGATGACTAACGTGCCGGCTTTTATTCTGACGATTGCACGTAATTTGTGCGTGAATTCTCAGAAAAAGAAAAAGCCATTAGTCAGCTTCGAAGATTATATGTTCGTCAGAGAAAATAAAAATGACGATAATGAGCTACTAGACCTTATTAAAATGGCTATGGAAACTTTACCTGAAGACTATAAAGAAGTATTTATACTTCGCGAGTATGAAGGGCTATCTTATCAAGATATTGCAGACATTACTGATACTTCACTTACTAATGTGAAGGTTCGAATTTATCGAGCTAAGCAAAAAATCAAGGACATATTAGAACCATATTTGGTTGATTTGAATAAACACGAAAAAGATGAATAATTTAACTAATAACGACTTCGAACTAATAACCCAACTGCTAGATGGGGAATTGTCGAGCGAGCAAGCAGCTGAAGTCACTAAGATGATAGAATCTAATCCTGAGATGCAGGCAGAGATGGATCGTCTTACTGAGATAAGTGCAGCTATTCGTAATGATGATGAACAGTTCGTACCACCTAAAAAGGCCAAAGACAATGTGTTTTTAGCCCTAGGTATTCCGTTGGCTGTTAGTGCACCTTCTCTTACTAGTATGTCATCTGAGATAGCAAATCTTATTTCTATTGGAGCAGCATTCACCGCTTCGCTTCTTACATTTACTATGTTCTACTCGCTCAATGATGTAGATACTAATAAAGCAAATACTAATGTACCTATTGTAAGTTCATATCATAAAGCAGAAAATAATAATATTATTATTGAAAATGAGCCGAAATCAATAGAAATAGAAGATAACTTTGCTGGTACTAGTAACCAAAATATCAGTTCAATAAATTCGAATCCTGACAGAGCAGTTAATAGAAGTATAACTTCTGCAAACAATTCGAATAATACAATACAAGAAAGAGATTTGACTAATAGTAGATATGTCGCTATTAATGAAAGTATAGAAAGAGAAAATACAAGTAGCAGTAAATCTGAAAGTATCGCTCTGAACACTAATAGTAAAAAGGAACTTACTACTGCATGGGAAGCTAATATAATAACTACAAGAAAAACTGGCCTTCAAACTAATAATAGTATTTTCCTTGAAGGAAATAAACTTAATAGTAACGGAGTTGTTTATACTCGAGACTATCTAACTATAATTCGTACTAAAGCTAGTTCGGGTAATTTTAATACAGGGTTATTTGATGTTAGTTTCTTAACTAATTACTTTACTACTGATGTTAGAGGTATAATTTCTGCAGGTATTTCTTGGTACGACCAAAACTCAAACCCTGATTTGAGAAATCCAGTTTTTGTGGGTGGTGGTATAGAGTACACTCCTACTTTTACAAGCTTACTAGCTAACGGATATTTCGATTCATTTATAAATGGACAACTCTTTTTAGGAAGCAACCCATCATACAAAATGGAAATTGGGTTGTCTACTACTTTTGGTGGTATGACGAATTTCCCTATTGTGATTGGTTATTCTAGAAACTATATTAGAGATTACCAATTTATCAGACAAGAGCTTAATGAAGGCCTTTTTGTAGGGACTGAGATTAGCTTCTAATTAAACAAGCAAATTACAACAACTAAATCCGATATTAGAAATAATACTCGGATTTTTTTATGCCTATTATTTGGTATTAGTATAGAAAAACCTACATTGGAATGAAAAAAAAATAATGCAATATTTATATCACTAGCCATTGAATAATAGGTAGTTACAGCTGCATTAGATTTGATGTCATTCTAATATTATTAATTATTTACTATTTAGTAATTATATTTAATTTTACTTAATAGTTTAAAGTTGTATGTTTGGAGAGATATATAATAATAACTTAATAAATGTGTGTCATAATGAAGAATTTATTTATTTATATATCGCTACTTATTGCTGCAACTACTCTGGGCTATTCTTTAGCTCCAGTGACTGTCGTACTCAATAATGATGGCGATAATCTTACTGCTCAACTTAATGACTATACATCTGGCTCACCTGTTGCCGTAGATGGTATTGGGGCAATTACTGTGCCAACTGTAACTGCAAATGGTTCAGGCTATTCATCATTTGTAGTAGGTGAAGGCGATCCTGATTGGGGAGACATTACATCTTCGAAAGTTAATAGTAATGTTATTCTAGATATATTTGACGATGGTACTTTAGTAGCTCAGTTCAGATTAGATGAGTTAATAGAAGTAACAGCTCGAAATGAACGATTACCATCTAATGTAGTTATAGGAGAAGAACTAAAAGTTGAAGGTGAAGCTAAATTTGATGGCGATGCAACTTTCAACGGAGAAAGTAATTTCAAAGAGAAATCAACTTTTGATGGTCAAGTAACTATTACGTCTGTATTGACACTTGCATCAAATGAATTTACAGATACTGAAGAACTAGGTGATATTACTTCTAATATTATGGTTTTCGTAGGTGAAACTGATATTGACATTGAAGAATCTAACTTTAGCTCTGATTTGGTAAATGGTGCAACATACACCATAGTAAACAATGGAGATGATTACTTTACTATTGAATTAGATAATGGTGGTATGTATTATATTTATGAAAATCAAGTAGTCACAATTATTAAAATTGGTGGTAAACTGTATTACGTATCTACACCTGGATTTGGTGAAGGATAGAATTGAGTAACTACTTTTAGATTATAAAATCCCATCTGTTTTTCAGGTGGGATTTTTTTTATTAAAATGCGTATAACTGACACTTGTTATGTTAATTTGATTGGTTGTTTATGTAACTAAGTTTAGAATTTCTTGTTATTGTATCATATAAACTTTTCAAATAATAGGATTTTTTTTATGGATTTTTATAGACAACATTTAGTAAAAATAAACTCACTTTTCTTTTTGCTTTTTATAGCTGGACTTACGTACACAGCAATTTCAAATAGCACGGGAAAAACTGGACAGACTCAAGATGGTTGTTCTTGTCACGGCTCTGCAAATAGCAGTACTAAAGTAACGCTAACAAGTGCTAGCGGTTCATTCACTTTCGAGCCAGGCTCTACAACCAAATTCACAGTTGCAGTAGATAATTCTTCAATGATTAAAGCTGGTATGAATGTTGGGGTCAAAACATCAGAGACTGGTGGATCTAATATTGGGACTTTGGCAGCAGGTTCAGGAACGAAAATAGAAAGTGGTGAGGTAACTCATAATGGGGAACAATCACTTGACAATGGAAAGTTTGATTTTACATTTGATTGGACTGCACCTACTTCTCATGGAGAGTATTGGATTCGTGGTGTTGCAAATGCTGTTAATGATAATAGTGGTACTTCTGGGGATCAATGGAATAAATTCACAACTCAGAAAATAATAGTTGCAGGAGTTACAGTAACAGCACCAAATGGGGGTGAAAATTGGTGTGTTGGTACTACTCAAAATATTACATGGAAATCAAATGGTATTGAGAATGTTAAACTAGAATACTCTACAAATGGAGGCTCAAGTTGGAATGTTATTTCTGCAAGTACTCAAGCCTCTGCAGGAAGCTTCAGTTGGGCTATCCCAAATGGATTAACTCCTGGTACGAACAATCAAATCCGAATTAGTGATGCTTCCAAAGCTACAAGAAATGATTTATCAAATAATTCATTTACTTTAGTAGGCGAAGTGAACATCACTACACAACCTTTGGCTGATGAAACTTGCACTGGGCAATCATTTGCTATGTCTGTAGTAGTCACTGGATCTGGACACCAATATCAATGGAGAAGAAACGGTAATCCGATTAGTGGAGCTACACAAGCTACATATAGTCGTTCGAGTGCGGTGTTAGGCGATGCTGGTGATTATGATTGTCAGATAACTACCTCATGTGGAGTGCTAATAACTTCTGCTAAAGCTAAGTTAGATGTTTTCCAAGCGCCAAATATAGCAACACAACCTAATAGTAAATCGGGATGTGAGGGTAGTGCGATTACTCTTAGCGCTGTTGTAGAAGGTGAATTTACATCGCTCCAATGGAGAAAAAATGGTCAGCCAATAACAGGAGCTACTAACTCAACTTACGTTATAAATAGTCTAAAAGCTTCAGATGAAGGTGACTATACCCTATTAGTAAAAAGCGATAAATGTGGAAATGAAATTACTTCTTCAGTTGCAAAAGTAGTGCTTAATAAGGAACCAAAATTTGTATCACAACCTAGTCCTATTAAGGCTTGCGAAGGCAGTGAAGTTGAATTCACAGCTCAAGTAGAAGGTTCAATTACGGGTTTTCAATGGTATAAAAATGATACAAAGATAGCTAACGCTACATCACGCGAATATACAATAACCGAAGTTTTAGCTGCAGATGCAGGTAACTATAAACTCGAATTGATAGGTTCTTGTGGTACCAAATTGTTCTCAGATGCAGTAGTATTATCTGTTAATTCTACTCCAAGTATTTCATCGCAACCAACTAATAAAGAAGTATTTGTAGATGAGTCATTTACTCTATCTGTGACAGCAGAGAATCCAGGAGGAGAGCAAAAGGATTTGACTTATCAATGGAAAAAGAACGGAAACGCTTTAGCAAATGCTAAGGCAAGTACTTTTACTATTAATAAAGTAACATTAGATGATGGTGGGAAGTACTCTGTAGAAATCAAGAATACTTGTGATTTATCAATTTCCTCAAATGAAGTTGAAGTAAAAGTACTTGAGAACAATGGTGGTCCTTCTATATCTACTAACCTTGATATATTGGAATTAGGTAATGTAAATATAGGTGAAAAGAAATCAGAAACATTTGCAAGCTTAATAAAAAATGTTGGAGATGAGGATTTGGTGATAACTGGTATTACTATCAGTGGTGCTGATGCAAGTGCTTTTATTATAACATCTCCTACATTCCCACAAACCTTAAAACCAGATTCTAGTTTAGATTTAGCAATAGAGTTTTTACCTAGTAAAATCGGACCAAACGAAGCAAATATTATAATTGAGAGTAACTCAGTTAATAATGTAAGTATGGTATTAAAAGGAAATGGTATTGACAAAGGTACTCTTGTTACTAGTGTTAGTTCTCTAAGTTTTGGAAGTGCTGTTTTGAATGAAGAAATAGAACGTAAATTCGACATAGAAAATCCTACGACTAAGAGTATTACTATAGTTGAAATCAACAGCAGTTCAAGTGATTTCGTAACGAATGATATTTCGAATAAAACTATAGACCCTGAAGGTAGCGAAGAAGTAATAGTTACATTTACCCCTACTAAGGAAGAAGATTATAATGAAATATTATCAATAAAATTAGATGACGGTAATACGATTGAAATACCTATGTCAGCTAAAGGTATAAAATCTTCAGTTTGGGATGGGATACCAACTATAACGAATGCTAAATCTTATCCTAATCCTGGAGAAAGTAATATTACATTGGAATTGACTTTTGATGAAGTAAACAATTACCAAATAAGAATTGTGGATTTAAAAGGAATATTGATTAGGTCTTTCGACGGGTACTCTGTGATAGGCAGTAACAGAATAATATGGGATGGTAGAGACTTAGCAAACAATAAAGTTGCTAGTGGAACCTATTACGCTATTATCAAAGTTGGTGATAAAATACAAACTATACACTTAATAATTCATTAGAATAAACTGAAAGATATTTAAATTCAAAGCCACACAATTCCTCAAATGTGTGGCTTTTTTTATATATACTAATTTTTTGATTTTACCCCTTTCACGATAAAAATAATTATATTTGAGATTGTGGAATTTCACTTATCTAAGAAAATAAATGTCGATAAAACTTTATAATACACTTTCAAAAGAAATAGAAACTTTTAAACCTATTAAACGTGGCGAAGCTAAGATATATAGCTGTGGTCCTACGGTCTATAACTATGCTCATATCGGTAATTTACGAGCTTTCTTGTGTGCTGATTTACTCCAAAGAACACTAAAAGTAATTGAAGGTTATAAAGTCACTTGGGTTATGAATATAACAGATATTGATGATAAGACCATCAAGAATGTAAACGATGATAAGGCATGGAAACCAGAAATGGGTATCAAAGGTGACGATATAATTGAAAATCTAAAACAATTCACTAGTTATTACAAAGATGAATTTCAAAAAGATATTCGATTATTAGGCTTTAGTATGAGTCATTTTCACGATTTTCCTCGAGCAACAGACTATATAGATGGAATGAAAAAGCTGATATTATTGATTGCAGAAAATGGTTTCGCTTATGAGTCTGGTGGCTCTATTTACTTCAATGTAGGTAAATGGAAAGATGCTGATAAATACGGTAAACTTAAAAACTTAGACTTTGATAATTTTCGTACTGGTGATAGAATTGATACAGACGAATACGAAAGAGAGCAAGTAAGTGATTTTGTATTGTGGAAGGCCAAAAAAGAAGGTGAACCAAGTTGGGAGTTTGAATTCCATGGAAAGACTTTAGTCGGAAGACCTGGCTGGCATTTGGAATGTTCGGTTATGGAAAAAGAGATATTAGAACTTCCTTTCGACATACATACTGGTGGAATTGATTTGCAGTTCCCTCATCACGAAGATGAGATAGCACAATCGAAAGCGGGTTATGGTATAGAGCCTACTAATTATTGGTTCCACAACGAATTTTTGCAAGTTGAAGGTCAGAAGATGAGTAAATCTTTGGGTAATTTTTATACTCTAAGAGACTTAATTGATAAAGGATTAGACCCAATCGATATTCGATTTGCTATGTTATCATCCCATTATCGTTCAAAGTATAATTTCACGTTTGATGATGTAGAAGCGGCAAGTAAATCAAGAAAACGCTTACAAAGATATGTATATGACCTAATTAGCAACAACGTTGGACATGATTATATTGATGTAACATTATTTAGTGAGAAATTCTTCGAACATCTTAAAAATGACCTACACACACCAAAGGCACTGGGAGAACTGTTCACTTTTATAAATCAAAATTCGGCCGTCGTGATGGGTAAAAATACTCGCGATGAAATGTTAGAATTCTTTAGTGAATTTAACGAGATATTTGGAATTCTTACATTTGATATGCCAGATGAAGACATACCTGAAGAAGTGATTATGCTTGCAAAGAAGAGAGTAGAAGCAAAAAAATCGAAGAATTTCGATTTGGCAGATATGCTTAGGATAGAGATTAATAATCGTGGATTTGTTATAAAAGATACTGTCGAAGGATTTGAGATAGAGAAATTATGATAAAAGCTACTATAATAGGAGCCGGTAATGTTGGTGTGACTTTGGCTAAAAAGTTAGACCAAGTCGGTGATTATGAGATGATTGCTCACTCTAATAAGAGTAGATACAATGCATTAGAAAATGGTTTACAAGCAATCAAATTAACTGACTGGAGTAATGCAGAATTTGAGGGCGAAATAATAATTATCTGTGTAAAAGATAGTAATATAGATGAAGTGGTCAGACAACTAGTTGAAAAATATTCTGATCAATTAAATAATAAGTTAGTGTTCCACACATCGGGTACATTAGCCAAAGAATGTTTGAATGAATTATTGGTATATGGTGCCAGAATAGCATCGGCACACCCTTTTCAAACTTTTTATTTTAATGAAGCTAAAGTTTTGAATAATATTGCGTGGGGAATTGATTCAGAAAAAAAAGATTTCGAAGAAATATCGAGATTTATAAAAGTTATAGATGGGAAAGCTATTAAACTATCTGCAGAATCTGTTAATAAAAAAGCACTATATCACATATCTGCAGTAGCAGCATCAAACTTTATGGCATTGTCAATAGACCTAGCTAAGGAAATCGCCGAAGATGCAAACATAGATGCTAGTTTATTTCTTCCTCAAATATTAGAAACTACATTACAAAATAACCTTAGACAATTAGGTAATGAAAACTCAGCAATTACAGGTCCAGTAGTTCGAGGCGAAGTAGAGACAATTAAAAGGCATATAGAAGCTCTAGGTCAATCTATCAATGCTGTTATATACAAGAATATGTGTGAGTCACTAGCTTTGACAGCTTTTGATAAAGGGCTTTTAACAGGTGAAAAGTTTGAACAGATTATGGAAATATTGGATTAGCAGATGAGCATATTAGAAGCAATAATAATTGGTCTTGTACAGGGACTCTCTGAGTTTATACCTATAAGCAGTACTGCACACATGACAATTGCTGGTCAACTAATGGATGTGATAAGTAATCAAAGCCCTGAGAAGTGGACTTCATTTATTGCTACTGTGCAACTTGGTACATTGGCAGCTGTGTTTGTCTACTTTAGAAAAGACATTAAAGAGATTCTATTATCTTTTCTGACAGAAAATATAACAAAACGCAAACCCTTTAGCGAACAATCACAAAACTCTAAACTAGGTTGGTATATTGCAATTGGGTCCTTACCAATAGCTGTCATAGGTCTTACTCTAAAAGATTTTATTCGATCAAGTTTTACAAAAGAGCCTATAGTAATAGGCACTTCGTTAATAGTGTTTGCATTAATTTTGTGGTTGGCAGAGGTTATTTATAAAGAAAGAAAAGATATGGAATCAATAGGTTGGAAAGAAACCTTAGCTATGGGATTTGGGCAAGTCTTTGCACTTATACCTGGTGCTTCTAGATCTGGTACTACTATAACAAGTGGATTATTTATGGGGCTCAACCGTGAATCTGCTGCAAGGTTTTCGTTTTTACTAAGTATTCCGGCTATTTTAGGAAGTGGATTATTAGAGTTTTTGCAGGCAACAGCGTATCTTACGAGCGATATGTACGTAACTATATTTATAGCAACTGTAGTAGCAGGAATAAGTGGATATTTGTCAATTGCATTTTTATTGAATTTTTTAAGAAAGAACACAACAAAACTTTTTATATTTTACAGAATTGCTCTGGGAGCAATTGTATTATTTTATATTTAACATTCTTGGAGAAATAGTATCATGAAAAAAATTGTTCTTATTTTATCACTAATTACACTTATAATTATTATGACAAATTGTTCATCAGAAGTTCCAAATGAAGATTATATATATTTCATTGAAGCTAAAGTAGAAGGAGTATCAATAGGAAAAATTAAAGTTGAGTTATGGCCAAAACTAGCACCAAAAACAGTTCATAATTTTGATAGTTTAGCTAGAGCTGGAGCTTATGACGGTACTGCATTCCATAGAGTAATACCTGGATTTATGATCCAAGGTGGAGATCCAAACTCTAAGAACAAACCTAAAAACACATGGGGTATGGGTGATCCTTCACAAAAGAAAGTACCAGCTGAATTTAGTGAAACACCACATGATAGAGGAATATTGTCTATGGCTAGAAGCCAAGACATCAATAGCGCTAGTTCGCAATTTTTTATTGTTGTCTCATCATCAAGATTTTTGGATAATCAATATACAGTATTTGGCCAAGTATTAGATGGCATGGATATCGTTGATAAAATTGTTAATATGCCAAGAGATGAGAAGGATAACCCATTAGAAAAAGTCGAAATGTATGTTACTGTTGGAAAAGGAACTTCAAAATAGTGAAGAAAACTTATTTCCAAGCAGAATTTAAAATAGGTGCCGTCAGTAAGGAGCAATTCCAAAATGACGGCTTACCTGAAATAGCATTTGCAGGACGCTCCAACGTTGGAAAGTCTTCGCTAATTAATAGTATAGTATTCCGAAAAAATCTAGCTCGTACTTCTAGCACCCCTGGTAAAACTCAAGAAATTAATTTCTATCTAGTCGATGAGAAC
>JBFHKR010000043.1:0-18989 GCA_041595255.1 Chlorobiota bacterium
ATGAGCAATGTGAGTTTATCCCAAATCAAAGAGAGCTTAGTGATTTCGCGAATGAAGTAACTATTCGTGCTCTCCACTTACCTATAGAATCTACAGTACAAGGCAAATTTAAGCTGGAACTAGCTAGTTTTTAGGATACTGAGCTCTTGAATTAGAAATCAACTGTAGAGAGATAAGCTTGTCATTAAGGTTTTAAATGCAATCATACACACACACTGAATATCCTAAAGTGTTGCCGTTGGCTTCAGCCAACGGATGGCAAACATACTTAAAGCTACTAGGACTTTAGTCCCATTATTATTCAACTCCTACGGAGTTTTCCTGGATTCTTCTAACGCTTTCAGCGTTATCAGAATGACGAATTTATTTGATACCCAAAAAAAAAGCCGACTTGTAAGTAAGTCGGCTCATCTATATTCCGTTAGGTTAAGTTTATTTACTTAACTTTATCTACTATAGCTTTGAATACTTCTGGTTTGTTCATAGCGAAGTCAGCAAGTACTTTTCTGTTAATATCGATGTTGCCTTTTTTCAAGCTATGCATCAATTTAGAATAAGTAGTGTCGTTCAATCTTGCTGCAGCGTTTATTCTAGTTATCCAAAGTCTTCTGTAAGTTCTTTTCTTTAACTTACGACCCGAATAAGCGTGTGATAAACCTTTCTCAACGTGGTTTTTAGCTATAGTCCAAACATTTTTTCTTGATCCCCAATAACCTTTGGCAAGTTTGAAGACCTTTTTCTTTCTTTGTTTGGCAGCTACTTTATTTCTGGCTCTAGCCATAATTATACCTCAAAAAATAATAGGTGTTTATAAGGTTGCTTAGGGAGAGCTACTCGCCCCGTTTGCAATTAATTAAATTTTCTCAAGAAAAAAGCAAATTACGCATTAGGTAACATTCTTTGAACAGATTTTTTATCTACTTTAGAAACTAATGTTGCTTGACGCAAATTTCTTTTTCTTTTAGTCGTTTTCTTAGTTAAGATATGACTCTTGTTAGCTTTCTCTCTTTTGAATTCCCCAGAAGCTGTTTTCTTGAATCTCTTCTTAGCTGAAGAATTTGATTTCATCTTTGGCATTTTGTTGCTCTATTGTATTTTAATTACAAAAAAAAGTTCCAACATTTTGAATATTGGAACTCCAAAATTAATTAATTTGTTAACAAGTTACAAATTATTTTTTCTGCGGTTTTATCGGAGACAGTAATACCATCATATTACGGCCTTCCATTTTTATATCTACGTCTATTTTGGATACGTCTTCTAACTCTTTGACGAATCTTTCCAATAGTTCACGACCATATTCTTTGTGTGTTATCTCACGACCACGAAACATAACAGAAGCTTTTACTTTATTACCAGCTTCCAAAAATCCACGCGCATGTTTAGTTTTGAAATCAAAATCATGCTTTTCAGTACCGGGCTTGAACCTAAGTTCTTTCAGCTGTTGTTGCTGTTGGTTCTTACGTTGCATTTTATCTTTCTTTGCTTGCTCGTATTGATATTTACCAAAATCAATAATCTTACATACGGGAGGGTTAGCATTTGGAGATATTTCTACCAAATCTAAACCAAACTCCTCTGCTTTTCGCAGTGCAGCTAATTTACTAAGTACACCCAGCATCTCGCCAGTTGGCGAAATTACCCTAAACTCCTTGCCTCGCAGCTCTTCATTGATGCGTGTTTTATTTTTCGAACTTGGCATATTACGGTTGCCAAAATTAGTTTTACCCAAAGATATCCTAAATGATTTGTTAATACTAACGCTAAGTTATTGTAAAATTACAAAATTGTATTCAACTAATAACTAAATTAACTATAATTAGTTAAAAATATTACTAATTTTGCAATCTATTAATAATCACGTATATAAACTAAAAAAATTAGAGTAATGGCAAAAAAAAATGACCAACAGCTACGAAGGGAAGAAGAATTAGCTCATTTGGAGCAAATGGGCATAGATCCATACCCCTATTCTTTTGATAAAACTCACTCTTCTGTTGAGATTTCTGCGAATTTTGACGAAGAGAAACCAGAGCAATTTGAGAAAGTCGCTATCGCTGGCCGTATTATGAGTATCCGAAGAATGGGTAAAGCTTCGTTCCTCAATATAATGGACCAAGAAGGTAGAATACAGGTTTATGTTAAAAAAGATGATATTCCTGACTTCTATGAAGCTCTTAATCTACTTGATATCGGAGATTTTATTGGGGTCAAAGGTCATGTATTCAAAACAAAGACTAAAGAAACAACCGTTTACGGTAAAGAAGTAACTCTATTAGCAAAATCACTTTCTCCGCTTCCTATAGCAAAAGAAGAGATAGATGAAGATGGTAATAAGATAGTTCATGATGCTTTTGCTGATAAAGAAATGAGATACAGAAGACGCTATATAGACTTAGTTGTCAATAGCGATGTAAGACCTGTATTTATCAAGCGTTCTAAGATTATCTCAGCTATGCGTCGTTTCTTCGATGATAAAGGATGGTTAGAGGTAGAAACACCTATATTGCAACCTCTTTACGGAGGTGCAGCGGCTCGTCCTTTTATCACTCACCACAATACTTTAGATGTAGATCTATATATGCGTATTGCTTTGGAATTATACCTAAAACGATTGTTAGTAGGTGGTTTCGAAGGAGTATATGAGATAAGCAAGAACTTCCGTAACGAAGGAATGGACAGAAGCCACAATCCAGAATTCACTATGATGGAAATCTATGTAGCTTACAAAGATTACAACTGGATGATGGATATGACTGAAGAATTAATCAAGCATATTGCAAATGAAGTTAATGGTAAAATGGAAATTCAATTCGATGGATTAACTATTGATTTGTCTAACAAATTCCCTCGCGAGCCATTCTTCGGATTGATAGAGCAGCATGCTGGCAAAGATCTAAAAGGATTAGACCTAAACGAACTAAAGGCTGCGGCCAAAGAGCTAAAAGTTGCAATAGAGCCTGGAGCTTCATCTTCAAAAGTATTAGATGAGATATTTGGAGAGTATGTAGAACCGAAGCTTATTCAGCCTA
The DNA here is from genome assembly GCA_041595255.1 of Chlorobiota bacterium. Lineage (GTDB taxonomy): Bacteria > Bacteroidota > Ignavibacteria > Kapaibacteriales > UBA2268 > PGYR01. Next base: position 3,033 of record JBFHKR010000043.1, read on the forward strand.
CTTTCGTAATTGATTATCCTTTAGAAATGAGTCCTCTAGCGAAAAAGCATAGAACAGAAGAAGGTTTAGTAGAGCGATTCGAGCTATTTATCAATGGTTCAGAGATGGCGAACGCATTCAGCGAATTGAACGACCCTCGTGATCAAAGAGCTAGATTCGAAGAGCAAGCAAAAGCGAAAGCAGGTGGAGACGATGAAGCAATGATACTCGACGAAGATTTCTTACAATCGCTAGAGATAGGTATGCCACCTGCTGCTGGCTTGGGTATAGGTATCGATAGATTGGTAATGCTATTAACAGCACAAAAATCTATCCGTGATGTACTGTTCTTCCCTCAGATGAAGCCAGAGAAATAAAGACTTTTTTTAGTTCACTAATCTCAATAGTAGAGAACTAGAAGATACACTCTTTTTTTATTACAAGACGCGTTGCAAAATGCGTCTTTTTTTGTCTAGTTAATTCCTCTTTTTAAGTATAAAAAAAAGCTACTCTTTATAACAAAAGTAGCTTTGTAAATTTTATCTAATATTTAGTTATTTAGATTATCGTTTTAGTTGGTTAATCTCTGCTAACATCTGATCACCTACTGTCACCGTTCTACTAGCAGCTTCGAAAGCACGCTGAGTAGAAATCATCTCTGTAAACTCAATAGTCAAATCAACATTCGATTGCTCCAGTGCACTACCAGCTATCGTAGAAGAAGGGAAAGTTTCCCCTGCTGTCCCAATATTAGGAGTACCCGCATTAGGCGAAGCTTCGAAGAAGTTACCACCTGATGTTATAAGACCTTCAGGATTAGTAAATTTCGAAATAGCTACTTGAGCTATTACTTCTGATTGTCCATTTGTGAATGTACCAACAATCTCACCTCTTGGACTAACTTGCATGTTTAGCAACTCGCCCGCTTCGTATCCGTTTTGTGATTGGATAGTCGCGTTACTAGGAGAAGAGAACTGTGTAAGTCCACCAAAAGAGTTCCCATCGGGATCAACGAAAAGTATGTTGATATCCTTAGGCGTTACTTCATCGAACAAATCACCACCAAGCACAGTGTTCAATTCGGCAGCTGTAACTGATATCTGAGTAGGAGTATTTATACTACCGTCTTCGTTGAAAGTAACTGTTGTATCACTCAATGTGATAGAATTACCCTCTATGGAGCCTGTGATAGTATATTCATTTGGAGTAGCCGTTTTCTCGAAAACTAAAGCAATCTCCCTAGGTGCACCAGTCTTATCGAAAATGTTAATCGATGTAGAACGAGTCTCACCTGTAGCCATTTGAGCATTCAAGTTACCGTTCAACGATATTTCTGTTGTTTGTCTAGGAGTTGATAAAAATCCCGGTTGTATACGAAGGTTTGATAGTTTTCTATCAAGTATATTATTACCTTCACCGTCTTTAACTGGCTTTCCAGTCCTGTCATAAACGAGATTATAACCTTGTAAATGCGAACCCGAACCTGCATCAACTAGATAACCATTACTATCTCTTACGACAGCACCAGCTCTAGAGTACTTAGTTTGACCATCTGCCTGGTAGATGAAAAATCCATTCCCATTGATAGCCATATCGAGCGCACGTCCTGTAACTTCGATTAGACCTTGGTCCATATTTCTTTGAACAGCTCCTACTTTTACACCTAACCCAAATTGAACAGGGTTAAGACCACCAGTCGTATCACCAGAAGAATCTGGTTTTTGACCCAAAGTAGTAGTCTGGCTAAATTGATCGGCAAAAGTCACCCTATTTGCCTTGTATCCTACTGTACTAGCGTTAGCTAAGTTGTTGGCTATAACATCAAATTTTTTCTGATGCGCCCTTAGCGAACTCGTTCCAGTACTAAGAGATCTTGATAGACCCATAAAAATTACCCTCCATGGTATATTATAAGAAATCCTTTCTTATTTATTATGTGCAAAGCTATCTCTCATTCAAGCTTTGCGAGGGTTCCCCGAGTTAATCGGGTCCGACCCTTGGTTTATTAAATCAATACGGCTGAATCTATATTTCCAATGAAATTATTACCCATCGTATTTTTATCTAATACAGTGATAACAGTGTTGTTCTGTACGCTAACTATAAAAGCTTGTTCATCCATAAGAACTAGTGCCTCTTTGCTGCCTTTATCCTTGGCTGTATTGATAGCGTCGTTCAACTTTCCGAGCTGTATTCCATTTAGCTCTATGTTACGGCTCTCAAGTCTTTCTAATGCATGTCCGGAGAATTTGACTTTCTGTAGTTCATCCTGAAGTATAGAGTCAAACTTACCTGAATTAGAAATGCCGGGACTATTGAGCTTACCACTGTGTTTTAGAGCATTAGCTCCGCCGACCGGCATAAACGGAACTCTGATCCCATTTATTTCCGGCATAGTTTCCCTACCGTTTTATGATTCGGAACGAATATCTGTTACGTCACCAATTGGTATTTCCAATCCATCGACTATTAGTACTGTTCCGTTATTTTTGAACCGCACAGCCTCTATTTTACCATAAGTAAATGTAGATGCTTGCTGTTCACTACCTCTTGCGTTTTTGAAGTCGACAAAAAATGAATAATTCCCTTCGTCAAGGGTATTACCATTGTCGTCTTTTCCGTCCCACTGAATAGTATGCTCGCCTACTCTCAAGTTACTACCCGAAAGATTGATTGTACGTACTATTCTTCCTTTGTCATCGTATATCGTCGCCTTCGCCTCAGTTGCGTCCATATCCATATCAAATCCAAGCGAAACGGATTGATCACCATCGTAATTAACGCTAGTAGTATATGCCTTAGCATATTTTCCTAACATACCTGGCAATGCTGAATTTGACATTACTCTAGAAAGAGTCATATTTACTTCTGATTGCTCTTCCAATAAACCTTTAATATCTGATAGTTGCTCGAGTTGTGAGAATTGCGCCAGCTGTGTTGCAAACTCTTGATTGTCATAAGGTTTAAGTGGGTTTTGAGCTCTGAGTTGAAATGTAAGCAGTTTTAAAAACTGATCCTTTTGTTCCTGGGCCTCATTTTTAGAAACGGATGATGCGGCCGGACCAAAGTTACCTCCCATAGTCGCTATATTTGTTGTTACGTTTTCAAACATTTGTTGTACTCCCCGCCTGTGTGTAACCCACCAATGGGCTACTATTATTATATGCTACGTGGCTCATCGATATATCAAATTCCTCTTTTGCTGCTATATTCTTGAATGATTTCACGAATTGGCGACGTAACTCTTCTTGTTCATTTTTGTTATGATTGTCTCTATTGTTAGCTAGGTGATCCGATTCCGAAGATTCTATTATCACTTGCTCTACCTTCAACCCGCTTTCTACTAACTTTTCTTTTAACAGCGGTAGTTGTTTATCTATATGTTCTGCTGTTTCTGATTTATCAGCTTTGATATATAGTTTTACTGTATTACCTATGAGCGAAATTCTCATAGTCAGATCACCAAGAGAGCGCGGATTGAGCATAATTCTAGCTACGTTCGAACCACCACTTTTGGTCATTTTAATATTTTTGATTGCATTCTCTACAAAGTTAGAACGCATAACCGTTTCGGTTTTATTTGATTCTATTTTCTTCGTAGAGTTTCGTCCGATTAGTTCTGAGATGTCGCTCTTCACTATTCTTTGCTTTATAGTTTCTTTGTTTTGCTCTCGAGTATATTCTTTTCCGAATTCTCCAGAATCCTTTTTAGTATTGTTGCTTAACTCTTGTTCTATTTTGACATTGCTTTCCGAATTAGCAATTATTTTTTCATCTGCTATTTTAGTCGATTGTGTATTTTGCTTGTTATCTATTATCCCTGCAATATTTTTAACCTCAGGTTCGACTACTTTCCCATCCAATTTCGAATTGGCTACTGACCTAACTGTATTAATGTTTTGTTCTACTTCAACTTTTTCTTGTATTAATGTAGAACTTTGATTGTCAGTAATAGTAATATTGGGAGTATCAGATTTATGAGTGATAGTAGCTACTTTAATAGATTTTTCGCTTTCGTTTGATAAAAGTATATCATTAGCTTTGGCAACTATTTTGCTTTTAGCATCTGTCTCTTTACCAGCCATTTCTGTCAAAAACTGACTAATAGCTTCAACTTTGGGAGTTAAATTACTCTCTTGCTTACTAGCTCCCGATCCTATGTTTTTTCTAATTATGTTATACTCTTCTTTAGTCAAATACTTTCTTAAATTGAAAAGTAATTTTTCCGAATCATTCTCAATTTGACTAGTATCTTTATTCAGACTATCATGTAATTTATAGTTTACTTTTGTAGTATCACTTTCTTCTAATATCTTGTTTTCATTCTGAATCAACTTATTTGGCTCATCGCTCACCAAAGAACTAGAATCATTGTTAGTTATTAGATTTTCTTTTAGCAACACAGTAGCTGTGACATCAGATTTTTTATTTGGCTTCAAATCTGAAAATCTTGCTATTAGTTTTGTAATTGTACTTTTGATACTATCTAGAGTCAACTTATGGGGTTTTTCATTAGATAGTTCTGATTTCAAGCTATTAATAAATTGCTTCAAATCAATACCACTTAGATCCTTATTAGACTCTATCTCACTATTAACAAGTTTGGTAAGTTTATCGCTAGTTTGCGAATCCAAGCTCAAATCACCCGGGTTCATATTAGTGATAAGCACATTGAGGAAGTTATCCAAAAAGTCGAACTCAGCCGCCTCTTCGGTTAACTTATCTGCCTTTTTGGTAGGCATTATTGTATCAGTCCCATTTGCGAATGGGAGCATTATATTTGTTTCCATTTGTTTCGGTGCGTCCTTGCACTATTTAATGGTGTAACAATCCTGTTATTTTAATTTGCCGCTTTCTATTAATACTTTAGCAGCATATTCTGAATTTAAACTTTCAATTACCTTGCCAGCTTTTTTCTTTGACATTAATTTTAATATGTAAGCTGATTTTTTGGCATCAATATTTTCTAATATTTGAGCAACTTCTTCCGATTTGGAGTTATTATAAATCTTTGCAAACTCCTTGTATCTCTCCATGTTAAGAGAATCAGAATTCCCATTAACCATTTTATCCATTTCTACGAGTTTAGTATTTGCTAACTCATAATTTTCTTTCAATGATTTTATCTGACTATCCAAAAGTCTTAGTGAGTCTTTTAAAACCTGTTCTTTTTTAGCCAAAGTGGTTAATTGTGAACTTATTGAGTCTATTTTTTGACCACTATGAGCAGACTTGTTCAATAAGTTATCGTACTCACCTTTGACAGCCTTGTATTTTGATTTCAAACTATTATAATTTTTTTCGAGAGTGTACATTCTATCGGTATTACCCTTTAGTTCTATTAACTCATTACCCGAAATAACGAAGCTCTTAGTAGGATCTACGTCGTAGTAGTGGGCTTTCGTTTTTTCTAGATCTATAAGTCCGAAAAAAGTATTATCTATTTGGTAATACCACCATGCACCACCTATCATACCAATAGTCAGCAGCATAGCTATTACGAATGTTATTATTAATTGATATTTAGACATTTGTCAATTTATTAGTGTATTGGCGAATTGCTATTTCATCTAATTCTATTTGCTCTTTTCGTTCTATCTCAGCTATAAATTCTATTTTCTTTTTATCTTTTAGATTCTGAAGTACTTTCTCTTCTTTTAGTGCTTCGTTATATTTGATTCTTTTCAAACTCTCTATATCGAGTAAGTTATCAAGCTCCATTTTTAATCTTTTGATCTCTTGATTAATATAATCTTTATGATAGTAGAACGCTTGAATCTCTTCTAATTTTTTATGTTCACTTCTTGTCAAATTGTGATTTTCTAATTTAAATAATTGTTCTTCAATTAGCTGTTCTTTTTCTATTCTTTTTCTAATAATTAATTGCAATTCCGTTTTGGCTTCTTCAGTTTTATCTGATCGTAACCGAAGTACTGTGTCTAGTTTAAAATTGAACTTTTTAGCCATGCTAATCCTCCTAGTTCGCCAACTTTATTAATCTATCTACTGTCTCATCATAAGAAATGAGTTCATTTGTAGATTGCATTAGGAATTTATTAATCGAATCTATTTTATTGATTGCTTTATCAGTCTCTGGATTACTACCTGACTTATATGCACCAACACTTATTAAATCTTCTGACTTTCTGTAGGTGGCTAACATTCTTTGTATCTCGTAAGCAGAATTGGAGTGTTCTTTACTGATTATATCTCTCATTACCCTCGAAATACTTCCTAACACTTCTATTGCAGGATAATGACCACGCGCAGCTAATTCTCTAGAAAGTAAAATATGACCATCTAAAATACCACGAACCGTATCCGAAACCGGCTCGTTCATATCATCACCTTCTACAAGTACAGTATAGAGACCAGTTATAGAACCGACCGATGATGTTCCAGCTCTTTCCATTAGCTTTTGAAGACCTGTGAACACTGATGGTGTATATCCTTTACTAGTTGGAGGTTCACCTATAGTAAGGCCAACTTCTCTTTGAGCCATAGCAAATCTTGTAGCCGAGTCCATCATCAACATAACATCTAGTCCTTCTTCTCTGAAATACTCAGCTATAGTTGTAGCTGTGAATGCAGATTTAACTCGGGTTAGTGGTGGGTCATCGCTCGATGATACTATCACTACCGATCGGCGAAGACCATCTTCTCCCAGATCTTTCTCAATGAATTCCCTTACTTCACGCCCCCTCTCTCCGATTAATGCTATCACATTAATATCAGCAGTGGTATTACGTGCTATCATTCCTATTAGAGTAGATTTACCTACCCCTGAACCTGCAAATATACCAACTCTCTGACCTTTACCTACTGTGAGCAGACCGTCTATGGTCTTCACTCCTGTTGATATTGGTTCTTCTATTCTTTTTCTGAATAGTGGGTTTGGAGGTGTAGCATATATAGATCTTCTCTCAGCCGTTACTATATCACCTTTTCCGTCAATTGGATTGCCTAGTCCATCTAAAATTCTGCCTAGTAATTCTCGACCTACATTTATCTTAAGCTTTTCGCCTGTAGCAGTTATTTGCATACCTGGGTACAAATCATCTGTATCACCATAGACCATAGAAAGTATCTTATTACCATCTTTGAATCCAACTACTTCTGATTTACTTATTAGATTACCATGATTATCTTTCAAATGACAAATCTCACCGACTGGAACTTTGGGTCCATTACTCTCTAGTACTAAACCTATCATTTGAGTAAGTTTACCGGTCTTGGAGACTGTATCAAATGAGTTGATGTCTTTAGATATACTCTCAGCTATGTCTGTAAGATTAAACATCTTCTTTGTCTATTCCTTTTTCCAATCGTTTTATTTCTTCGTCACGTTTTCTGATTTTAGTAGTCTGAAAATCTTTTCTTAATTTATTCATCATATTACTCAATTCCTCAGTTACTTTAGCTTCTAGTAAACCTGAGTCAGTATCTATGATGCAATCATTTAGATCAAGTGATTCGTCCTCTAATATTTCTACATTCGATGATTCGAATTCGAGCAATCTACTATCAGTCTCATTTAATTGTTTGATAGTATCAGGGTTCAACCTAATGCTAAATATATTAGACTCTTTCGCTTCTTGTATTACTTTTGATATTCTCTTCTTTATAGAATCGGTGCTAGTTAATGTCTCTGCCCTCATTATATGCAATGCTACTTTCTCTGAGATACCAATTACCGAATCGTGTAGTTGATTAAGTAATTCATTATTTTTCTTCTCAAACTCCTGTATGACCCCTTCCATAGTACGCATCTTCTCAACGAAACTATTTATCTCGGCTCTAGCAACAGCCATTTCAGACATTTGACCTTCTTCGAAACCTCGGTCATACGACTTTTGGATTTCTTCTTGGGCTACTTCTATAGGGATAACTTCTCTAGGTATATTATCCAAATTTATAGAAATTGGCTCCGAACTATCTTCTATCACGAAGTGATGTGTAAAGCACGTTCTACCCACCTGATTCGTTAACTTGGATGGTCTTTTACGCACTTTCTGATTATCAAAATATCGCTCTATTTTGAGTCTTCTGCTTTGAGTTCTCGGTATTTTAACCAGTACTTCTTGCACAAATCACCTCTTAGTTAGAGTTTATACGAACACGTCGTCGTTACCACGTCCGCCTATCATTATCTCTTCTTTCTCTTCAAGTTCTTTTATCTTATCTACGATTCTTGTTTGGGCTTCTTCTACTTCTTTTAGTTTAACCGGGCCCATAAACTCAAGCTCTTCTTTGACCACATCGGCAGCACGTTCTGACATATTTTTGAAGATTTTATCTTGTATTTCTTCGCTAGATATTTTCATAGATAGTGCCAAATCACGTTTATCGATTTCGCGGAGCAATCTTTGGATTCCTCTATCATCAATTAAGATAATATCTTCGAATAAGAACATCAGACGTTTCACTTCTAGAGCTACTTTCGGGTCGTGTTGTTCTAGATTTTCTATCATTTGCTTAGCAACTTGATTATTAACTTTATTGAGGATATTCGCAAGCATTTTAGAACCACCAGCAGAAGATACACTCTGAGTAAGTGTAGATGAAGCTATCTCATCTAGTACACTCTCTACTCTACCTAATGATTCCGGAGATACTTTACCAAGAGTAGCAATTCTTAGTACTGTTTCCATTCTCAATTCATCATCAAATTCATTTAAGACAAGTGCAGATTGATCTGGATCAAGGTGCGAAAGTATAAGAGCTACAGTTTGTGGGTGCTCTTTTTTCAAGAAGTTAGCTAATTGCTCTGGGTCTGCTTTTTTCAGTACTGAGAAGCTCTTCACATTAGACATTAGTTTGATTTTGTCTGTAAGTTCTCTTGCTCTCTCAGGACCGTACGTTCTCTCTAATAATGATTGTGCATAGCCAATACCACCTTCCACATAAGCGCTCGATGTGCTCATTAGTTGGTAGAACTCTGCCAAGACCAAATCAATATCTTCTTGATCTATACCTTTGAGTCTAGATATCTCTGTAGCTATAGACTCTACCTCTTTCATATCCATGCGTTGGAAAACCTTAGCCGCTACATCGACATCTAATGACATCAATAAGGCTGCTACTTTTTGCTTTCCACTTAGCTTTTTAATTACTAGTTCTTCTGTTTCGCTCATTGTATTACCTCCCAACTCATTCTAATTGCAAGCTGCTATCAGAATTGCTCGCTGCGTAAGTTCTTATTAATTTTACTGCTTCTTCAGGATGATTAATCATGAATTGCTCTATTTTCTTTTTGATTTCTAATTTCATCAATCTTTCTTCTGAAAGAGTCTCAAAATCATCGAGTACCATTTCGCTTTGCGATCTAGTGTCAAGACTTATATTCTGACCTCTATCTGTACCCATACTGTTCATCGCTTCTTCTAACTCCAATTTCAAATTACGCCCTTCTAGCTTGGCTTGCTTTTCGCCATTTAGGAGCATCTGGTCTGGAACATCTGATGGCATAAACATCATCTCATCATCCAAATCTAGCTCATCTAGTGACTGTTTGCCACTTGCTAAACTTTCGCTAAGTGAAGCGTCTGTCGGTAGCGATAAGGCTACTTTCATCTTCTCTTTCACAAAAGGAGAACGGACTAGTAAATACATTAATATACCTACTAATACTAATCCCACTAATATAAGAATAATTTTCTTATTTGCAGGATCATCATACCATTCTACGGGTTCATTTAGGTCGAATTGGTCAATAGTTAATGTATGTTCGAAAGGTACATTGATAACTGATATTTGATCATTTCTAGTGGGGTCATAACCGACAGCATTACGTACTATTTCTTCGAACTTCTGCATATCCTCATCTGAACGAGGACTGTACTTTACTTCTTTTACACCGTTATTGTCTATAAGCTCAGTAGTACCATTGATCATAGCAGCTATCGATAGCTTTTTGATGGCTCCTACTTCTTGGATTATATGCTCTACACTATTCGAAATTTCATAATTTGTTAGACTATTGCCCTCGTTTTTGGCCATGTTTACGTATGGGAAACTAAGTGAATCTGTAGTCTGACTTTCATTATTTATAGTTTGTTCACTTCTAGCAACTTGACTTTCTGGGTCAAACGAAGTTAGTGTCTTCTCTATTCTTGTAAAATCTAATTCAGCATTTACTTTTACTTTTGCATTACCTTCACCTAAAGCTCCAGCCATCAAGTCTTCTACTTTTGCCTGTAAGTATGATTCCACACTTTTTTGTTGATTATGTTGAGCTTCTGTAACACCAGCTGCTGAGTTCACATCTACTATATCTTCAGAAAGTAATCTTCCTCGGTGGTCAGTCACTTTTACGTGGTCAGGCTCCATTCCTTCTATACTATTAGCAACTAAACTTTGGATACCTATTACACTATTTTGAGGTAAGCGGCGATTGTTATTCAAGTGAACCGTAACCGAAGCCGTTGGTGGCTTTTGGTCTTTAGTAAATAGAGCTGTTTCAGGAATAACTATGTGCACTCTCGATTTTTCTACTTCATCAAATGAATTGATAGTACGCGAAAGTTCTCCCTCTAGAGCTCTTCTGTAATTAATTTTCTGTACAAACTCTGACATACCCAAATTAGTCTCGTCGAATATCTCGTATCCTACTCCTCCCTCACTCGGTATCCCCTTAGTGGCCAAAGCCATTCTAGCTTCGTTTACTTTATCTGCCTCTACTTTGATTATATCGCCTGTAGAACTGATTTCATAATCTATATTGTTCTCGGTCAGATATTCAATAACTCCAGCAGCATCTGTATCATTCAAACCCTTGTAAAGAGTCTTCATATTACCAGAAGATGCTGATGATATTATCATCACTATTACGATTAGTACAAGTGCAATTGCTCCAAATATACCAGCTTTCTGACCTGTATTCAGACCACTAGAGAACTGTTGGAATTGCCCAAGTGCATTATTATTTTTCTTTTTTTCTAATTGATTATCAGCCATATTTTAACCTTAACTAATGTTACACCTGCATTCTGTTTACTTCTTTGTAAAGCTCGATTGCCTTATTACGCAACTCCATAAGTAACTCAAAGCTAGTTTTAGCTTTTTCGGCACTAATCATAACATCATGTATATCAACGGGCTCGCCTTTGATAAATGCTTCAGATTTTTCTTTTGATTCTAATTGGAGTGTATTGACATCGCTAACGAACTCACTAAGAGTGTCTGCGAATTTTACGTCGCTTTTACTACCAGCTTTGATAGTATTGGATTGATTTTGCGAATCAACTAAGGCAGATATACGCCCTGCTGCTGGTTCTATAGGTAACATAATGTACTTCCGTGTAATTTATGAATAGTCATCCTGACTATTTATATACTCTTTTTCTAAACTTTCGCGTCTAACATAGTACCAAGAGCAAATGTTTTGCTCTGAACTTTACCGTTTCTATTGAAAACTACGTGCCTGTCTAGCGATGCAGTACTTTCAGGGAACATTTTCTTGAAGAAATTCTTCTCATTGTCCGAAAGTATAGTATCGGGTTGACTAACTTTATCGTTGAACTCAGCTAGTTTTTGCTTCTGTGGAGTTTGGGTCTTGTTAACCCTACTCTTAGATGCGATACCATCCGAGTCGTTATTATATATTCTTGTTATCTGGCTTTCGGTTGCATTTAATCTCATAAATTACCGTGTTATATTTCCAAGGAATATCGGGCAAGATTTTTAGCTGCATCTACTACTTGTGCATTCGCTTGGAAAGCCCTTTGTGCAGAAATCATCTCTACCATTTCAGTAACTATATTTATATCTGGCATCTGAACGTAACCATCGGGATTCGCATCCGGATGATTAGGGTCAAACACCATTCGAGGAGCCGAATTGTCTTTCACTGTTCTAGCTCTTAGCACTTCATCCTCGCCTTCCAATCCATTGTTGATTGCAGAGCCCGAATGACCAGCATTAGTTTTGTCCAATTGCAAAGTTGCATTCATGCTTTTTTCAAAAGGACTATCTTTGATATCACGCACTACTACTACTTCGCGTTTGTACGGCATACCGTCATCTGCTTTAGTAGTATTAGCATTGGCTATGTTTCTAGCCACAGCAGATAGACGCAATCGCTGTACGCTCATGCCCTGTCCGCTAATATTAAAACTTGAAAATATATTCTCTGCCATAATCTTTTATTATGAATTAGTTCCTTTAATAGAACTAGATATTCCAGAAAAGTACTTATTGACCATTTTGGAAACTAGTCTAAATCTTATTTGATTTTCCGCAGATTCTGCCATCTCCTTGTCCAAATTGACATGGTTTTCTCCGCTGAAAAAAACTTCAGCTTCGGGAATATCTCGGTATTCCTTTTCCCCCACTGGCACACCAGAATTCACTTTGCCCAACGGTATATGACCTGATTTGGTCTCAACCCCTTTGAGCACTACTTCTTCATTGTGAAACAACTCTTCGAACCTCACCCTCTCGGGTCTGTAGTTCGGAGTATCAGCATTGGCTATGTTCTTGGCAGTTGTCTGCTGTCTAAGTGCATAGGAATCCAAAGCCTTTGTCATCAATGGAAGTTTCTTATTAAATAGAAAATCCTTTACTAGCATCGTATCATCCTGATATTTTACTTGACAAAGAATAAGTCTGCAAAGAAAGTGCCAAATAAATTTAGAATATTTAATTAGAATTCATAAACTTATTAAAAAACATTTAGATTCATACAGTTACTTATTACGCTAAAATATTATCCACAACTGTAAACCCCTAATAATGTGGATAAATAATAGCATAATATTATACACATTTGTGAAATTGTGCGAAAATAAGCCAGATTTATAAATTAACATTCGTTAATAAATGGGTTCTTGGTGATTTGAACTGATTCATAATGTATTTGGGTTATTGGTTTGTTGGGATTAGCTTTGTTATTGCAAATCATCTAAATAATATATATTTTGCAATTGAACAATTATGAATAATTAATCGTTATAGCATATATGGATATAAAAACGCAATATATATCAGATGACAACGGGAACATTGTTTCTGCAATCATACCAATTGATGTTTACAAACAGCTTTTAAAATACATTGGTAACTCAGATGAGAATCTTGAATCTTTGCCCAAATGGCACGCAGAAGTTCTGAGAGAACGATTAGAAAAGTACGAAAGTGGTAAAGAAAAATTGACTGATTTAAATGAGTTTATGAATAGATTAAAAGTAAAGTAAATGCAGTACAAAGTCGAATTAATGCAGGCTGCGGAAACTGACATTGAAAATGCTTTTGATTGGTATAATGAAAAAACACCTAAAGTAGGTTTGAATTTTTTAGAAACCCTCGAAAGAAGACTTGACTTTATAAAGTCATTTCCATTTGCATCTCCATTGAAACCAGTCAACAAATTTGTAAGATATACATTATTGATAGATTTCCCTTTCGTAATCTATTATAAAATAGAATCTAATATTATAGTAATAATTGCTGTATTACATATATCTCAGAATCGAGATAGATTACGCCAAGAATAAGTGGAAAAACCATGAGAAACCTGATATTACTCTTTATAATTATAGTATTAACTACTGTTACATCATCTGCAACAGAAATAGACACTATTTGGTATCGAACTTTGAGTGCTGGTGCACAGGATGTTGATTTTACACCTGATGACAAATATGTTATTGCTTGGACAAATTCTATTGAGTTTTGGGAAGTACAGCAGGGAGTTGAGGAATTTTCTGTACCTATAGAGACTGTAGGAGATTACAACTTTAACGAACAATATTTAGTTATTGCTCACTATAGTACACCTAAATTGTTGAATTGGCAAACTAGAGAGGTAGTTGAAGGATTTGAAAAAATGCCAACCAAATTAGATAGAATTAAAACTGCTAAATCTAAAAATGAGTTCATGGCAAAACTAGATCAGGATTCTAATACTATCTATTTTTGGGATATTAATAGCAAACAAATAATTGATCAACTTCAATTAGATCAATCATTTGAGAAAGGAGTATACAAATGGAAAAGAACTTTAGATGAGTACGGTTATGTGGGTAATAATGATGAATTAATATATGCCATTATATATGATGAGAATGATAAATACCAACAAATTCATCCCTCAGAAAGAAAAAAGCACTTTTTCGTACATTTCTACAATAGAGAAACCAAAGAACTAGTTGACTCTGTATATTCATTTACAAATACTAACGAACAGTTCGGTGGATTTAACAAAATGCAGGTAATGAATGATAGAAGTAAAATTGCATGGAATCATCGAGGTGGAGAGATTAATTTCTATGATATACTGAATAAAAGATTTTACGATAAATTAGTATTCGATGAAGCAAATTATGTCCCTGCTAATAATATTGCATTAGATAAAAATAATACAACAATCTGCATTGTAAACAGAGTTACTGCATTTTTAAGAATTTTCGATTTATCAAGCAAAACTCTCTTACATTCATATGAAAGGTCTAGTTTTCAAAATGCTACATTTTCAAATAATGATGATTTACTAGTTACCAATATTGGAAGTTGGTTAATTCTATTCCCTAGTCATATAACTACATCTTCCGTAAACAATCATGAAGTGGATACTTACAACCTAATTGTAACGCCTAACCCAAGTTCAGAATTTATGGATATTATTTTTAGTTCTAATTATTTTCAGAATTTTAGACTTTCTATAATTGATTTAGTCGGTAGTGAAGTTAGTCTAATCGACGATGGTATGGTGAATACATTAAATTATCAAACAAACTTTAATGTGTCTGTCTTACCCTCAGGCACTTATTTTATTCGACTTGAAATTGGCAATGATATAATAACTAAGCAATTCATAAAGGAGTGATGGCTATGAAAAACATACTTTTAACGCTAATTCTTGTTGTCGTGACTACTACATCGATGACTGCAAATGAGCAAGATACTCTCTGGTATCGCTTCTTAGGAAGAGATATATATGATGTAGATTTTACACCTGATGATCAGTTTGTAATTGCGTGGACACAAAACCTAGAATTTTGGGATATCGAAACTGGTACTATGAATTTTCATATACCATATATAGGTCTTGGTGATTTCAACTACGACAATGAACTAATTGTGTTTTCACAAGACAGTACTCCAAAATTGATAGATTGGCAAACTAGAGAAATAACCGAAGGATTTGTAAAAGAAGAATATGACTTTGGTAGAATAAAAACAGCTAAATCCAAAAATGAGTTTATGGCTGATTTAATAAATGATGATAATACCATTTATTTTTGGAATGTGAATACTAAACAAAGAATTAGTGAAATGAAATTTTTAGATACTATCGAAAGAGATGGTTATAAATGGAAACGAACAATTCATGAGTATGACTACTTAGGCAATAGTGATGAATATATATATGTTGTCTTTGATGATGTAAATAGTGAAATCGATAATATTCCTCCTTCTGAGCATTTGAGAAATTATTTTATACATATCTATAATGTTGATAGTAAAGAATTAATAGATTCTATATTTTCATTTCAAAATACAAGCGAAAAATTTGGTGGATTTAACAAAATAGCTGTACTAAATGATAGAAATAAAATTGCAATAAACAATGAAGGTGGTGTAATTAATTTTTATGATGTTGTAACAAAAACTTTTTATGATAAGTTAATTTTTGATAACGGAGCAAAAGTAAATGCCGATGAAATAGTTATGTCTAATGACTCAAAATATATTGCCGTTAGCAAAGCTCATAAATGTTGTTATTTTATTAAAATATTTGACTTTAATACTAAGGAACTTCTACAAGAATTTAATGGAGGTAGCTGGTCAAATCTGTCATTTTCAGACGATAATAATTATCTAATCACAAATATAGGTAGTACATTAATTTTATATGAAAATAAATGGTTAATATCATCAGTAAATGGCTTAGAAAGTAGTAGCTTTACTCTTTCTCCAAATCCTGCTATAGGTAATCTAAATATTGCATTTATATTATCTAGACCAAATAATATAAAG
>JBFHKR010000044.1:0-18632 GCA_041595255.1 Chlorobiota bacterium
CCATCATTATAAACGACATTTTTCAATCTCCATTCACTTCCAACTAATGAATTTGGTTTGGTGTTGTTTCTTATCAAATCAAAACCATTTACATCACCTAACCAAGGGTTCATTCCATAATGTCTTACTAAACCATAGTTAGCATTATAAGCAAACAAAAGCCCCATACCATCGAAGTAAGTGGGTGTGAAATCTGAACTAATGTCTAATCTATCATATTCTTTTTCTTTTACTTTGTAATCGCTCACGTATCCGAAATATGCCTCAGTGTTATTCAACTTACCTACTCTCCAATCAACAAAAGGTACTTGATTCGAATTCCCCAATGTTAATGAAACAGTATCTCCATAGCCTAGCATCGGACTACTAGTGGTACGGTCCGTTGCTAAGTGTACTTTATTAGCTTCTTTGATTAAAGTTATCACTCGAAGTTGTCTATTATAAGCATCATCACCAAAATAATCGCCTGATAATCTTTCAGTTATTTCGAATGTATTTCTATCAATTTGTTTCGTTATTTCCCAATGTATAGTGTCTCTAGTATATGAGATTGGAGAAGGAGTTGCTTCCCAATATCCTTTCGCATAGAAGTGCACGAAACTACTTTTTTGCCCAACTGCTGGAGATTCGAATTGTATATATCCTGCATCATCTACCGGATTTTGATCATCATCTGGTCCTACATTAGGATCCTTACAAGCTGTAATAATCATTACTGCCATCATTAAATATAGTAGTTTTCTCATTTTACAATAACCTCAAAATTTTTCGAAATTGGTATGTTAGTTTTTAAAATTTTTATAAATAGATAATTATCATAGTTCTTAGTAAAGTCAGTATTATCTGGGTGAACAAATAAAAATCCTTTTATCCCAAAGTCATCTCTTTTAATATATTCTATTTCAAACTTTAGCGCTTTATAATTAGTAGTTGGAGCTTTAACAATAAGTAAATCAAAGAATTCAAAATCGATTTCGACGTTCGCTGGTTCGAGATCGTCAATTGGGTTAAACTCAGAAAATAACTCTGCATAATTACTAACTTTAGTAATCGAAAATGTTGATTTTTCTGGAGCCTCTATACTAATTTGTCTATAGTTTTCGTGATAGAATTTACCACCAGTAAATACATTATTTACTATAACTAAAGGATTGAAGTAAATAGGTAATCCTGTTCTCTTTATTTTTACAAAATGGTTTGATTGTTTACTTAATGTAGATTCTACTTTTACCATCGTAAAAACTGAATTGACTATTATTCTACCACCTTGTTGCTGAATATTTGTAATTCTATAATTGAATAGACCAGATTGAAATCTATTGTTACCAACACTGATAACTAATTCTTTATCAAAATCTACATCATTTATAAAATCGACATCTTTAGCATTATAATCACTTGCCCATTGTTTGAATTCGTCAGCACTAGTGAAAACTTCTTTCCATTTTCTTTTGCTATCTACAGTAATGTCTTCTCCAATTGTCTTGAACCCATCCAACTCTGGGACTTCGCCGTCATTTTCAAATCTTTTATTGAATTTTATTATGGCTTCATTTCTATTTTTTAATAGAATAGCCAATGTAGGAGCATTAACCCTCGAATTGATTCCTAATTTCCTATATACTTTATAGTCAATTTGAATTACACCCGAGTTGTCTAAGTATATAGAGTCTAGTGAGATTGATGCGTTCTCAGAGTAAATATTGCTAGATATTATAACTAATGCATCATCACCCAATTCGATTTTCAATAGTTTATCAACTAAATCTAAGTTTGTAGATGTAGAGTAACTAGAAATGATTCTTTTTAGTTCTTGATTGTCTCTGATAACCATTTCAGTTAACACTTCTGATTGAAATCCAGATTCAGTCTGATATATTATTTGGTAATCCAATACTTCACTAATATCACGTTTCGTGTCTGGCTCAGTAGGATTTGGCTCTTTACATGCCGTAAAAAGAAACAAAGAAGCGAACAATATGTAAACAAATTTTTTCATTAGAATTGGACACTTATTCCATAGTTAATACCAATCTTGCCAGAGTTAAATCTTTCTCCTTGATATTGGAATGACATATTATTGTATTCTAACCCAATTATCATATTCAGATTATCATAGGGTGAGTACATCAAACCGCCCATTAGACGACCAACAACACCTATTTTATTCCCACCGAATGTGAACTGAGCGAATGGGTCTAAGGTAGAACTCATATCATAACTGTAACGACCGAGTAAGCTAAGTGTAGTGAAGTTTGGTTCTTGTCTGTATAGATAAGTAATATCATTAACATCTTTGCCTGTGAATTCGAGTAAGAATGTCTCTTGTCTTAGTTCAGAGCCGACAGAGAATCCGTTCTCAAAATTATACATAATCGATATCGAATTATTGTTAAACTGGGATAAATCAGTCTTATCAAATTCATATGGATTTGTATTAAAAGTTTGACTTCCTTTCCACTCCGCCGACCAACTACTGTTGCCATTTTTTGGTTGCAATAACATAGGTTCTAAGTTATTATCTATTTTTATAGAGCTAATTCTTTCTTGTAAATCAAGATTAGTTGCACCTAATTCACTTATTAATTTTTCGCTTTCTTTATGCTTTAGATTTAATTCTTGATAGTTTTCATTATTCAATTTTAGATTGTTTTGAACCACTCTTACTTCATATCCTAAGGTAGCTATTTCAGATTTTTGTGCCATGATTATTGAATTTTGCTCATCTATTTTTGCCGCATATTCATTTAATTTACTTTGTAGTGAACTGTTCAGATTCAGCGTTTTCTCATACATTGCTTTATATTTCGAATCATCTTTATATGTAACTACTTCTTTTGACGAAACTACAGGAGTTTCATGCGGTATCTCAACTTCAAGTTGTTGACTAAGTTGATTAGAATCAATGTTTCGGACTTCGCTATTATTACCTGACCCTATACCCCAAAGTATGATAGCTGTTACTACAGCAGATAGTACACCAGTAGCTAAAAGAGATTTGAATCCATAACCAACCGCAGTGCTAGCCGAAGTAGTAGCTATACCGCCACTAACAGCATCTGCTACAGGAATAGAAAGTCCAAGGGCTGCGAAAACAGCTTTTTTAGATTTCTTGTTTTTAGTGAATGCGTTTCTATTATTTTTAACAGCCGCAGAAATAGCAAGCAAGTTCTTAAACTCACTTCTCATTACTTCGTTAGTTGCCATTTCGTTGAAAAGTTCTTGCTCTTGTGAAGGATCTAACTCACCCTCAACGAAACTATTTATTTTCTCAAATTCACTCATAGTATTACCTTTCGGCTTATTTACTTATATCTTTTATATATGGTTTTAAAGTACTAATTATCATCTTTCTAGCACGCATAACTCTTATTTTCGCTGTAGCTAATGCTATTGATTCTATTTCTGCTATCTCTCTATACTTCATACCTTCGAATTCTTTGAGCATAAATGCTCTTCTATATTTATCTTTAAGAAATTCTGTTGACATGATAATTAGTTCTAAAAGTTCTTTATTCTCAAATCCGCTAGTATTATCACTAGCAACGTCATAGTCCCCAAGTGGAGAAACGCGATTGTCTTTTCTTTTGGTATTCAAACATAAATTACGTGCTACTTTTATCAAAAACCCTGGTACATTTGGGAATTCATTACCTTTCTTAATAGTATTATAGAAAGTTATAAATGTTTCTTGTACTATATCTTCTGTTATTGTATTGTCTCTAATTACAGTTAACACATAAGCCCTGAGCATAGACTCATAGCGGTCATATAGCTCACTAAAAGCTATTTCCTCTTCTTGTTTGCTCTCAAACATTAGTGAGATCAAATCTAAGTCGCTATGTTTCTTCAAATTCCTATTCATAATCCGCATTATGTCACTGTCTAAACCTATTAACACATAAATCCCAAAAAGGGAACAAAAAAAGTTAAATTTTTTTTAATAATCACTGTGTTAAGGGTAAATTACTAAACTTTAGTCAAGAAGTGTTAAATTTGATGAGGCAAAATACTATCTTATTTTGATGAATTTATAAATTCGGGATCCAATTTTTACAAAATAAACAGATGGGGCTAATTTGCTAATATCTATGGATATTTTATTCTTATGATTTGAGTTTACATTAATTATTTCTTGCCCATGTATATCAATGATAGATATTTCTTTCGAATTAATGTTATCAATAGTTATAAAGTTATTTGCAGGGTTAGGATAAATTGACAAATCACCTGTAAGTGGTGAATTAACGGAAGAAGGAATACACAAAACATTACTATCAAGATCAAAGAAATCCATAAGATGCTGTCTAAAATAACATTCTCTATCTTTTGCAAAATTAGTCAAGTAGTGTGCAACATCAGTCAACCATTTTTCTTTACTTTCTGGAAAACCAAATCTTAATATATTATTCTCTATTTCAGACTCATATTTGGCAATATGCTCCGTAATTAGTAGTTCTATTTTTTCAAATTTAAATTCATTATCTAGTAAAAATATTGTTCGGTCAATAAACTTCGATTTAAACTCCTCATTCCCTAAGAGTTTTTGTAATACTATATTAATATTCTTAGGATTTGGCCAATCATTATGCTCTAATTGAGAAGTGTGTACGAACATATTATATTCATAATTATACCACCCACCATCAAGATCATAGAACAAACCGCGGTATTTTTTATCCATTTCCATACTATTCCAAATAAGGAAATTATTTCCAGGCCAATCAAAATTATTAAAATACATCTCAGCTATATAATAGTCTATTATATTATCTATATCAATCCTACTTTCGACATAATTGTAATTGGAATTTATCGACAAATCATTATTTACTATAAAATCATATACAGGAGCGAAGTCATCGTAAGTACCATTTTTAGAAAAGTCAGGACTGTCAGCATGTATTATATTTATACTATCTTTATCAATTTTATATTTTTCAGCAAAGTAATCTTCATCCAACCTTGTTCTTAGCTCTGCAATACCCCAATAATTACCATTTAAATATAAAACTACAGGTTTAGTGTAGGTCTTATCCAAATTCATATTCTCAACACATTTAAGCGTTAAAGCATCTTTGAATATAGTCCCATTCCAACCTGCCATAGTAGTTCTAATAAGTAAACTATTGAATTCTTGCAATTCTATGTCTGGGAAGAAAACATTATTAAATTTATTTATACCGTAAGTTTTTCTAGCATAAAATTTAATAGATTTTTGAGGTAAAGCTCTAGTGCCTCCACCATGAATTCTAACTCCCGCATTTTCTTCAAAAACTTTTTTACTGTTTTCAAAATAAGTTATAGTAGCACTTCTTTCCCAATCTTTTTGATAGTAATTTCCCGTCCAACATGGATAATTAGGGTCAAGCATCTTACCAGGTACATATATACCTGTATCTTGACTAAAAAAGCTCATATTATCTACAGCAATACTAATTATTGGTAATTCATGAATTTGGTTTAAAAAGAAAGTTTTACGATAAACCCTACCTCCTACTCCATTAGTGTCTATTACTCTAAAGCTAATTACATGGCTTCTAGGTATAGCGTGTTTTAATTCTAACCATTCTCTACCACACTTTAAACTATCTAATGTTGTTGTAGGTACATTAAGGTATTCATATTCTTCATACTCATCCTTTATTTCTATTTCACCAATATATAGTCTAGATTCTATAGTCGGGTCATCTCCGTTAGTTGTATAATATATTTTCTGACCTGATGCTGCTGATAGTGCTAATTTAAATTCGGAATCATATATACCTGATTCTTTATTAGCAATAGCGGTATAGCTATTTCGGTTGGATAGTCCAGGAGTTGGGGTAGCCAAAGGAGTAAGTAACTGCGAGCTTTCCTCAAGTCTTCCAAATGAGAAATCCTCATTTATTTTCCCAAATTCGACTCTATCTATTATATTCTCCCCATCGGTTATATAGAGAGTTTCTCCTGTGCTAGATAACTTGAAATTTGAATGCTGTTCACCAAAAGTAAGCTCACTTAAACCAGAAGCGTAAACAATCATATAATTATTAGCTTTTAGTATCTGGGAGCTAAAATTCCATTTACGCAAATCTTTACCATCATCAGTTAAGTAATAATTTGAAAGCTGTATTGGTTCTTGGGAGTTATTGTATATTTCAATCCAATCATAATATTCTCCATCTGCTGATTGCAATAATTCATCATTATCAGAACAGATTTCATTTATTTGTATCTGGCTAAAGGAGGAATAGATGGACAAAAGTATTAATACTAAGAAAACTTTCATTACTTAATTTTCACAAATTTCAATATCGCATTTTTTATTTTTATAAAATAAACAGATGGCGCCAAATTGCTGATATCTATGGATACTTTTTTATTATAATTTGAGTTAATTTTAATTATTTCTTGCCCATGTATATCGATGATAGCTACTTCTTCCGAATCAAAGTTATCAATAGTTAGATAGTCATTTGCAGGATTCGGAGATAAAGTGATATATAAGTTTTTATTGTCATTTATGTTCGTTTGGGAACATAACAAATCATCATCTAAGTTAAAATGAGCTACAAGGTGTTGCTTATAATAGCAGCCTCGTAGCCGTGCAAATTCATAGTAATCTCTAAATAATATTTCTTGCCATCTCTGTTCACTTTCTGGGAAATGCCATCTATCTATATTCCGGCTAATTTCTGTTCTATATTGATTGATGTATTTATCAATTATAGGCTTAAGTTTTTCATAACTAAACTCATTTTCAATAAGGTATAATGCTCTCTCTATGAACAGCTGTTTGAATTCATCATTAGAAAGTAATTTGGAGAATATAACGTTAGTACTACTTGGGTTTGGATAATCATTGTGTTCCATCTGAGTAGCATATTCAATCATATCTTTTTCTCTGTCTCTCCAACCTGCGTCAAGATCATAAAAAAGTGGTTTGTATTTCTGGTTTGTTTCAGAAGTCCAGACTAAAAAGTTATTTCCTGGCCAATCAGTATTTACGAAATAAGTTTCAGCTATATAATAATCTATCATCTGAGGTATATCAAAGAGTTCTTCTATGTATTTGTAATTCTCGTCAATCGACAAATCATGTTCAACTATATAGTCATAAACAATCTTCATTCTTTTGTATTTTGCTTCCCAAGGATTACCAAAGACGACTGGTGATACTATGTCTATACTATCCTCGACTAGATTATATTTTTCACCCAAATACTCCTCATCAAACCTATTTCTAACCTCATGTAACCCCCAATAATTCCCATTTATATATACGACAACAGGGTTTATATAAGTTTGCTCAAATTTCAACCCTCTTACACATTTCATCGATATCGCATCTTTGATAAGCGCCATACTATGGTCACTCATAGTGGCTCTTAGAATAAAATTATCAAAATTTTCTATGTCTAATTCGGGTAAATAGACGTTGGGGAACTTATTAACTCCATACTTTTTTCTAGCATAAAAACGGAGTGATTTTTGGGCTGCATCTCTGGAACCTGAGCCGTGTATTCTCATACCACCATAGTTTGTTGAGATAAGCTTTTCGTTTTCAAAGTATGAGAAAGACATTGGCTTTTCCCATTCATCGCCTCTCATCTTATAGTTGCCTGTTGAACAAGGGTTCTTTGAATCAAAATGAACACCGGGGACATAAATACCACTTTCATGATTAAATAAGTTTTGATTATCTGTTATGATACTGACAACTGGAAAATCATGCGGATTTTGAAAGAAGTAAGATTTGTTATAAACTTTTCCCATTTCCCCCTTTTCATTTATCACGCGAAAACTGATAACTTTACATCTAGGTATTTCAGTTTCTACCTTTTTCCATTCGAAGTAGCATTTATCAGTATTTGTAGGGGTAGTAGGTATATCAAGGTACTTATAATAACCATATTCGTCTTTTATTTCTATTGCATCTTTATACTCCAATGATTTACTTGTGGGGTCATCACCATTAGTAGTATAATATATTTTGTGTCCTTCTGCAGCAATTAGTTTCAGATTAAATTCGGATACATAGTATCCTGATTCACGGCTTGATATTATAGTACCGCTGTTTCTATTTGATTCTCGAGGTGTGGGTTTGGCAAGGTAAGTAAGTAGGTCAGATTTTTCTTCCAATCTACCAAAGGTATAGTCTTCATCCATTTTCCCGTATTTCACTTTATCAATTATATTTGTACCATCAGTCAAATATATGGTCTCGCCTTCACTAGAGAGCTTGAAGTTAGTGTGTAATTCATCGGGTATATTTATATCATCATCAGAAGCATAAACTATCAGATATTCATCTGAAAACATGACTCCATAATCGATGTTCCATTTTTCTAAATCGTTTTTATCATCTGTCAAATAGTAATTACTCAAATGAATTGGGTTTTCTGAGTTATTATATAACTCTATCCAATCATAGTACTCACCATTTGCTGATTGCAATAACTCATCATTGTCAGAACAAACTTCATTGATTTGAATCTGAGCATGAATGGAATAACCAATAAGCAATATCGATATTAATAATCTTTTCATCCCCAAATATAAGCAATATCAATCCATAGTGAAACTATCAGGGTAATATTTATTTGCAAGATTGACAAATTCGTCTCCTCGGACAAACATACCCATATCAACTTCTTCTATACTTTCCTTACCACATGCAGCTAGTAATTCCATAACGGCATAAACTGTATTATTATGAAAGTTGAATACTCTTTCCGCTTTGTCACTAACTACTAATCCTTTTACTAAGCCTTCTTCTTGAGTAGCAACTCCTGTCGGGCAATTATTAGTATTGCATCGCAGTGCTTGGATACAACCAATTGCGAACATAAACCCACGAGCAGAATTACAAATATCTGCGCCTATAGCTAGATTCTTCAGAATAGATTCTGCTGTTACTATTTTCCCAGAAGCAACTAAGTTGATTTTATCTCTCAATCCGTATTTTATCAATGTTTTGTTAACAAATATAAGCCCTGGTTGTAACGGCATACCTACTGAATCTGAGAATTCCAACGGAGCAGCACCTGTACCTCCTTCGGCTCCATCTACTGTGATAAAGTCAGGCATCATTCCAGTTTTCTCCATTAGCTCACATATTTCTCTGAATTCTTCTGTTCTTCCGATGCAAAGTTTCATTCCTATAGGTTTTCCTCCAGATAATTCTCTTAGCTTTTCTATAAACTCTAATAACCCTTTGGCATCATTGAACTCTTTGTGGCCTGGAGGAGAGAGTACAGTAGTCCCAGGTTTTATATGTCTTATTGCGGCTATTTCCTCAGTGTTTTTAATCGCTGGTAATACTCCGCCGTGACCTGGTTTCGCTCCTTGTGATATTTTTAGTTCTATCATCTTTACTTCTGGTAGTGACGCTTTCTCTTTGAAAGTTTCTGGGTTAAAACGACCATCCTCAGTCCTACAGCCGAAATAGCCTGTACCAATTTGCCAAGTCAAATCACCACCTTGCAAGTGATAAGGTGATATCCCACCCTCGCCTGTATTATGGTAAAAACCACCTTTTAAAGCTCCTTTGTTGAGTGCCATCACAGCATTTTTACTTAAGGCTCCGAAGCTCATAGCGGAAATATTGTATATAGAGGCTGCATAGGGTTTTTGGCACTTCGGGCCACCTATAACTACTCGCGGAAGTTCATGTTTAGGCTCTTTGGCATAGATTGAGTGTCGCAGTCCCTCGTATTCCATTTTATCTAAATCGTTTTGAGTTCCGAAAGCAACGGTGTCGCTTACATTTTTTGCTCTCCTATAAACTAGGGATCTATGGTTACGAGAAAAAGGTCTACCTTCCGTAGATGTTTCTATGAAGTATTGCTGTATTTCTGGTGATATAAACTCGAACAAATATCGGAAATACCCAAGAAGTGGAAAATTCCTTAGTATTGTGTGTTTTGTCTGGAATACATTGTATAGACCTATTACATAGAGTACTACGATAATCGAAAATACCCAAGTAGGGAATATGTGCAAATAAGTAGGGATAAATAGTATTATCAGAATGATAAGACCGCTAGTTATGTATTTCGTTCTCATAAGTTATTGCTGCATATTATGAATGGAATTTAATAACTTATGAAATTAGACTAAAATTTGAAACAAAAGTGCAAAATTAATCCTTTGATGTAATTTTTTTAAATAATAATTGTTGTTATCAATGCTTACTATTACTATATTTAAGATTAAATTTATAATAATATTTTTAAAAAGGTGTAAAAATGAAAAAAGCCCTACTGTTTTGCTTTGTTATCCTTCTAGCTTTCAGCCAAAGTTTTTCGGCAGAGCCAAAGCTAATTTTAGTCGAACAAATGACTACGAGTTCTAATAATAGCCCCGAATTACTCCCAATTGCAAATCAATTCAATCAGATTGTAAATAGCAATGTAGAAGTACTTCCTATGACAATACACATGAATTTCAATCCTGATCTATTTTGGGAGCAAAGAAAAGATTTATCAGATAGAATACTAATGTATAAAGAACAAAACGAAAATTTCCCCATACCAAGTTTCTATGTAAATGGGTCAGAAGTTTTGGGTGTTCAAGGTCTACAAAGTAAGATTAACTCACAGAAAAATCAGACTTCTCCAATCAAAATGAAAGTCCAAGTTGGGAACAACAGTAGCCAATTCTTTTTTGTAGAAGTGAAGATGGATATAGATACTGTACTTGAGTCATCTGATGTGCTATTCTGTGCACTGATTGAAAAACACATAGTAGCGCCGCAGGTTGGTAATACTAATGAATCTGACTATTACTACGTAACTAGAAAAATTGATTTGCAACCTACAGGTGGAGCAAAAATCACTAGAAATGATCTTGGGTTTTCCGGAAATAGATTTGACTTCAACATGGAAGATTATTGGAACCTAGAAGAAATCTATGCAGTAGCGTGGGTACAAAATGCGGTTACAAAAAAAGTACTTCAAGTTGAGAAAACTAAAATTTATAACGAGGAAGTCAATATAGCTGTCAATAAGGATTCTGTTAGGTTTGATGACAATAATAAAAACGAAGTTGAGACAATAGAAATATATAACAACTCAATGAATTATCTTGATATAGCTAGTATCGAATTAGAATCTGACCAGAATTTTTCAGCTAAATTCATAGCTGCTGAAACTAAAATATTCCCTGGTATGACTAAGCTAGTTGATATTACTTTGAAAAATCTGGAAACAGGAGAATATAGTACTAATCTAAGAATCAAATCCAATGCTGCTAATATTCCTGATATGGTAATCCCTATTTATGCAAAAGTTGAATCAAGCGATAACCCAATATTGACTACAGATGTATCTACAATAGATTTTGGTAAAGTTTCTAAAGCTCAGAAGGAAGTTGTAAATATTACTAATACTGGTAAAGGCCTATTGAAAATTAGCTCTATTGAGATATTAGATGACGAAGATGGAGTTTTCAGTATACTGAATAGTGAAATACCTGATATAGAAGAAACTGAGACTTTATTCCTACAAGTAAATTTCAAACCGAAAGAAGAGATAAACTATTTCGCAACTATGGTTATAAAGTCGAATGCTAGCAACGAATCATCTTATAGTATAACTTTGAGAGGACAAGGTGACAACCTACAACAGTTCTCATCTATACAAGTAGCAACAGATAAAATAGATTTCGGTACTACAGACTTTATAGAACCAATTACAAAATCAGTAGTGATAGAAAATATTGGTAATATTGATTTAGTGCTTAGCAATAGCGAAATAGAAGATAAGGATTTGGAAGGTGTCTTCAAATTCGTTGGTGGTTCTAATAAAACAATCGCTGCAGAATCGAGAGACTCTCTAGTTATAGAATTTTTACCTAAGGATAATAAAGTATATACAGACAAGTTAATAATTCGATCTAATAATACAGATGCTGCGCTACGCCGAATAGAAATACCACTAGAGGGTATTGGTGACGGCGTTTCTTCAGTAGAAAGTTTTATCAGAGATTTCAAAGTTAGTTATTTCAATCAAACTTTGGCTATAGACAATAGCAACGAAACAGTAACTACTATAAATGTTTCGTTTTATGATTTAAGTGGAAATTTACTTAATAAACAAAATTCGAATATTGGAATTGGTAATATACAACTCACAACTAGTGAACTAAATCGTAATCAAATTATAATATATAATATTACTTCAAATGGAAAGGTTATAAGCGCTGGTAAGTTCATAAATAACTAATTCCCTAATAAGTAAGTCAAATAAAGAAGAGCTACTATAATAAGGTAGCTCTTTTTTTTTATAATCCATTAAAATGAATGGCGTTAACCTTATTTTGCTAGGTTTTCCTCTACCCTGAACCGAACTATTGAACTAATTAGCTCGAGTGGTAGAGGTTTAGAAAAGGGAAATTGTATAGAACCTTTGGCTGTTTTATAAGCTGAAAGCTCTTCTGCAAAGTGTACTATAGCAGAAGGAGCCGGGTAAAATCCAATATGGTTTTTAGCTGCTGCAAAATGAACTAGATTACCATTTAACTTAAATGTAGGTATAGCATAACTAATACATTCAATGGCTTCTGGAGCAACGCTTCTAATAGTTTCCCTCATTTGATTAAGTAGATTTTGTGTTTCCAAATCAAAAGTACTAATATAGTCTGATATTGTGGTAATTTTTCCCATATTAAAATGCTTATATTATGTTGTAAATTATTCTATTCCAACTCGAAAGTTGAAATACCATATATTTTGTTGGTGTCCACTATGTGTTTGTAGCCCTTCGTAATCCAACTTTTGAAATTAGAGTGAGTTTATATTTATCATTTGTTAAGATTAGTCTACAATTAATTTACCAGTGTGCACTTTATCGCTGTTTGTTATTTGATAGATGTATGCACCACTTTTTATATTCTCATTAAAGTCCAATGTTATAATAAAGTTGCCAGTTGTTACTAGTTGATAATCTTTTTTCTGGAGTAATCGCCCATCAAGAGAAAGCAATCTAATCTCACATTCTAAACTGTTTGCATCTATCCCAAACCGAACGTAATTAGTCGCTGGTTGTGGATATAATGATATGCTGCCACCCAAATTGCTTCCCTCTATTACTGAAGATATTACGGGTTCAGTAGTTTCAAAAATAGGAGTTTCGCTATATCGAATTCCTTTCGTATTTGTCGAATAGCACTGTGAAAGTTTTGGCTTTTGGAGGTTCTCAAATGAATTACCTAGCTCAGCTTTATATTTGTCTAACCATTCCCCGTCATCTAATCTTGTAAAGTTTTCAGTAGTGAAGTCAAAGAAACTAAAAACAGGGCCAGAATAAATAGTCTTAATACCCTCATTATTCTCAGTAACGATACTGCATAGATTCACAGGACCAGTGGCTATATGCTTTACCCAGCCGACCATTTCGCCATCCTCATCTGTTGGAGAAGTATGAATATCGGCCACTGATAGCAAAGGGTCTTTGACTTTGTCTATGTACCCTCTCCTTGTTAGCTCTATCCCGTACATCAAATCTGTCATCCAGCCAGTGAAAACCTCTTGACTGGCATCACAATCCCAATTACTACAATCAAATAAAATTCTTCTCAAAAAGATATTGTCCTTTTCAGAAATCGGTTTTTTAGAATGGACTTTTTCTGAAATTGTCTTAAGTGTATCATATAAGCTTATCATTTTCTTAGTTTCACCAGCAAATCTTTTGAAATTAACAGTATCTTGGAAGAATGTAAATATATTAATCAGTCTTTGAAAAAACTCAGGAGATGGCTCCAAATAAGCATCAGGGTATTCGCATACATTAGCCCCGCTTGTAGGCTGTTTACCTTGCAAAATATAGTCGTGTCGTAGCTCCGCCCAAGAAGATAATTGTGTAGTTGCAGTCTTTTGTTGCCAAGCTGCTGTCCTCTCATAATCACGATCAGATTCCCTTTCTACATGTGTATTAGCTGGGTTCAAGCTGCGGATTGCACCTAACCAATTCGTATATACATTCTGACCCCAAAATGATTCGTCATATCCGTCTATCAGGTAGCGTACTGATGCTAGATTCGGAGAATAGTTGAACGAGTTCAATTCATCTTTCAGACCATTCAACACAGCATTATTACCCAAGGCAAATAGCACATCCATGCTGTTAGGTAGCATTCGTTTTACTTTCTCATTTTTGTGTATAATATTATCAAATACAACTTTAGAAGTGATAAACCCATCTATCAGAGGTCTCTGCCCCAAAGTCAAGAAGACCGAACCAGCTTCTATTTTCTTTAGTGTATCTCCACTTAAAAGAATAGATGAATTATAACTATGAACCGATGATTCCAATTCTAATAAATCTTTTCTTATTTGAGTTATATTCTCTTTAGTAAATAGGTCTTCGTAGCTGAATTGTAGTTTCTTCAGTACAGCATTAGTTTCGTTATAAGTTATGTTGTCTTGTCTGCCGACCAATACTTGCAGGCGGTTATCTATTATATCTAGATGTGCTTTTGCACCAGAATTTTTTATAAGAAGTGATATGAATGCAGCAAGCCGAGTATGTCTATCCAAATCCTCTTCATCAAGCTCAAAAAATAAGTTGTTCTTTGGGTTTTCTATATATATGTTGATATGACCTAGCCACATAATAGCTCTAAAATATCCTTCTAATGGTTTGTAATCACTAAAGATTGGATTTCTAATCTCATCATAGAACCCTCGTGGTTTGAATAGTGAGAAATCATACTTTCTATTCACTTTGGAGAATAACTTAACATCTGCCGGTTTTTCATTATAAACCAAATCTAATAATTCATTTACTTGTTCTCTAACACTAGTATCTATTTCAAAATCAACCTTCGGATTATTTAGACTTCTAGAAACAGATAAGTAAATCTTTGCATCATCTATCAAGTTAGTAAATTCAATATCAGTTCTATTACTAATTGATTCAAACTCATTTAATTCTTTTAACATACTATCTAAAGCTTTGTACAACTCGCCATTGTTATCTAATTCTATAGCTTTGAATATTTCTTTGAAAGTTACGTGCAGTGTGTTCAAGAACAGATCATTCGAAAGATAAATGGGTAGATCTTTCTTCCATATCTCATATAATCCATGCACGAATGTGGGGTAGGCAAACCTCTCAGATACCACGAATGAATTTTGTTTAAGCAGTCCAATTTCATCGTCGCTATATTTCAGATTTTTATTAGATAAAGAGTAGTATAGAATACTGTCTAATAGCAAAGAATCCGAACTGTAAAATGGGTCAGAGGGGTATAGATCCTTCAGTTCATCATAATTAAGATGCTCTGTTTGCTTCAGAAATTCTTCGTATTTCTCTAAATCAAATTCCGATGAAATTATAACGGTTTGAGATATCACTAAAGCGCATATTATTAGTATTATAGATTTCATGTTTTCCTCTTTCTGTTATTCCACTAACTATATAGACACATGAACTTGTTTTTTGTCTCAATTTCGACAAAGTTTTTCTATTCTACTACCACTTCTTTCAAATATTTTTTCTTACTTGAATTGTTCTTTATTGTTATTCTTGTGTTTTTTCCTTCGGATGAGTATAGTATCTCAACTCCAACTGGCTCAGTGTATATGGTGTTAATTTGTATTCTGTAAGGCAGTAATAGTTCAAATTCTTGATTGGGTTTAATCGGTAATAATAGATTACCATCTTTGAACTCATTGAAAACCTCTTCAGTAGTTTTGAAGTAATAAGCAGGTATAATTACCTTGTTCCCAACTGATCTAATACCAACTTTGTCACTGTATAGGTTGAACCAAAGTACTCCTGAGTAATCGTGACTATCGCCAGCAGTTGCAAATACGTTTATATCCCTATAATCATTGATAAATCTCTTGTTTATGACTAATTGCGAATCTATATACTGTATTGGCTCGCGTTGTCCAAAATGCAATTGAATAATATCTGGTTTTTGGTCTAGTGTGTACTCGGGGTCGCCTAGTTCGTGGCCTATGTAACCACCACCCATATTATTGGGTTTGTGCCTAGCTATATAGTAATCATTCAGTCCAAGCATATCTAGAGATGGGAACATCGTCCAATACGGCAATGAACCCGCTGCATCTAAAGCTATTAGTGGTTGCTCTTTCTCAAAAGTTGCTTTGAGTTCTAGTGCCAATGTTTTCTGGTTGCTCGTCCAAGTAAATGTTTCTATATCCTCATAGTAGATATATTCGAATTGCTGATATAAAAATATTAACCCAGATACTGCAAATAGCAATTGAAATAGTTTCTTTTTCTTTTTGTAATAATTGCTTTCTAATAATTCATTTAGTCCTTCGGCCAATACCAATATTATAAATACAATGGAGTAAAAATGATGTCGGAAAGCCATAAATATATCGCCTCCTACGAATACCAAATAGAAAAACCATACTGTTAGTATAGAAAGCAAGAGGTTTATTCGCTTATTATTGTTTCTAATAAGAAGTACTGCAAAAATAGCAAATGGTATAAATAGAGTAGAGATTGAGTATATGAATTTTAAATTGTATTTGAGTCCAGAGAGTGCATGGAAAAACGAGGGAGTCACCTTGACTAATGCAGTATTGGGTACTAATTCTCCGTAAAAATATATTCTAAAAAGTAGTTGACCAAAGTATAGAATAATTGGAAAAACTGCTAGTTTTAGCACATTTGCGATTGCTACTTTTAGATTACTTTTGTTAGCAATTAGATGATAAATACCTATAACTACTGATAATATTACACCATCTGGGCGAGTAATGCAGAGCAAACCCAATGCTAATGAAGAATACCACAAACTACTATTTATCTCAAAATCACGAAAATCGAAGTACTTGACCACAGCCCATAGCGAAAGGAAAGCTACTAATGGTTGCTCTAATCCCGCCATTGACCAGATAGAAACAGTTCCCGACATAGTATAAAAAAACAGAGTGATGAGGAGAATCGGAATTGCATTTTGGAAGCGTTTACTTACATAATCTATTATAAGATATACATTGAGTATTCCGAATATAACACCCAATACCCTTGCTACTGTGAGTAACTCAAATCCAAATTTACCAACTGCTGCTATGAGCAATGTCCAAAGTAAATTGGAGTAACCTTCGACTGGTATGCCTTCCGTCCATGTTAGCCCAAATCCGTCCAATAGTCTCTGTGCGTATCGTAACGTAATAAGCGCATCATCAGCCATATATGGCAAATAGTAAACGGACTTCAGTGCTAATAAAGTAGAGAATACTAAAAAGAGAAGTAAAAGGGTCCTACTGCTTTTCATTCTATTTGATTCATTCGGTGTAATTATTGTAAAGGCAAATATATTGAAAAAAAATAATCCTCACCCACTTCTCCCCAAATATCATTACAAATCTCTTCATTAGTTATATTGCTATCAGCAGCATAGTAATAAACATAACTATTAGACAATGAACTTAGATATAACCGAAGAATTCAAAAAAGCACTCAATATACTAGAAAACACTAACGATAGTATTTTCATAACAGGTAGAGCCGGTACGGGAAAGTCAACTCTCCTGCGTGAGTTCACCCGCAAGACAAAGAAAAACTTCGTGGTAATAGCTCCTACTGGTATTGCAGCACTGAATGTGGGTGGGCAAACTATTCACTCTTTCTTCCGATTCAAACCCGGTAAGTTAGAGATAGAAAAACTGAAAATGGATTACAGAAAAGACCTATTCGAAGGGATAGACACACTGATAATAGACGAAGTATCGATGGTTCGCTCGGATATGATGCACGGTATAGATACAGCATTGCGACTGAATAGAAACCGCCCAACTGAACCATTCGGTGGAGTGCAGATGGTGTTCATAGGTGATTTGTATCAGCTGCCGCCAGTTATGAGAAGGGACGAACAAGATTATATAATAAGAACGTATGGGGGAGAGCAGTTCTACGATGCTCCTGTATTCAAAGATTATGGGTACCACTTTATAGAGCTGACCCAGATTTTCCGACAATCTGAAGATGAGGTTGTTTTCAAACAGCTTCTAGAACACATACGAATAAACTCGATTAGTGATGAAGATATGCAGTTGCTCAACTCTCGCCACAAAAGTAAGGTTTCGATTCCAGAAACAGCGACTTTCCTTACATCTATGAGGCGAACTGCATCAAATATCAATCAAAAAAAGCTCGACCAATTGAATAGTAAAGAACACATATTCACTGGCGAGCTATCAGGGAAATACGCCAAACTAGCCGAACAAGGCGAAGATCAGCTTGAGAATAAGCTACCGGCGCCATATAAGCTTAAACTACGAGAAGGCGCACAGGTTATGATGCTCAAAAATGATCCGGGATTCCGATGGGTAAATGGCTCAGTAGGCAAGATTACAAAAATAGACGATCAAGAAATATATGTAGATATAAATGGTACGGAACATCTGGTAGAGCCCGAATCTTGGAGAGAAGTAAAGTTCGAGCTGAACCGAGATACTGATAAAATAGAACAATCAACTGCTGCCGAGTTTACGCAATACCCACTACAGTTGGCCTATGCTATAACTATACATAAGAGCCAAGGCAAGACCTTCGATAATGTGATAATAGACGTTGGCTATGGTGCATTTGCCCACGGTCAGGTATATGTGGCTCTTAGCCGCTGCCGCTCACTCGATGGTGTGGTGCTGAATACGCCAATCC
>JBFHKR010000045.1:0-18550 GCA_041595255.1 Chlorobiota bacterium
CCTTGCCAGCAAAGTCAGAAGTGAAATTTCTATTTTATTGGGATATTAATATACCTATGACTACTGACGATATTAGTATATATGATATAACTGGTAAAAAAATAGATGCAGTCGATAAAATAAGCTTAGTTAAGCAAGAGAGTCATTATGGCAATCTAATCTGGGATTGCTCAACAGCTCAGCCAGGGATATACCTAATCAACATAAAGCACGGTACGGAAGAGAAAGCCGTTAAAGTTGTAGTGGAGTAAAAAATAAAATTAAATAACATTAAAATAGCTCCTTCGGGAGCTTTTCTATTTCTACCTCTTCACCCTTCCAAATCCTGCGAAGGTTCTTTGTAGATATTCATTGTCCAAATCTTGGATTATTACCCCTCTGGAAGTAGAGGCGTGTATCATCTTATTACTACCTACATATATACCTACATGACCAACATCGCTTCCTCTTCGGAAGAAGACCAAATCACCTACTTGCCTTTCATTGGATGAAACTTTTCTTGTAAACTCATATTGTTCGCTTGATGTTCGTGGTACTTTGTAACCTAAGTCATTATATACATTGAGTACAAACCCAGAGCAATCTACACCAGATTGCGTAGTACCACCATATTGGTAGGGAGTGCCGAGCCATTTTTTAGAAGAGGAGAGCAGGCGACCTTCGAAATGGTTGCCTTTATTATCTTCGTCTAATTCTTCTTCTAATTGCTCTATTATTTTTTTACTACCCTCGTAAACTAAGTTACCATAAGTCTTTATATCATCTAAATCATCCGAAGTGAACCTCACATAAGAGCTACAACTCCATAAGAAAACGATCAGTAATAAAGAAAATAGGAACTTTTTCATAACTATCGATCTCTTTTTATTGGGATTGGTGTCAATTTATAAGTTTTGTAAAAGTTTTTAGCTGAAGAAAGTAAAAGAGCAACTGCTCCTGTTAGCAATATAAATGAAAAGTAAATCATAATGTATTCTCTTTGTTATAGTTATAAAGAGAATAAAGCAAACTTTATGCCAATATATTTAGCTGTTCGAATGTAGTTTGAAAGCTGTCAATTAGCGATTCTACATTAATTATCTGAGGAGCTATAGCATTAATAGGAATGGCAGTATTTAGGGTAAAATCTTTGAGTCTATTAGCTTTTTTTGGGTCTTCAGTAGTATAGTCAGCTATCTGTTCGAATCCATAATCTATAAGTATCGAGCCGTGTTGTAACAGCTTATTGCCGAATATTCGTTGTGCAGAGCCAACTATCTTCTTATTATCGTGAGTCAATTCATAACGAGCAGAAGAAGCAAAGCAAGAGACCGACCTCTCGTCAGATTTGTAGAAATTCTTGAAGTCAGGATTCGTTTTCACGAAATCAACTTCTAATCCAATATTATTAAGCACTTCTGCTATTAGTGTATGTACTTCTTGATACACATAATCCTTAGTGCGAGTATTGTCCAGATGAGTGACTATCGAGTATGTAAGCTCATTTGCGTGAAAGACTCCTCTACCACCAGTCGGTCTTCGTACGATATCATATCCGTCTTTATAAAGCTTATCTTTTAATATACCGTCATCTTTTTGGTTATACCCAAGCGACAAACACCATGGATTCCAGCTATATAGACGAAAAATAGGACTGTCAGTTGGGGAGAGCGACTCCATCAATTCTACATCTTTATTCATATTGAAAAGACCCTCACTAGGAGGGTCTATTATCATTCTATATTTTTTTTTGTGGAGCATTTATGCGTATTTTTCAACTACTTCTTTGATTCTGTCAAATGCCCAATCTATCTCTTCTCTAGTAATTACCAGAGGAGGAGCTATTCTAATTACATAGTCATGAGTCTCTTTACAAAGCACTCCTAATCCCATCAAATCCTCGCAATACTTTCTCGCAGGTTCAGTTAGCTCCAATCCTATCCAAAGTCCTTTTCCTCTAACTTCTTTGATTTTGCTACTTTTTATAGATTTTAGTTTCTCCATAAAGTAATTGCCATTATCAAATGATTTTTGGATTAGATTTTCAT
Source organism: Chlorobiota bacterium (assembly GCA_041595255.1). Taxonomy (GTDB): domain Bacteria; phylum Bacteroidota; class Ignavibacteria; order Kapaibacteriales; family UBA2268; genus PGYR01. Next base: position 2,028 of record JBFHKR010000045.1, read on the forward strand.
TTTCTATAACTTCCAAAGCAGCAGTTGCTACAGCTGCACCTAAAGGATTACCACCAAAAGTAGAACCATGATCTCCCGGTCCAAATACGCCTAATACTTCTTTGTTCGAAAGTACTGCTGATACAGGATAAAACCCACCTGATAATGCTTTACCAATTATTACCATATCTGGAACTACATCTTCATATTGATAAGCAAACATTTTACCACTACGGCCTAATCCTGCTTGAATCTCATCAAATGCTAATAAGATATTATGTTGGTCACAAAGCTCTCTTAATTGTTTCAAATATCCATCTGGTGGAATTATAATACCAGCTTCACCTTGTATAGGTTCTACCATTATACAACAAGTATTTTCATTGATCAATGATTTCACAGATTCTATATTACCATATTCCGAAACTACGAATCCAGGTGTGAAAGGTCCAAACTCTTTTTTGTATTGTTCATCAGTCGAAAACCCAACTATAGTAGTAGTTCTACCGTGGAAATTATCAGATGCAACTATTATCTCAGCTTTGTCTTTAGCTATACCTTTATTTCTATATCCCCATCTTCTAGCTGCTTTGATTGCAGTTTCTACAGCTTCGGCACCACTATTCATTGGCAAAGACATATCGAAGCCAGTCATGTCATGTAACTTTTTGTAGAGTGCGGGTAATTGATCATTTCTGAAAGCTCTACTAGTAATAGTGACTTTCTCTGCCTGTTCTTTGAATGCTTTTAGTATATGAGGATTACAGTGACCTTGGTTTACAGACGAATAAGCAGCTAAACAATCTAAATATCGATTATCATCTACATCATAGACCCATACTCCTTCTGCTCTACTGATAACTACATCTAGTGGATGATAGTTATGTGCTCCATATTTTTCTTCTATTGCAATTAACTCTTGCGTTTTACTCATATCATTTTCTCTTTCTTCGTTTATAAACTTGATTCGCTCTCTGCCCATGCGTCAGCTGTTTCGTACACTCTTATTTTCAATTCCTTCAAATTATTGAATTTCTGAAATTCAGGTTTTAATAATTCTAAAAAATAAGCACTCATATCTTCTGCAGTTGAGAAATTATCAATAATATAATGCTTGAACTGATTTTCTTTTAGAAAATTTATCATCAGATCATCTTTACTATCGACAAGAAAAGCGTGATCTATTTTGTCTAGTAGAGGTCTAACTATTTTTTCGATATCATAGAAATCAATCAACATTCTATTTTCGTTAACTTCACCTACTAGCTCCAAAAGCATTTTGTAAGTGTGACCGTGTATATTTTTACATGGACCTTCGTGGAATGGCAATCGGTGGCTCATTTCCCAAATAAATTCTTTTCCAATTCTTACCATAATTATTCTTTGATGTATGATGCTACTATTGTCGAAGTCATACCACCGCGAGTACCCCATTCACTTATTATTTCCATTTCTAGAGGAGAACAAGCAGCAACCAAATCATCTAAAATCTGATTAGTAATTTCTTCGTAAAATATACCTTTGTCTCTATATGCTAAAAAATAATATTTTAAAGATTTCAACTCTAAACAAAGTTGATCAGGAATATAATTAACTATTATATTGCCAAAGTCTGGTAAACCAGTCATAGGACATACAGATGTAAACTCAGGATTTTCATGAGTTATAGAGAAATATCTACCTGGTCTTGGATTTTCGAATGTTTCTAAGTTATTCATTTATGTATTTATTATATTTGTTATTGAATTTGGTTCAAAATTAAGAAATTACCCTATTAATAAAGAAAATAGACTTCTTTATTTTAGCATTGACAATCACAAATAGAAATTATTGAAATGAGTATAACAAAAGAATTAACTATAAATGAGCAAGTAGATATATTCAAAAATGGAATAAAACCCGTTAATATAGTAGCACCTTGCTTAATTGGTGACGGAATAGCTAAGATCAGTGACTTTAAAAAAGAAGAATATTACGAAGAATTTAAAAAATTATTAGTTGAGAAGACTTGTATAAAATTTGTACCTGCTTCTGGGGCTGCTACTCGTATGTTCGGAGATTTGATTGCTCTAAGAAATGAAATGAAATTTCCTACAATTGATGCAATAGAAACATCAAATTTAGAGAATAAAGAACGTTTAGTATTTTTTTTCAAAAATCTTAATTTATTACCTTTCTATAAAAAGTTGAAGAACAACTTGAACGAGAAGTTTAAAATGACTTTTTTAGATGGGAGTACTGATTTAACTGAAATTATAAATGCTATTTTGGATGAAGACAAGTTAGGTTTGTCAACCAAACCCAAAGCTCTAATCCCGTTCCATAACTATTATGGTATGCTCAGAACACCAATATATGAGCATATACAAGAAGCAAAAGAGTATATATTGACAAATGGTGTTATTTCGATACATTTTACTGTCTCTGAAGAACATCAGAAACAAATACAGAAAAGAATTAATAGAATCTCAAAATATGAGGTTTTTCATATTAATAGTTCTCTAAGTCATCAAACAGCTAGTACAAATACTGTAGCTGTTGATTTGGATAATAATCTAATAAAAGATGAAGCGGGTAAGTATTTGACTAGACCTGGTGGACATGGAGCTCTTATATTTAATCTTAATAATCTAGATGCAGATGTAGTATTTATCAAAAATATTGATAATGTAATTACAGTACCTAATAATAGAAAGTCAAACCAATTTAAGCAAGTTCTAGCTGGATATTTTTACTCAATTCAAAATCAATTATTCGAATTTGCGACAAGATATGAATCTAATCCAACAGACAAATCACTTAGAAAAGAAGTAGTTAAATTTTATAAAGATGTTTTATTTATTAAAATTGAAAATGAGAATATATTTGAGTTGATAAATAGACCACTAAGAGTTTGTGCTATGGTTAAAAATGAGGGTCAACCAGGGGGAGGTCCTTTTTTCGTTGAGAAGAATGGAACTATTTCAACTCAGATATTAGAAGAATCACAAATAGATAAATCAATACCTGAAAATTTATCGAAGCTAAAAAAATCAACACATTTCAATCCAGTTGATATGATTTGTGGAATTACTGATTATAAGGGTAAAAAATTCAATCTATTAGATTTTGTAGATGAAAATACTTATTTTGTTTCTGAAAAAACTTACAATGGTAAACCAATTAAGGCACTAGAACTACCAGGCCTATGGAATGGAGCTATGTCAGACTGGAATACAGTGTTTGTAGAGATGCCATCTGAGTTTTTCAATCCAGTGAAAACAGTATTTGACTTATTAGATAACAGACGAATTATTAAATAATATGAAGAATTAATTATGAAATATATTCTACTTTTTACATTATTATTACTTAGTATTGAGATTCATGCAGTAGAGCATCAATTGCTTTATGATCCACTACCTGGAGAAGAGGATGTATATTTAGATATTATATATGATAATATTGGTACAGAAAATAGTTATGATGCTTTTATAGCTTTGCAGAGATTGACAGCTAAACTCTATGCTAAAAAAGATTTTAAGGCAATGAAAGAATTATATATCGAATTTAAAAAAGACCTCCCTGAATATTCTGAAAAAATTGATAAAATAATCGCGATTCTATCTGATAAAGATTATAAATTGGAAGAAATAAATTTAGGTAGTCACGTAAATACCGAATTTGCCGAATATAGTCCTACTCCTAATGGTAGTGGTACTCGTCTTTATTTCACAGGTTATGGTAGAGATAATAATAATAGAACTGAAGATATATTTATGTCTGAATTCAAAGATGGTTATTGGCAACCTGCACAAAAACTTCAAGATGGAATCAATTCAGATGAAAATATGGAAGCTCCTCAGTGTATTACTACTGATGACAATACATTGATTTTCTTTGGAAATTTGGATTCTAGTTTTGGTAGAGGCGATTTATTCTATTCACAAAGAATATCTGATAAATTATTCGGAGAAGTGCAACATTTCCCAAGACCCATAAATTCAGAATACTTCGATTGTGATGCTAAAATCAATAATAATGGTACTTCAATTGTTTTCGTATCTGATAGACCTGGTGGTGTAGGTGAGCAGCATAGCTATGGAGAATATTGGAAAGGAAGTATGCAAGGTAATACGGATATATATGTTTCAGTAAAAGATGAAGATGGTAACTGGCAAGAACCTATTAACTTAGGTGAAACTATTAATACTGAATTCGCAGAAAGAAAACCATTTTTACATCCAGATGGTATGACACTTTATTTCAGTTCTAATGGACATGCAGGTCTTGGCAGAATGGATTTATATATGGCAAAAAGGCTTTATGAAGACTCATGGACTGACTGGGCTGAACCTGTAAACATGAGTAAGGAAATAAATTCACCCGGAAATGAAAGAGCGGCCATAATAAATACTTTTGGTGAATTAGCATATTTTGCAACTGCAGAAAGACCTATAACTTTCGGTCAATCAGATATTTTCACAATGTCTTTACCGGATCATCTAAGACCAAATCCTGTTGCAGTTATCAAAGGTACAGTAAAAGACACTGATGGTAATCCTATAGATGCTAAAATTCTTTGGGAAAATTTAGAAAATGGTAGAAATATGGGGGAGATGCGTTCGAATCCTGAAACCGGTGAATATTTCATTATCTTTCCTTTAGGTAAAAACTATGGTTTTTATGCTGAAAAAGAGGGATATTTCCCAATTTCTAAAAGTATTGATTTATCTAAGAAAGATTCTTCTATAACTGTGATCCAAGATATTATACTTTACCCTGTCAGTGAATTACTTGCTGTTGATGCTAATACGTCAAGCTTGACTAATACAGCGAATAGTGCTGATTATGATAAATCTTCAAAGAAATTAAGAATAAATAATTTATTTTTTGCGTACAGAGAATCAAGTATTCTTAGTTCTTCTTATCCGGAGCTAGAAAGAGTAGCTTATCTACTAAATAATTACCCTAAAATAGCTAAAGTTGAAATAGCTGGATATAGTGATGATATTGGTGGGGATGAATATAATAAAAATCTTTCACTGAAGAGGGCTGAAGAAGTACGTAATTACCTTATAAAACAAGGTGTTCGCTCTGATAGGTTAGTAGCTAATGGCTATGGTGAAGAATCTCCAGTAGGTGATAATACTACTGATGAAGGTAGAGCTTTAAATAGAAGGGTAGAAATGAAAATTCTTGAAGTAAAATAAGTTCAAATATATTTATCTTGTTTTAACCAATTAGTAAATTCTAATATTGCTTTATATCTGTGACTTATTTTATTTTTCACCTCAGGATTTAGTTCAGCGAATGTCTCATCAAAACCATCGGGAATGAATATAGAATCATAACCGAAACCATTGTTACCACGCTCGCTAATGTTTATACGTCCTTCACACCGACCTTTGAAATATTTTTCTTCATTATTTGAAATGTAACAAATAACAGTCTCGAAATATGCTTTTCGATTTAGTTTGCCATCTAATAATTGCAGTAATAGCTTCCTGTTGTCCTCGTCAGATGCTGTTTCAGATGCGAATCTAGCAGAATGTACCCCTGGTTTACCTCCCAATTCTACTACAAATAAACCTGTATCATCCGCAAATGAAGGTATTCCTGTCTTATCAAATAAAGACAATGCCTTAATTCTAGCATTGCCTTTCAGAGTGTCTGAATCCTCTTCTGGCTCACTTACTATATTTAGTGTTTTCGGGCTAAGTATTTCTATATCATCTAGTCCACTCAAAGTGAATATATGATGAATTTCATTTATTTTATTCTGATTATTAGTTGCTGCTGCTATTCTCATCTTCAAATAATTCCATAACACCCTTAATGGCAGTGGTTTGTTTATTATTTATTCTTTCAATTATACTTTCGTATTTTACTCGAAATGATTCGTTCTGAAATGCTTTTCTAAAAATTTCTTCTTTTAAAATTTCTTTTAATCTCTCGCTTTCTTGTTCTATTCTATTTTGTTCAAAAAAACCAATATCTTTAGAAGTTCTACAAAAATCATCAATTGCATTAGATAATGTCAATAGATTAGTTTCCTCTAAAGCAGAAATTTTTATTACTTTACGACGCCAAAATTCCTTATCATAATTCAATATTCTTACTGCATTTTTATATTCTAAAACTGTTTCATTTACTAAGCTATCTTTTGTATCAGACTTGTTTATAGCTATTATATCAGAGACCTCTAATATACCACGTTTTATTCCTTGCAATTCATCTCCAGAACCTGGATTCAGTAACATTACTAAAACATCAACTATGGAAGATATATTTATTTCATTTTGACCTACACCTACTGTTTCTACTATAATTCTCTCGAATCCTGCTGCTTCACATAATAAAATTGACTCTTTGGTACGAGAAGCAGTTCCTCCTAGCATCCCAGATGATGGGGTAGGTCTAATATATGAATTTTTATGTTGGGCAAGAGATGTCATTCTTGTCTTATCGCCAAGTATTGAACCTCCACTAACTTTACTCGATGGATCTATTGCTAAAACTGCGGTTTTAAAGCCAAGATTACAATAATATAAACCAAGTATGTCAATCAGAGTTGATTTACCTACTCCTGGGGGACCAGTTATCCCAATTCTTACAGAATGGCCAGTTTTATCTAACACATTTTCTAATATGTCTTGGCCGAGTTTAAAATGCTTTTCAGAAGTACTTTCAATCAAAGTAATAGACCTGGATAAATAGCTCAAATCTCCTTCTATAAGGCCTTTAGTTATATCATCCAAGCCATATTTCAACTTGATCTCAGGTTAGATTCTAATTCTAATTGAAGATAATTCATAAAGTCAAGATTCTTAGATACAAATAGTGAATCGCTATCTTTTATATATTTCATAATGTCTGGAGTCAAATCTTCAACAGTACAATATATTACTTTTGATTTTCTCTTATGCTTTTCTATTGTTTCTATAGTATCCATAATATTCTCTGAATATGGTAATCTAAGGTCGCAAACAACCATATCGTACTCATTATTTTGTAATTGCTCAACAGCATCTCTTAGATTATAAGTATTATCTGTTACTATATTCAAATTTACAGAGTATTTAAAAATCATCTGTAAAAGATTTTGTTGTCCTGGATCGTCCTCTACTACTAGTAGTCTATTCATAATTACCTCCTTAAATAATTAATAGCTGCTGTTACTAACATACTTGTACCTATAGGCATTGCATTTTCGCTAGGCGAAAGTTTGGAGTTATGCAATGCAGGCATAACATCCATGTTTTTAGGCCTTACACCTACAAACCAAAATGTTGCTGGTATATTCTTGCCGTAAAAAGCAAAATCTTCACCCCACATTTTAGGTTCAAAAATAATTGTATTATCCTCTCCGACTAATTTATTAGCATTTCTTATAGTTAACTCTGTCAAATTTTCGTCATTTATTACTGGAGGATATCCTTTTTTTATTTCAACTTCAATTTCGCACCCATATAATTTACATAAAGCAACTGAATTTTCTTCTATTAATCTATGCATTTGCAATCTCCAATCTTCATTGAAAGATCTTAATGTACCCATTAATTTTACTTCATCTGGAATTACATTCGTCGAATTCCCACCATTAATAGAAGTTATACTCAATACTCCGGCTTCAATGGGATCTTTATACTTAGTCATTAAGGTTTGAAAATGAATGACTAATTGAGCAGCAGCAACAATAGGGTCGTGACCTAATTGGGGCTGTGCTGCATGTGTACTAGTACCTTTTATAGTAAAATACAGCTCATCTGGGGCACCCATAACTGGACCATTGTTCAATGATATAACACCTTCACTTTCGCCTGGGTATATATGTTGTCCAAATATTGCATCAACTTTAGGATTTTCAAGTACTCCTTCTTTTATCAATATGCTTGCACCGCCTGGTAGCTTTTCTTCACCTGGTTGGAATATCAATTTAACATATCCATTTAACGACTCTTCCATACCTTTCAATATTTCAGCAGCTCCTATAAGCATAGTTGTATGCATATCATGTCCACAAGCATGCATAACACCTTCATTTTTGGAAGCAAAATCCAAGCCTGTGTCTTCCATTATAGGAAGGGCATCTATATCAGCTCGTAATGCAACACATTTATCTCCTTTTCCTATAGTTGCTACTACCCCAGTATTCGCAATTATTCTATTTTCTATACCTAATTCATCTAGTTTTGTTTGTATGTATTTACATGTCTCAAACTCTTTGAATGATAACTCAGGGTTCGAATGTATTTCTCTTCTTATCTTTTGTAGTTTTGGGAACAATTTTTTGGATTGTTCTAGTATTTCTTTTTCTAACAAATTTAAACCTCTATTTCCTTTTCTTCTAATATAATTGCCGGACCAATAAGATGGAACTTAGTCCCTTTTTTTACATCTATCTTTTTGTCTATAATTATTTTTTCACCGCTAGTTGGTATTATACTAACTGGAAATCTCAAATTACTTTCTTCGACTGCAGTTATAGCTGTAGCAACAGCACCTGTACCACAAGCACCTGTCTCTTTTTCAACTCCTCTTTCATAAGTTCGGAGATAAACAGTATTAGACTTTACGTCATAAAAATTAGCATTAGAACCGATTTTACCGAATACTTCGTTAAACCTAACTTCTCTACCAATTCCATTTATATCTAACTTAGAAATATCGAGTAAGTCTAATTTATCAATTCTTATGACTGTATGTTGGCTTCCATTATCGACATAATGAGTACTTACCAATCTACCTTGTAATTTAAGTGTTTGTTCTTTAAATTCTTTTATATTAGGCATTTCTAAATCTATTAGTTCATCTAATATTTGGGCGGAATAAATTGCTCCAGCCATTTCAAATAATACTTTTTCTTGATTGCTTTTTATAATTCCTTTTGATTTAGCGAATCTGACTATAGCTCTACCACCATTTCCGCACATCATACCAGTACTACCATCAGGATTGAAAAAGACACATTTGAAATTGTAATCGGCACTTTGCTCTAAAAGCATTAATCCTTCAGTTTCAAATCTGTTTTTTTTATTCACTGTACACAATATGGGTGCTAATAGCTTCCCTTGTTCTTCAGACAATATATTTGCTGTATTGTCAATAACTGTGAACAAATTCCCAGCACCTGACATATAAGTTACTTTAATCTTCATTAATTACTCGCAATGCTTCTTCGTGTATCTTACCATTAGTTGCTAATATCTCTTTGTCTTCTACTAACGAGTCTTTTCCATTGTAGTTGGTACATTTCCCACCAGCTTCATTTACTAATAGAATTCCAGCAGCAACATCCCAACTGTTTAGGTTAACTTCCCAAAAACCTTCGAATCTACCACAAGCTACATAGGCCAAATCTAAAGCCGCCGAGCCGAGTCGTCTAATTGGTATGCCTCTTTTCACAATATTAGTAAAGCTCCTGATAGCATTTTTGGGATCGTTATTAATATCATAAGGAAAACCAGTTACCAATAATGAAGTATTCATTTCTATTTTATTAGAGACAGTTATATATTCTCCATTCATTTTAGCCCCATTGCCTAATTCAGCAGTAAATAACTCATTTAAAATTGGCTGATAAACTGCTCCAGCTATCAAGTTTCCATTTTCTCTAAGAGCAATACTTACACTGAAGATAGGTATATTGTTAGCATAATTTACTGTCCCATCAAGAGGGTCAATTATCCAATCATACTCACTATTATTATTAACACTACCTTCTTCTTCAGAAATTATATTATGTGTTGGAAAAGCTTTTTTTATTTCGTCAACTATATACTTTTCACTTTTATAATCGTATTCAGTGACTAGGTTATTTTTTCCAATTTTGTTCTCAATTTGAAACTTACTACCAAACCCACTACGTAGTATATTTCCAGAATTTGTTATTGTATTATTAATAAAATCAGTAAATTTGGTCATGTTTTTATATGTAAATTATAAAAACTAATTCTTTTATTAACAAAATGAAATAAATGAAGTATAAAAAAATATTCTCATTCTTATTTATTCTATTCTTTAATCTTACTCTGCTAAATGCTCAAATTGACGAAGAGGTGGTAACAGGCGGAGCAGAATCAGCACAAGACACATCAAAAGTTAAGCAATTACTTGAAAATTCAAGTATGACTGGTGGACTACTTGATGGTGCTATAGACCCTAAAGAATACATTGTTGGTCCTGGTGATGAATTTATAATCAATATAGTATCTTCAAGAAGTGAGCAAGTTAAAGCTTCGATTCTCCCTGACGGTAGATTGCTTATTAGAAATGTTGGTGTAATTGATTTACAAAATAAGACTTTAGAAGAATCATATAAGCTTATAGAGACAAAAGTTAGAAAAGTATATAATTCTAATGAGATTAGTGTTATACTCTCTAATATCAGAAAATTTAAAGTAACCGTTTCAGGTCAGACATTCACGCAAGCTACTGTTGCTGCTACTTCTACAGAAAGAGTCAATGAAGTTATAAATAAAGTAGGTGGTTTTGATAAAAAATCTTCACTCCGAAATATTAGATTGATTCGAAAAGATTCGATAATTAAAGTTGATTTAATAAAGTTCTTCAACATAGGGGATAAGTCAGTAAATCCTTATGTATCTGGTGGAGATCAAATAATTGTCCCCCCATATAACAATAAATCTACTATTGAAATTAACGGTGAAGTACCTAAGAAAATAGAAGTAGAATTTATAGAAGGTGATAGTCTATCTACTATTATTAAAATGTCTCAAGGTTTCCTTTCATCATCAGATTTATCAAGTGTTGAAATCAGTCGTTTAGAAAAAGATGGAATAAGTGTTGACAAAATATACTTAGATTTATCCTCTTGGCGAGAAAGCTTATATAGCTCTTCTTCCTTACCATATGATATGGAATTACAACCAGGGGATAGAGTTTATATCAAGAAAAAGGAAAATTGGAAAACTCCTAGCTATGTAAAGGTATTAGGTGAGGTAAAATACCCTGGTAAATATACTATAGAAGTAGGGAAGACTAGAATAAGCGATATAATCGAACGAGCAGGTGGATTTGATGATAATGCATATGAATCTGCTTCAATATTAATAAGACAAAAGGAAATGGAAAGGACAGATGCTGAGTTAGAGCGTCTGAAAACTATTGATCGTTCAGAAATGACAAAAAGTGAATTGAAATATTTTGCAGCAAGAATCTCTGAGAAAAAAGGTTTGATGGCAGTAAATTTCAAAAACGCAGTCGAAAACCCGTCAAGTGTAGATAATATCTTATTACAGAATAAAGACTCGATAATCGTACCTGAAAAAATCGATTTTATCAATATACAAGGTAGGGTCAATAATCCTGGAAATGTTCAATACAACAAAGATTTTGACTATTTAGATTATATAGCTCTCGCAGGTGGATTTGGGTACAGAGCTGACGTTGATGAAACATTTGTCACGAAATCTAAAGGTGAGCAGTTTTTAGCAGAAGATTACAACTATAAATTGGAACCAGGTGATACTATATTAGTCCCACCAGAAGAAGAAGTTACATTCTTTGAGATATTTACAACAGCTCTAACTATAGCTGCACAAATAGTAACAGTTGTTGGGGTTATAATAACTTTAGTGAGACTAAAATAATGCAAGACTCAATTACTTTTGAAAATATTATTGATAGACTAAAAAAGAGTAAACTAAAAATTACAATCTCAATTTTTGTTTTAGTTGCTCTTGTTATGGGTTATACTTTTATAATGCCATATACTTACATGGCTAATTCATCTATAATGCCTCCTGAAAAAACATCTGGTGGAAGCTTAAACTCATTTTTACAAAATGTAAGTGGGATGATAGATTTAAGTGGTGGTGGTCAAGTAGATAGTCGCTCTAAACTTATGAAATCTATACTATCAAGTCGTTCTGTAGCCGAAAAAATATATGATAAACTTGAACTAAATGAAAATATATTATTCAAAGAATATGAAAAGCAAGATGTTATAGGGTTAATTCCTTCCTTATTTGAAGTTGAAGTAGAGAAATCTGGTATTATCATGCTCAGCGGATTTATTCCGACAGGATATTTGCCAAATGATAAAGAAAAGCAAGCAGCTGCTGAGTTGTCTTACAAATTAACTAATGTTGCTATTGATGCACTAAATGAAGTATTAGTTGAAAAAAACAGTTCAACTGCAAAAAATTCAAGAATGTATGTTGAAAATGAGATTAGAAAATATAAAATTCAGTTAGATTCTGTTTCTACCGAACTAGAAACATTTCAGAGTGATAACAAAGTATTAGCTCTCGAAGAACAAACAACGGCTATAGTATCACAGGTAATAGAGTTAAACTCGCTTTTAACCGAAACTAAAACCAAATTGAATTTAGCTAAAATACAATATGCTGAGAATTCACCTCAGATTACAGCATTACAAAGCCAAGTAGATTTCCTGCAAAGACAGTCTAATGAATTACAAGCTGGTAATAATGATGAGTTTTCTATTTCGCTTAATAAGGTTCCTAATCTAACTAGAAAGTATTTGGAGTTATTTAGAGATAAGACTATTTTGATGAATGTACTTACTTATCTTGAGACTCAAAAACATCAAGAAGCAATTCAAGAAGAAAAAGATATACCAGTTGTACAAGTACTTGATACTGCGATTCAACCAAAGAATAAATATTCACCTAGTAGAGGAAAAATATTATTTATTTCTTTATTTATATCCACTGTTATAGTCTTATTATTATTCTTAATTTTATCTTACTTAGATATTAGGAAAGAAATTACTTAATAAGAACTAGAGTTTATTAGCTCTTTGGCACTCTCTAGGCTATTTGATGTTGTATCACTTCCACTAATAAGCTTAGCAATTTCTAGGGTTTTTTCACTTTCATTGAGCTTATAAATCTTTGATATAGTTCTTTCACCAACTATTTCTTTGCGAACAACGAAATTAGTATCTCCTGCAGCTGCAATCTGTGGCGAATGAGTAATTGCTACTATCTGGGTTTTCTCAGAAATTCTTCGCATTTGCTGACCAACTAATTGTGAAACTCTTCCTGAAATACCAGTATCTATCTCGTCGAGTATTAATACAGGACAAATATCAGTGTTAACTTTATTACCTTTTAATGATAGTAGTATTCTAGATAGTTCTCCACCAGAAGCGAACTCAGATAATCGCTTTAGACCTTCTCCTTTATTCATTGCGGAAAGAAAAACTATACTGTCTACACCTTTATCAAATAACTTATACTTTTTATTATTTATTCTGGCTACTGGCTCATTGTTATCAGTTTCAATATTTTGTATATGAACATCAAAACCTGCATTTGGTATTCCCATATTGCTCAAAGATTCAACTAAGTTAGTGCAGAATGGTGCAACATTTTTCTTTCTTATTATTGAAATTTTCTTTGCAACTTCACCTATTTCTTTTTCTAAATCTTCTATTAGAAATTTTTGCTTGTCTATTAAATAATCATAGTCACCTATAAGTGAAAGCTCTTCTTCCATCTTTACTTTTTTTTCTAATATCTCATCTATTGTACCATATTTCTTTTCAAGACCTCTCAATTCAACACTTCTTTTTCTGATATTTTCAGTTTCTATTGGATTATAACTAATACCAGAACTGAAATCTGCTACAACATTTCCTAATTCGTTTATTGAAACCAAAGAACTATTTAATTCTTCTAAGTAAGTTGTAAATTCATTGTTGAATCTTCCCAAATCCTCTAAAAGTTTGATAACTCTTCTCAGCTTACTATAAATAGCATCGTCAGAGCCATTGGTTAATTCAGTTAATTCTTGAGATGATTCTAGTATTTCTTCCGAGTTTTCAATTAGTTGCAATTTCTCATTTATTTCAGCTAATTCACCTTCCTTAGGATTAATTTTGTTGATCTCATTTAATTGATATTCTATAAAATCCTTTCTTTGATTTGATTCGTCTCTGTCTCTAATCATCTTTCTAAGTTTGTTGTACTCACTTATCAGATTTGATTTTTTCTCTTGATAATCCTCGATTAACCCATCAAAGATTATAAAGTCATCATAAAAATCTATATGGCTCTCATCATCTCTTAATACGATACTTTCGTCTTGGGAATGATAGTTAGCTAATCTTTGAGCAAAGGTCTTTATATCATTTATTTGAATAGGAGTATCATTTAAAAATAACCTTGAAGTTCCATTTGACCTGATTTCTTTCCTTATCACAAATTCTTTCTCGAATTCCTCATCTTCAATATTAAACGAGAGACTCTCATCATAGAAAGTACCTTCGATTATACTCTTTTCTTCTCCCTTTCTTATCATATCTTGAGATGCTCTTTTACCCAGTAAAATCCCTATAGCGTCTAGTATTATGGATTTACCAGCACCTGTTTCACCTATAATAATATTAAGTCCAGAGTCGAATTCGACTACCTGTTCTACTATTATAGCAAAGTTTTTTATATATAGTGATTTGAGCATAAAATCAATTTAAGAATAAACTTCAAATTCCTTACAAAATTGAATCAAATTCGGAATGGCTTTCCATCAATACATCTCTTGGTTTAGACCCATTATGAGGACCGACAACTCCTGCGTTTTCTAGCTCATCAACAATCTTACCTGCTCGAGCATAACCAACTTTCAATTTTCTTTGAAGCATTGACACAGAACAGTTTTGAGAATCAATTATCATTCTGCCTGCTTCTTCGAATAAATCATCTCTATCTGAGGCATCATAGTCATTTGCACTTTGTCTATTTTTGAGTATAGTACTAGGAAGTTGGTAAGGCATAGAGTAGCCTTTTTGATTAAGTATATGTTCGCATATACGTTCTACTTCATCAGTAGATATAAATGAATTCTGAACTCTAATTGGTTTTGGAGTTCCTGGTGATAAATACAATAAATCACCATTACCTAGTAATGATTCTGATCCACTCATATCTAGTATAGTTCTTGAGTCAATTTTCGATGCTACTAAGTAACCAATTCTAGCTGGAAAATTGGCTTTGATAATACCAGTTATTACATTCACACTTGGTCTTTGTGTTGCCAGAATCAGGTGAATACCCACTGCTCTAGCCATCTGCGCTAGTCTAATAATTGGTGTTTCTATTTCTTTGGAAGCTGTTAACATCAAATCTGCTAACTCATCTATAACACAGACTATATATGGCATAGGTCTGTGTTTCATATTAGTATCGCCGTCGTATTTCCCTTCTTTAACTTTTATATTATAGTCAACAATGTTTCTTTGACCTACATTGGAAAGTATAGTATATCTCTCTTCCATTTCTAAAACTAAAGATTTTAATACAGAAACTGCATCTTCTGGATCTGTTATTATTATATCTTTAACATCTGGAGAGCAAGCCATGTAGTGATTAGATAAAGCTGAGTATTGTGTAAGCTCAACTTTCTTAGGATCAATAATAACGAATTTTAGTTCATCAGGCATTTTCTGATATAGTAAAGATGCAATAATAGTATTTATACCTACTGATTTACCTGAACCTGTAGAGCCTGCTATCAATAAATGTGGCATTTTTGCCAAATCGGCTATGAATGCTTCGCCGTTAATCGTTTTCCCTAAAGCTAGAGGTAAATATTGATTTGAGTCTCTAAATTTTTTTGTGTTAACTACACTTGTAAAAGATACCATAGATGGATTCGAATTGGGAATCTCTATTCCAACTGTTCCTTTACCTGGTATTGGCGCTATTATTCTAATACCTTTAGCTTTTAAAGCCATTGCCAAATCATCAGACAAGTTCTCAATTTTACTGATTTTAATACCTGCAGCTGGAACAAATTCGTACTGTGTTACAACCGGCCCTGGTGTTACGCTTAGGTTTTCTATTGAAATATTAAATGTTTCTAATTTTTCTCTAAGAATCTCAGCATTCATCTTTAATTCGGCTTCAGATACTTCGATTACATCATAATTTTGCTCTAATAAATCTAATCCAGGTGGTACATAGTCTATTTTCTCATCGTGTATATATGTACATATAGGGCTGTCAGGTTCATCATCCAAGTCATGAATTGACACTGGATTTGATGCTCTTGTGAACTCTCCTGTCCCAGTATCTGAATTATCTGTATTATCATCTTCATTCAAGTTGAGTGTTAACTCTGTCGCATCTTTTTTTATACTTTCTTTTTCATTATTCTCATTTATATTGGAATCTTTGGTTAAAGTAACTGATTTTCTAGTATAGTATTCCTCTGTTGGGTTTTCTGTTTCCGCAACTTTTTTTATTAGTAACTCTTCTTTCTCTTGGTTAGTTAGATTTAGAAATTCTGGATCATCTATTGAGATATCATTATTTTTAGATTTATCTTTTTTGGATTTGTTAGAACTTACATTCTTGTCATCTTCAATTTCTTTATCTTTATTTATAATATTTATAGCAGATCCTTTTATAGATTCTGTCTTTTCTAACATTTTATCTTTTGTACTATCAAATATAGCCAAAGTACCTTCATATAGTTTTTCAGTGTTAAGTTTGAATCCAAATATGATAAATGTAGCTAGCCCTATTAGGAAAACCAAAAATGAGCCAATCGAGCCTAGTAGATTTGTCATA
>JBFHKR010000046.1:0-18369 GCA_041595255.1 Chlorobiota bacterium
AAATAAAGAAATCCAGATTTAATATTATCTGGATAAACCTTTGCCACTAGATATGGCAGTCCAACTCGGCTAACGAAAGGAGATTTGGTGCTGATTTGTTCACCATTAGCGATTTGCTCAGCCATCTGGTGATAGTTTACACCATCCCAGCCTAGCCCGTTGTTGTAAGAGATTTCGGGTTGTACGAGATGCGATATAGCAATAGTTATTACAGAAAGAATAATAGCGAATAGGATATATTTTGCATTATCTTTCATCGCATTTCCTATCTTCCTATTCCTTTATAAGCAATCCCGCTGTTTTCAAATGACTCTTTATCTAAGCAGTTTTTACCGTCTATTACTACGTTCACTCCCTTAGCTTGTAACAGCTCAGGTGTTATAGATTTAAACTCATTGTGATCAGTGGCTATTAGAACGGCGGTTACACTTTCTAAGGCTTCATCTAAGCTGTTCACATTAGACCGGTCAGGGAAATGAGGATCATAAATAATCAAGTCTGCTCCCTTCTCTATTAGTTCTTTTTGCATAACTAGTGAGGGACTCTGACGCAAATCACCGACATTTGCTTTATATGATAAACCAAGTAAAGCAACCTTTGTTCCCTTTATAGCTCTTGAAAATTCATTCAAACCATCTGCTAATAGACCAATAGTGTATGACGGCATTGAGTTATTTATCTCTCTTGCTAACTTCAAAAATTTATGGTCGAATCCACTTTGTTTTGCTCTCTCTATCAAATAGTATGGGTCAACAGGAATACAGTGTCCACCAACTCCGCAACTCGGGTAGTGTGGCATAAATGCAAATGGCTTATTCGCCGCGGCATCTATTACTGTTTTCAAATCTATGTCTAACACATCGAATGATTTCGCCAATTCATTGACAAAAGCAATATTTATATCACGGAAAGTATTTTCTATTATCTTTGTTGCTTCAGCTGTTTTCAGACTCGGCATTTCATTAATTTCTGCGTCTATGAACTCACGATAAAGGTCTGCCGTTTTCTTAGTTGCCTCAGCACTAGTAGAGCCGATATTACGAGGAATATTATAGACATTCCACTTAGTGTCACCTGGGTTTATTCGCTCTGGGCAATGTGCCAAATCGAAGTCAACGCCAGCTTTCATACCTGTTTTCTCTTCTACCAAAGGTATCAGAACTTCATCGCAAACACCGGGGTTAATAGTAGATTCCACTATTATCACGTTGCCTTTTTGCAAGTGATTACATACCTCAGTCACAGCTCCGATAACAGGAGTTAGATCTGGCATATAATCGTCTAGCACGGGAGTGGGAACACATACTATGAATATGTCGGTTTCGCTTAGTGATGATGATTCATTGCTAACATTCAGAGTGATTTCTTTCAGGTCCTTTGCGCATTGCTCATCGTCTATTGGGCTAATGCCTTGCTTTATACTTTCTACTTTGGAACTATCTATATCATAGCCCAATACATTGTGATTAGTTAACTTTGCTATGGCTGCGGCTAGTGGTAAACCCACATAACCTAATCCTAAAACTGATATTTTCATTATACTTTAAATTCAAATTTATAAGATTACTAAAATAGGGATTATTTTGGTAAATTGGATAATCTCACGATTAAAGACAGCTTAAATCTAATAAAATTTAATATGAAAATAACAACAAATCTCATTCTATTCTTAATAACCACGACCCTTGCTTTTTCCCAAAAACAAGAGACCATAGACTCCGACAGACCGGGGCAAACTATGAGTGCTCATACAGTAGGCAAGAGTAAACTACAGATGCTGACATTATCTCACTATGTAACCAAATTTAAGACTACTAGAAATGTAATAGAACAAAAGATAGCTGAATTATCTAGGTTTAATGTCTAGTAAGATGGATTTATGAAAGATTTGCAGAACCTATATATAAAATATTCGGAACTACTTGCTTCACAAGATATGCAAGAGGAGGATTTGGACTATTCCAAATTTGAATCTCATTTACCTATTTTGGATCAAATATCTTCTATCAAGAAAAGTGGTTTGACTGTATTTGATATGTTTAAAAAGACACATATATATTCCTCATATAATCTTAAAGATATATTCGGTTATGATCTTTCCAAAATAGCTAGTGAAGATACGACTTATATTGACTCTATGGTACACCCTGATGACTATTATGAGCTTACCTCAAATGGTATAAAATTACTCGAGTTTTTTTTTAGTGTGGATATATCTGAAAGAAGAGATTATAAATTACAAAATGAATATAGAATAAAAGATAAAAATGATAAGTATATAAGGGTAATAGAACAGCATACTATATTAGAATTAGACAAAAGGGGAAATATTTGGTTGACACTTAGTGTTCTAGATATATCACCTACACAGAATACTAGAGACGGTCTCAATACTCAATTAATAAATATAAAAACTGGGCAGATAATCAGTAATTGGGTTGGTAAAAGTAAAGCTCAAAAAGACGAACGATTAAGCAATAGAGAGCTAGAAATACTTAATCTAATCAAAGATGGTCTTCCAAGTAAAGAAATCTCTGATAACTTAGCACTTAGTGTCCATACCGTCAATACACACAGACAAAAAATTCTAAGAAAACTTGGTGCTACTAATTCACATGAAGCAATTGAGTTTGCTACTAGGTTAAGTCTCATATAAAATACTGAAAATTCAGTATTGATAAGTAAAGGTTTATCTTATAAATTGAAAATATTTTGTTTCCAATTCAGAAGTTAAACTTGAAAAAAATCATTCTTATTTTTCTAATTGCTAGTTCATTATACTCAGAACAATCCCAAAATGTAACTGGTAGAGTTATTGACGCAATAACTGAAATGCCATTACCATCAGCAACAGTGCAATTATTAGATTCTACTTTAAAATTAGGTGCTGTAACAAATAGTAAGGGCGAATTTACTATTAAAAATGTACCATTAGGAAGACTAAGCTTTCAGGCAAGTTATATTGGTTACTCAAAAACTATTATTACTGAACAAATAACTACCGCTAAAAGCCCTTATTTAGTTTTTAAAATAACTGAAAGTATAACAAACTCTTATGAATTACTAGTTACCCCAAAATTAGAGGAAGATATTTCTATTAACCCAATGACCGTAGTAAGTTCACATCTACTAAGTGTAGAAGAGGCAAGCCGCTATGCTGGGGGATTTGATGACCCTGCTCGATTAGCGTCTGCTTTTGCAGGAGTTGCTAGTAGTGTTAGTAACAACGCA
This sequence comes from Chlorobiota bacterium, assembly GCA_041595255.1. Taxonomy (GTDB): domain Bacteria; phylum Bacteroidota; class Ignavibacteria; order Kapaibacteriales; family UBA2268; genus PGYR01. The sequence continues at coordinate 3,232 of JBFHKR010000046.1, forward strand.
ATTGTAATACGTGGGAATGCTCCTAAATTTTTACAATGGAATATTGAGGGTGTTGAAATACCCTCACCAAATCACTTTGCAAATCTGAGCGTTTTTGGAGGTGGTGGATTAACTGCACTAAGTAGTAATTTATTAGATAACTCTGATTTTTTGACGGGCGCTTTTCCAGCCCAATATTCTAATGCCCTATCAGGTGTATTTGATTTACGAATGAGAAATGGCAATAATAGTGAATTCGAACATTCCTTTGAGGTAGGAGTAATAGGGATTGACTTAGCTTCTGAAGGCCCGCTTGGTATTTCAAACAACTCATCTTATTTGATTAACTACAGATACTCTACTTTAGGACTATTAGAACCTATACTTCCCGAAGATGCCCAAGGAACTAATTATCAAGATTTAGCATTCAAAATTAGTATCCCAACTGATTGGGCGGGTAATTTTTCTATTTGGGGTATAGGGTTGATTGATAATTCTGGTCAAAGTATAGAGGCAGACCCTTCTCTTAGAGTGTATTATCAGGATATAGAACAAGAGAAAGTACAGCAGTATATGGGGACAATCGGTCTCAACAACAGAATTATTATCAGTAATTCAGGTTATATAAACTCATCTTTTTTAATGTCTCAAGATGGAATAGATTTGCTCACAGAAAGACTGGATACAAATGAAATAATAAGACCTGAAAGAAAGCTAGATAACTCATACACTAACTATACTTTCAAATCTTTTGTGAGTGAAAAATTGGCAGACAATCACTTGAATAGAACAGGTTTAACCTATCAATCATTAGGTTACAATTTGGATATGAAAGCAAGGTTTGATAATTCTGAATACGGAAATATAGCACAAGAAAATGGTAGAACTTCTTTACTTTCAGTTTTTTCAAATTCAAAGTTCTCTTTTGATAATCTGAATTTAAACTTAGGTATAAACTATACTAGATTCACACTAAATGGTAATAGTAACATAGAGCCAAGGATTGGAGCAAACTACACACTTAATTCGAATGGAGATCAACTGAGTTTCGGTTATGGACTTCACAGTCGATTAGAACCTATTAATATCTACTTTATTAGAGATAATGAGGGTGCGTTATTAAATCAAAATTTAGATTTGACTAAATCTCATCACTTCGTTCTTGGTTATAAGTTTAAGATTAGTAATAATATAGTTTTCAAAATAGAGCCATATTATCAAAAGTTATATGATATACCAGTAATTCCAGATAGTTCTTATGCACTTATAAATCTTCAAAACAATTGGTTTTCTAATGACAGATTCGTAAATACTGGAGAGGGTAGAAATATAGGTGTTGATCTTACATTAGAAAAGTATATAGATAATGGTTTATATTATCTGATAACAGCTTCATTCTTTGATTCTAAGTATAGAACAGGGGATAGTGAAGAGTGGTTTAATACACGATTCAACAATAACATACTTTTTAATGCACTTATAGGAAAAGAGTTTTACTTTGGTGAGTCTAGTACTATAGGTGTAAACTTGAGAGCAAGTTTACAAGGGGGAGATAGATTTTCTGCTATAGATTTGGAAAACTCAATCCAGAATCAAGATGTGGTGTATGACGAGTCAACCCCATTTTCAAGCATTACAGACCCATATTTGGTCTCACACCTAACTATTAATTATAAATGGAATACTGATGAGACAACTCAAGAATTATCTATGAAAGTAATAAATGCGTCGATGCACGAAGAGTTTTACGGATTCAGGTATAATATTGAAAATAAGAGTGTTGATGAATTTCGTGAAGCTTTAGTTATAGCAAATCTTAGTTATAAAATTTGGTTTTATACTCAATATTAAGGTCTCAATAAATTGTTAGATTTATATTATTATTTTCTTCTTCCAAATCCCAAAAATTCTTGTTATATTAAATGATTAAATGAAACCCAAAAACACTTATCTATGAAAACTAATACATTACTACTTTTCTTGTTATTCACAACACCCCTTGCGTTTGCTCAAACAACAGAGTCTATCAATACTGATAGACCAGGTCAAACTACTAATCCCCATACTGTTGGGACTTCTGTTTCTCAATTGCAATACGGTATTAACTACTTTGACCCAAATACAGTAAACTCTACTATACTAATAAGATATGGATTCTTTGAAAAATTTGAAGTGAATGCTGGATATAGTAGTGCTTTCGAATATTTAGATGAAAATTATGCCTCATTAAGGAATATAAGCAGATACCAATATGGAACTACTCATATCAATATTGGTGCAAGGTACAACATATTGCAAACAGATGGTTATAAACCTGGTATAGGAATCCAAGGTACCGTATTTTTAGATATTAATGACTATTATCTTAGTACGGGTAGTTTCTATAACTTTATACTTTCAGCTGATCAGAAATTAGTTAAAGATTTGAGAATCGGTGGAAATATAATATCAGAAATTGAATTAGCTCTTAACTATAACTATTTTCGTTATACATCTTACCTCTCATATAGTTATGAGGATTTCTCGTTTCTAGCAGAACTGTATGGCGATCTCGATAGAGATTTAGAGACTAGTTGGGATTTTGGAGTCACTTACCAATACAATTCTAATATGCTAATAGATATAAACTATGGTAAACGTCGCTACAACTACTATTATTTCGGCCCACAAGTCTATTGGAATGCCGAAATTGGTTTGACTTACAGGATTCCAAAGAATTAATATCAAACTGGATAATTGAAATATATTTTGCAAACGTTCGTTTTTTTAAGTGAAATAGTATAAAAGTATATTAATTTCTTCATTATTTTCTATTAAAATTAGGTAATTAACATGATAAAAAGAGTATTATTGATAGTAGCATTATCTTTTTATATAACATCTTGTAGTGATAGCAATAACCCTGTAAATAGCTTAGATGAGGCTACTGCAGAAGATTTGCGATTCGTTAGAGAAGAAGAAAAGCTTGCAAGAGATGTGTATTTATATTCTTTCGACAAATACCAACTTCAAATATTCAAAAACATATCTGAAAGTGAACAAACTCACATGGATGCTGTACTAGGACAACTAGAAAAATATAATGTTTCTGATCCAGTCAGTGATAATGCTAGAGGTGTTTTCGAAAATTCGACTCTACAAGAACTCTATAATGAACTTACTGCAAAATCAGATTTATCATTAATTGAAGCTTTGAAAGTTGGAGCTTTGATAGAGGATTTGGATATTTTTGATATAGAAAGTATTCTACAAAGAACTTCTGAAAACAGTATAATCAATGTTTACAATAATTTGACTTGTGGCTCTAGGAATCACCTACGAAGCTTTACAAGTGAGCTAAAAGCTAATGGGGCAGATTATGAAAACCTATATATCTCTGATGAATATTATAACCAGATAATAAGTTCAGAAAACGAAAAATGTGGTAATAACTAAGAAAGCCGCCCCAGTATAGGAAGCGACTTTCAAAGGTAATTTATATACGATATTATTTGCCAGTAGTTATAGCGAAAGTAGCTACATGATTAATAATGTCTGTGTCTCTAGATTTGTGAGGTTCTACTCCTTTTAAGTGAATAGTACAATCACCAATTGTAATGCTAGGTGCTTCTTTAGTTAGAGTATAACTTTCTGTTGTTCCATCCGAATGAGTAACAGCTATTACAACAATTACAGTTCTATCATTAGGTCTGTCTGTGACTACATCAGTTGAGTTTTCAGTTACCACTATGCTTTCTACAGTGAAGTAAAAATCACAAGGTGTCTTGAAAGCGTCACCTTCCATACCTCTAACCATCATACCATCTCTGTCTTTTTTGTCATGGTCTCTATCTACTTTAGTAGAGTCATTTCCATGGCCACTACCTGTTCCACCACCTGTTCCGATTCCAGTTGGATCCCAATCACATGATGCTAAAGATAGCGTCATTACCGCTAAGAAAGTTAATATTAGTACTCTTTTCATTATTTATCCTTTAATTTTGTTTATAAGTTGTTTGATTCTACTATATAAACACACAACTCTCAAAAAGGTAACAAAAAAAATAACTATTTTTCTAATTTGGTAAAGTTACTATGAAAGTTGACCCTAAACCTTCACCTTTGCTGCTTGCCACTATTTTACCCGAGTGGCGTGATACTATCTTGTTGCAGAGGTACAGTCCTAAGCCAGTAGTGTTTTCTCCTTGCGTTCCTTTTCTTTTTTCTTTAGTAAATCTTTCGAAAATTGCCTTCGACTTATTTGGTGGAAAACCTATGCCATTATCAGTTACTGTGATTTCTGTATTTTTATCATTTTTAGAAGCAGTTATTGATATAGTACCTCCGTTAGGAGTAAATTTCACAGCATTATTTATCAAATTAGAGAATACTTGCCTTATTAGATCTTCTCTAGCTAAAATATTTAGATTATTCGAATCAATATTCAATGTCAAATTCTTTTTAGTCAGCGATTCCTCATGATTAGATTTTAATGAATCAAACATTTTTTCTAGTTGTATCTCACTCATCATTGCAGAAGTTATAACTATTTCTTCCCTTTCTAATAATTCTAATACAGCATTAATGATGTCTCTTTGTACTTCCGCCGCACTTTTTATTTTTTCACTTAGTGATTGCTTCTTTTCAATAGTGTCTGCCGACGGTATTAGTTCCGAATACGTAATGACAGCGGCTAATGGGTTTTTCAAATCGTGTGACATTAGTCCTATCATATCTTGCTTTTCTTCTAATAATTCATCTAGTGTTTGAATAGAAAATTGTATTTCTTTTAATAAAATGCCAACTTCATCGGTGTAGTTTGTCGGTAACTGAGGGGCTTTCTTATTAACTATATATTCACTAAGTGATTCTTTTGCAAAAATAATGGGTTCTAAGAGTTTGTTAAGAATAAATAAAGTAACTCCTGTAGCTGCTAGAGTAAATATTAAGACTGCTATAAAAACTGAAATAGGGTCTAATACTTCATTTCCTCCGAAAGCTAGATATAATATAAGCCCAATTAGTGGTATGTGAATACCTATAAAGGCAACAAATAAGAATTTAAAAGAATATTTTTTGAGAAAAGAGATTTTTGATAGTTTATCGTAGGTATTCATACACTTTATTTATTAATTTTGACATATTAGTATTGAAAGTTAAAAAATAATTATAAGAACAAAGCGAAAAAAATAAAATTATGGAATTATTAACGGTTGACAATCTTTTAGCGCTGCTAACACTGACTTTTCTTGAGATAGTGCTAGGCATTGACAATATTATATTCATTTCAATAACGACTGAAAAATTACCAAAAGAGAAACAGAAATTTGCGCGAGTTTTAGGCTTATTTCTTGCTATGGTTATGAGAATAATCTTGCTGGCCTTGATTACCCAACTAAAGGTACTTAACAATTCTATATTTACACTTTTCGAAATGGATATTACCGGTAAAGGATTGATATTGCTAGGTGGTGGACTTTTCTTACTTGTAAAAAGTACTTTAGAAATTCACCATAAAGTAGAGCAAATAGAGCATAGCAGTGAACATGAGAAAAAGATTATTTCTATGGGTAATGCCATTTTTCAGATAGTAATGCTCGATTTGGTTTTCTCATTTGACTCGATTTTGACTGCTGTAGGTCTTTCGAATAATCTAATGATTATGGTAATAGCAGTCGTTATTTCATTGATTGTAATGATGATTTTTGCTAATTCGATAAGTGAATTTATCAATCAACACCCATCACTTCAACTCTTAGCACTATCATTTTTGATACTAATAGGTTTTATGTTGCTGTTAGAAGCGTTCCACTTCGATATTCCCAAAGGATATATCTACTTCGCAGTATTGTTCTCATTTATAATTGAGCTATTGAATATGAGGTTCAGAGCCAATAAGAAAGCTAAAATGAGAAAAAAGGTATAAGGATGTTTTTAGAGACGTATTCAATATGTCTCTAAAAAAACTGTCATTCAGAGTGAAACGAAGGATCCATATAATCAAACTGAATCAGTATATTCATAATTAAAGAATTTTCAGGATGGTGATGTAGTAGAACCGTAGAGACGTATTGCATACGTCTCCCAAAGGAAAAGGATTCTGAGACGTATTCAATACGTCTCTACGTATTCTAAAAGTCAATACTCTATTATCTTACCCCTTCTCCAGAATATAAGATGCCTCCAAAGTCAAGTACTTTCTTATGAATGGTATTTTAGCTAGTGTATTGATTTTTAAGCTAGGTAAGCCAAATTTCATTTTGAATACTGGGCGGAGGAAATAACATTCTTTTAGCACGACTTTTAGTCCAGCGTCAGCTACGGCCTTTTCGAATTTGGGTATAGTCAATCGCAAATCATATATACGGTTTGCTTCTCCTATATCTGCTGGTACACCTTTTTCTATAAACTTATTGAATGTAGATTTTGGTAGTAGATGAATATATGGGAACTTACCACCTGTACTCTTCACAGTATGTTGATGTCCACCGTAAGGTGAATGGTATGGGGGAAAGGTAACAAAAAGTTTCCCCTTGTCCTTCATCACCATTTTTATATTCTTCAAAGCTGATGTAGGGTCGTCCAGATGTTCTATTACATCACGTAATAGAACCAAATCGAACTCATCTTTCCACTCGTCTGACGGTTCTTGAGTTACTATGTCATGTGTAGTATATTGTAAATCTATACCACCGATACTAGCAATATACTTACCCTTTTCTAACCTTACTACTGCTATATCAGTCCCTAATCCTTTACTAGCACCAGCGTCCATAAAAGCCGCTAAAACGCCACCCTCAGCGCTTCCTATTTCTGCAACATTATCTCCAGACTTAAATATGCCTTTTTCCGTTAAATAGGGAACAATGAAATCTCTTCCAAGGTCGTACATATAGTTCCAATAATACTTGTCTTGCGAGGTTAATTTCTCGTCCTTGTTGACTATTTCTCTCAAATTTGACATATTTGTTTATCTTATTGATTATCTTAATGTTTTATAAGACTGCAATTTAAAAATTAATTTATGAAAATCGCTTATCTATCTACATTTTATCCTTACAAAGGTGGTATTGCTCAGTTCAATGGTTCGCTATATTCGGCTCTTGCCAATGAGCACGAAGTAAAGGCATTCAACTATAGTAAGCAGTATCCTAAGATACTTTTCCCTGGTAAAAGCCAGTACGTAAATGACAATGATAAAGCTATAGTTATACCGTCGGAACGAACTCTCAACTCAGTTAATCCGCTTACTTGGATGAATACTTATAAAGAAATAGAAAAATTCGAACCGGACATAGTAATGAGTAAACTATGGATACCATTTCTAGCACCATCTGTAGGTTATGTTACTGGTAAATTGCAGAAAAAAGGTGTAAAAGCTATTTCTGTATTAGGAAATGTAATACCCCACGAACATAGAATAGGTGATGAGGCCCTCACGAAATACTATCTCAATCGCAATGATGGATTCATCGCAATGGCCGAATCCGTAAAAGATGATTTATTGAAATTAAAGCCGAACGCAAAGTATATAATGGGTTATCACCCTCCTTATGATCATTTTGGCGACCGATTAGAGCAAAAAATTGCTAGAGAGAAATTAGGAATCCATCCTGATAAAAAAGTTCTGATCTTCTTTGGATTTATACGTGATTATAAGGGGTTGGATATACTTATAGAAGCTTTCAAAAAACTAGATGATTCTTATCATCTAATAATCGCCGGTGAGTCTTATTCTGGCTTTGATAATTACGAGGAACAGCTCAAATCTATTGATAGTAGCCGTGTATCTAAACTAATCAAATACACTACTGAGGACGAAGCAGCGACTTGCTTCTCAGCTTCTGATGTCTGTGTACTGCCTTATAGAACTGCCACACAGTCTGGAATTGTCGGCATATCGTATAATTTCCATGTGCCTGTTATTGTTTCTGATGTTGGAGGATTGCGCGAAATGGTAGAGCCATGGAACGCTGGTATAGTTCTCGAAAAAGCTGATGAAAACCTATTCAAAAACGCGATTGAAAATTATTTCGAATCTGATATTGATTATGTTGCCAATATAAAAAGAGCATTAGCTGATCAATCTTGGGAGAGCTTAGCTAAAAAAGTTATTGAGTTTGCTAACACTATTTGACAGTACACTTATATATATAAGCTACACCGAAAAATTGAGGATAACACTTTACTTCTGTAAATCTTTCTGTACCTTTTAATATATCTACAAATTTTTGTCCGTAAGGGAAACCTTCTATAGTGGTCGGTAAGTAGGTGTATGCCGCTTCTTGATCTATTAGCATTCGACCCAATCTAGGCATAATGTTTTTACTATAGTATTCGTATATTTTCTTTAGAAATCCTTTTGGTTTTCCTGTTTCTAAAATCATCAATCTACCACCGGGTTTTACCACTCTCGCTAACTCAGCTATACCGCGATACATATCATCAACATTCCTAATACCAAAAGAAATGCCTGCTATATCAAAACTATTGTTATCAAAGTGAAGGTCAAGAATATCCGCAAGTTCGGCTTCTATTTCGACATCTTTTTTTATTGCTTTCATTGGTAAGTGCTTAAGCATATCTGAACAAAAATCAGTTGCGAGTACTCTACCGTGTTTTACTACTTTTTTAAACTCAATAGCTAAATCGCCAGTTCCAGATGCAGTGTCGAGTATTGTGTCACCTGGTTTAGCCCCAGATAACCGTACTAATCGTTTTCTCCATATATGATGAAGCCCCAATGACATTACATTATTCATATAGTCATAGTTCTTCGAAATACTAGAAAACATTTTTTTTATCTCTTCACTCATTGTTTATTCCAATTTATTTTATATTTTAAGCCTATCCTTCACTTACAAATATAGTATTTATGACCAAACATATACCACTTACACTACAATTTAATCAAGTAAGAAATGTGACAGAGTCTATTTGTAGACCTTTGGACATAGAGGATTACTCTATACAAGTCGATTGGTTTGTTAGTCCAGCCAAATGGCACCTTGCCCACACTACTTGGTTTTTTGAGAGTTTCATACTTGAAAAATACTATAAAGACTATCGTCCATTTGACGAACAGTTCTCGTATTTATTCAATAGTTATTATTTTTCTAAAGGTGAGAGGCTTACTCAATCTGAAAGAGGAGCTCTTTCAAGACCTTTGATGAATAAGATTTATGAATACAGAGAGTATGTAAACAGACATGTAGCTGAACTACTTGATGGACCAACAGAAACAATCAATAGATTGTTAGTTTTAGGTCTGAATCATGAACAACAACATCAGGAACTATTACTACAAGATATTAAATATAACTTTGGTAGTAGCCCCTTGCACCCGACTTACATAGAAAAAGACTTTAGTTTCAGCGATGAAATAGAAGCTCAGAACTTCTTATCAATCGATGAAGGTGTTTACGAGATAGGACACGACTCTAACTTATTTTGCTTTGACAATGAGAAGGGACTTCATAAACAATATCTACATAGTGCAGAGATTGCTGATAGATTAATTACCAATCGTGAGTTCAGGGGGTTCATCAATGATGGTGGATATGATGAGCCACTTCTTTGGTTAGCAGATGGTTGGGATTGGAAAGAGAAAAATAAAATCTCTCATCCATTATACTGGAAAAAGAAGGACGGTTTTTGGCACTACTTCACTTTGCATGGGTTACGTAGATTGGATCCCGCAGCTCCTGTTACCCATATCTCTTACTATGAGGCTAATGCATTCGCTAGATGGGCAGGTTATAGATTGCCAACTGAGTTCGAATGGGAAATAGCATCTAAGACTCACTATAATGCTAGCGAGAAATCTAATTTACTTGAAGATGGGAACCTTTTAGCTTTACCTAGAAATATTGGTGATACTTCATTTATAGGAAATCTATGGGAATATACTGAAAGTTCATATTTGCCTTATCCAATGTATAAACAAGAAAAAGGTGCATTAGGAGAATATAATGGCAAATTTATGGTAAATCAGATGGTTCTAAAAGGAGGTAGTTTTGCTACTCCTATGACACACATACGACATACATATAGAAATTTTTATCGCCCGGATGCGAGATGGATGTTCTCTGGAATTAGATTAGCAAAGCAGTATGACTAATTGTCGGAGTTCTGCCGATTTGTCTTGTGCCTATTTGTCATTTCTGTACGCATAGATTTTATTCCGAAGTTTATGCCATAGATGATGATATAGGCGAAGCCAACTATACCAGCTGCTTCTAGAGTATTGATACAAGGTATTTTGAATGTGTCGAATATTACAAGATTGCAGATATTTTCTAATGTATATGATATAAACAGAAAAAGCCCGCCAATAAATATTATAAAAAATATTGAGCGGGCAATTTTTTCAATTGTAAGTTTAATATCGTGATTGTTAGCTTTCATTTATTGAAGAGTATAACTCGCTTAGTTTTTTTCGTAAATGCAGAACAGCGTATCTCTTTCTTGCTAATAGAGTATTTATATTTACGCCTGTTTCTTCTGACATTTCTCTAAACGAAATACCTTCAAATTCATTTTTAACAAACACATCTCTTTGTTCATCTGGAAGTTCATTTAATCCTTCTTGGACTGCTTCCCAAATAGTTTTTCTAAGCAAATCACTTTCAGGTCCTTCCCCTACATCCTCGATGAAATGCTCGAAAGTGTCCATTCCTTCTTCTTGTTGTTTAGGAGTTTGAAGGTCAGAAAAAGCTTCTGCTCTTTTTTTTCTGTATGAATCAATTATTCTATTTCTTACTGCTGTAAATACCCAAGAAGCAATATTTTCTATTGGCTTTTGTACATTTTTTGATGCAGCAAGGACATTTGTAAATACATCTTGTAATATATCTTCCGCTTCTTCCTGTGATCGTACTCTTTTACGAATAAAACCAAGGAATTTTTTTCTATCGTTCTTAAATAATTCTTCTATTTGAACTGCTAAATCCATCATATACCTCTGTTTAATTCCAACTTAAAATAAAATAAGACTTTTATGCTCTTATTTAGTTATATAGACACATTAAATTGAAAAAAGTTTCACTTTATACAATAATTTTTCAATTTAACTTTGTTAGTTGTTTAATTGCTGACATATTGTCAAACTTTTTTATACAAATAACTATAATATATATAGTGAGAATTCCGTGCCAAAGAAATAATGATTAATCACAAAGCAACCATATCGGCACTCGCAGACGAATTGCAATCAATCGTCGGTTATAAGTTTAGTCAGATTTATACGCAGAGACTAGGTCTGCTTATAATTGAAATAACTGATGGCAATTCTGTCTTATTCTTAGAATTTTCAACGAACTCTCCTTACGATAGGTTGCTACTTCGCAACAAGCACAACCGAGCTAAAGCAAATACAAAAGATTTATTTGGTGTTTTAGTCGGTGAATCCATCACTAATATCTGTCAAGTTAACGAAGACAGAATAATAGTCATCTCTACTCAAATTCACAATTTGTATTTCGTACTATTCGGACACAACAAATCTAATCTATTAATAACTACTAAAAAAGATAAGATTATACATAGTCTGAACAATTTTGATGAGATTGGTACCAGAATCTCTATAGACACTAACGAGCAAAAAAGTATTTCGGATTTTGATGAGAGTACTTTTTTTTCGGACGCCCTAAAAAAATGTAAGTACTATTTCGGTAAGTATTATACTGAAAACTATTTACAGAAAAATAGTATTGATAAAAAAACTTTACTCAAAGATATAGATATTAGTGAACAAGAAGAAAAAATAGATAAATACTATTATAATATTGCTAGATCAAAGGAATCCTTTGTATATAAAATTAGTGATGAAAAGTATGTATTATCATTAATAGAATTAGATGGGTATGAGTTACATAAGAAGTGCGAATCTATTAGCGAAGGAATCAGAACAAAATTCGTAAGAGAAGTAAGTAAAAAGAGAATTACAGAACTAAAAAAGAAATCTATTAGTAAGCTAGAAAAGCTAATAAAGAAAGATGAGACTGCAATCGAACGAATAAATAGATTGGAAGATGGAGAAAAGAAATCCGATGAGTTGCGCCATTATGCAGAATTATTAATATCGCAGCCGAACCCCAAAATTAAGTCTGGTAATGAAATAGAGCTATTGGATTGGGATGGGAGTAATATAAAAATACCAATTGATGAAAAACTAAATCTACTAGACAATGCACAAAAATACTTTAAAAAGTCGTCGAATGTATTGAAAGAACGATCAATAGCAAAAGCTAAACTACCAGAATTAGAATTTCGTCTCAATGAAAAGAATCGTTTACTAGAAGCAATTGAAAACTCAAACGATGTAAGACAATTAGAAGAGATATTGGTAAATAATAGAAAAGTATTAGGTGACATAGTGGAGCGAAAAGGGCCAGAGATAAGAGAAGAGAAGTTCAAGAAATATGAGCTAAGTGAGAATTTTATACTTTATGTAGGTAAAAATGCAAAAAATAATGATGAACTAACTATGAAGTTTGCCAAACCAAATGATATTTGGCTTCACGCACGTGGAGTAGGTGGTTCACATTGTGTAATAAGAGTAGATGGGCGAGAGCCAAGCAAAGGAATAATAAAAGAAGCTGCCGCAATAGCAGCATATTATTCAAAAGCAAAGACTTCTCATCTTGCGCCAGTAGCTTATACGCAGAAGAAATATGTTAGCAAACCCAAAGGAGCCAACCCCGGTGCTGTAGTGGTACGACGCGAAGAAGTAGTATTAGTAGAGCCATACAAGCCCGAGTGATTAATAAAGATATTCAAAGTAAACAAGGTGAGGGAGCACTATAAATTCAAAAATACTAACTGTTGTATTTCTCACACACTTTTGCAACGATAAACCCAAAATAATCTAAATTTACCCCAATTGTCATATACTCCTTTCAAAGTCAGTTAGTTATAAATATAAAATATTAAAAAAAATTGTATATTTGGGAAACAATAACAGAGACTTAAGAATGACATCATTTTATACAGAAGAAGAACTCAAAGCAATAGGTTTCAAATCAGTTGGACATAATGTACAAATAAGTCGAAAAACATCACTCTACGGAGTGTCTAGGATATCTATAGGAAATAATGTACGAATAGACGATTATTGTGTATTATCAGCAGGTAAGGGAGGAATAGAAATAGGCAACTACGTTCACTTAGCAGTCTATGTATCATTGCAAGGTGATGGAAAAATCACACTTGAAGAATTCAGCGGAATCTCATCAAGGACAGCCGTTTATTCTAGTAATGATGATTATTTTGGTAGTTATTTGACTAATCCCACAGTACCAACTGAGTTTACTAATGTTACATCTGCTCCAGTAGTACTCCACAAACATGTGTTAGTAGGTAGTGGTTCTGTCATTCTACCCGGTGTAACATTGCGTACAGGATGTGCAGTAGGTGCACTTAGCTTAGTTAATAGAGATTGCAAAGAGTTTATGATCTATTCTGGCAACCCAGCCAAAGCGATTTTAATAAGAAATCGAAATCTGCTAGAATTAGAAAAGCAATTAATAGAGAAAATTCAACAAAAATAATTCAGGAGTGAGGACATGAAATATTTTATAACAGTTTTACTAATCATAATACCGTTCGGTACGTACGTTCAGGCGAAAATATTAGAGCCGGAACAGCACAGCGACATTAAATTTGTAATTCGCGATTCTACCTATGACTTTATAGAACACAATGGTTTAGTTTACACTATAGCCGATGATGGTGTTCATGGTTTGGAACTCTGGGTTTTTGATGAAAAGCACAATAGCTTACGAATGGTAAAAGATATAAACCCAAATGGAGATGCAAACCCTATGATTTTCCAAAGTACCCTTGAAAATGTTATTCTATTCTATGCCTATGATGAAAATGGTACTGGTCTATGGGCTACTGATGGTACTGATAAAGGCACTGTGTTATTAAAGTATTTCTACTTCTATAGAATTATAGCTAAAGTAATGGAAGATGATTGGAATTCTTATATAGTTTATAAAGACGAGTTATATTTCAGTGCTTCTGAGTCAGAAAATCAAGGTGATGAGCTTTGGAAAACAGATGGTACTTCTGAAGGAACTGTACTTGTAAAAGATATAAACCCAGATGGTTCGTCAAGTCCTAATAATTTTCATATTAGAGGAGATAGACTTTTATTCCATACAAATCGAGGTCTTAGAGATATATGGTCAACCGATGGTACAGAAGAAAATACTATTAAACTTACAAATAGTAAGGATGTACTTAATTCTATTTCAATACTCCGTTGGAATTCTTCTTATGACTTTTTTCTTGATAGTCTTGGGGAAAAGAAAGAATTATGGTCAACCGATGGAACAGTTGGTGGTGCAGTTCCTTTAACTGATAAATTGGATGACTATAAAGCAAGTAATTCGAATTATATTATTAACGGAGACAAATTATATTTCGAGGGTTATACAAATGATCGAAAATTAATACTTCTTGTAAGTGATGGTACTCGTGAAGGTACAAAAAGAGTAAAAACATTTTCTTCCGATCCGAATGCGTACTTTTATTTTCTATCTCAGAATAACGATAGTCAACAAAAACTCTTTTTTTTCTTATTTGAAAACCGGATTAGTAGCCTTTGGGTCACAGATGGAACTGAAGAAGGAACAACAATGATTTCTCCACTTGAGTTAGAAGATATGTACGAAAATAGAGAAAGTAATTATTCGGATAAATTGTATTTCACAAATGTCGATGATGAGAATGGAGAAGATCTTTGGGTTTCTGATGGTACAGCCGAAGGTACAAAATTTGTAAAGAACCTTTCTGTCGGTAATGATAGATCAAGAATCGAATTCAGTAAAGAGATAGTTAACGATAAGGTGCTTTATTTATACGAGAATGAAAAAGGTATAAAATCAATCTGGATTACTGATGGCACAGAAGCAGGTACATATATACTAAATAGTGAACTGAGAAACTTATATAGAATGTTTTATCATGAAAATGTGATAAATGATATACTTTATTTTAGAGAAATGGGTAATGATAATACTTTTAGATTGTGGCGAACAGACATGACAGAAGATGGTACTTATAAAATAATGCCCAAAGACCAAAAAAATGATGTTCATGTGCATGAATATTTTTCTTTTCAAATCGAATATAAAAATCAGGTCTACTTCTTCGCTGACTATTATGGCGAGG
>JBFHKR010000047.1:0-17774 GCA_041595255.1 Chlorobiota bacterium
ACCGAATAGAGAAAAAGCACTATTCATAAAGCCAGACGGTACTAAACTTGATAGATTCACAGCATACAGACAAATAAACAATGCTATGGGAATGGTTACTGACATAAAGCAAAAAAGCCCACACACTTTACGTCATAGTTTCGCCACACATTTACTTGACAATGGTGCAGATATTCGCTCAGTCAGCGAGATGCTGGGGCATAGTTCCCTCTCCACCACCCAAGTCTATACTCACTTGTCTATAGAAAGATTGAAAAACGCTTATAAGAACGCGCATCCAAAGGCGTGAGTAACAACTTAATAACTAAATATTAAAGATCATTGATTATGGAGCAAATCTTAGGAATAGAAACAAAATATGGTATTATTGAAGGAAGAAGGATTTTCCTTGATTCTATAAGATTCCAAAAAGAAACTGAAATAATATTAACAGGAGAGATTAGCACAGAATTAGACTACAAGTTCTACAAGATAATATTTTCAGGTATAAACTATATTAAATTAGTAGAATTGGATTTTGATGATAGGGTATCTATGATAAGTTTTGGAATTATAGATAATTCAGAATTAATAGAACAATTTAAAAAGAAAAACCACTCCTCAAAGTTAAATTTTAAACACAGACATTATTATTTCCGAACTTATGATACTGTTTTTGAAATAGTTGCCGATAAGTATATATTAGAATATGAGTAACAACTTATTGAACATCAATCATTAATTATCTGATACCAATTTAATTATTTAGTAAAAGGACTCAATCCCAACACAAATATCCACACCAAAAAGCTTAGCTCCATTATTTTTCTTATTTTAGTCTTTTACTAAATCACAAAGAAAATAACAATGAGCAAATTAAAAGTATCAGTAATAGGCACAGGTCATTTGGGCTCTATCCATTTAAAATTATTAAAGCAAAACGAAAACACAGAAGTAGTAGGCATATATGACGCAAACTCAGAAAGAGCTAATGAGCTAGCTAGCGAACATGGTGTAACTGCTTTTGCAACGGTGGATGAAGTAATCAGCAACAGTGATGCACTAATCATAGCTGCTCCCACCGTAAACCATTTCGAGATAGCTGACAAATGTTTAGATGCGGGTAAGCATATATTCATCGAAAAACCAATAGCTCAGACACATCAGCAAGGGATAGACCTCTGCGATAAAGCTGAGAAAAATAATTTGAAATTGCAAGTAGGTCACGTAGAGAGATTCAACCCAGCTCTGGCTGCACTTAGCTCGTATAGCTTGAATCCTATGTTCATAGAGGCACACAGATTAGCTCAATTCAAAACTAGAGCTACAGATGTATCAGTAATCCACGATCTAATGATTCACGATATAGACATTGTTCTTCATCTAGTTAAATCGAAAGTGAAGAGCATAGATGCGAACGGAGTCGCAGTAATCACTGATACAACTGATATTTGCAACGCTCGATTGACATTCGAGAATGGTGCGGTGGCGAACCTTACAGCCTCTAGAATATCAGCTAGACCTATGAGAAAGATGAGATTTTTCCAACAGGATACTTATATCTCTTGCGATTTCGGGAAACCAGAAGTAGAGATATTCGAGATAGTAGATGGAGATATGCCTAAGTCGGACAATGTAGTACCAGCTACAATGCTAGGTAGTATAGAGGCAGGCACTAAAAACAGAAATATTTACTTCAAAAAGCCGATTGTACCAGAGATTAATGCTATAAAAGAAGAACATAGTTCTTTCGTAGATGCAATACAGAACGACAAAGATGTATCAGTAACAGGTAAAGAAGCTACAGAAGCTCTAAGAATTGCTGAATATATTAGCGATATGATAAAATAGATACAAAAAAAGCCCTTGAAATTAATCAAGGGCTTTGAGTGCGGAGGATGAGGGACTCGAACCCCCATGGGATTGCTCCCGGCAGTTTTCAAGACTGCTGCAATACCAATTATGCGAATCCTCCGTTGGTATTGAATGACGATTACAAATATCGGAAGTATAATTTTAAAATACAAAATTATTTTTGAGTTTTTTTATGAAAAAAGTGCTAAAACTTTTAAAAATTATAGGTAAGCTAATACTACTTTTTTTACTCTCGTCAGTAATAGTAGTCGGAATCTTCAGATTTGTACCAATTCCTATCACTCCCTATCAGATACTGAACGCAATTTCTGGTGATGGATTGACAAAAAGTTGGGCTAGCTACGATGAAGTTTCTCCTAATTTTTATAGAGCAGTGATTGCAGCAGAAGATGCTAGATTCTATTCTCACTCGGGAATTGATTGGCGAGCAGTGAAAGATGCACAAAAGCACAATGAGCTTTACCCAAAGAAACGTCGCCGTGGTGCTAGCACAATAACAATGCAAACAGCAAAGAACACTTTCCTTTGGCATGGGAGGAACTATGTCAGAAAGGGACTAGAAGCATATTTCAGCTATCTAATAGAGTTTTTCTGGGGTAAGAAGAGAATACTCGAAGTATATGGGAACGTAGTGGAAATGGGTGAAGGACTCTACGGAGTAGAAGCCGCCTCTCAGAAATACTTTGGGAAGAGTGCAAGTAAACTAACTAAACGACAAGCAGCACTCCTTGCAGCTATATTGCCAAATCCTAAGTTATGGAACCCAGCTAAGCCGACTAGATACCTGAATAAACGAGCTGGCAAAATACAAGCACGAATGAATTCGATAGGTTTGAAGGATTGAGGTTTTAGTTTGAAAAACTATCAAAAAATAATTGACCGTATATTTGAGCAACAAGAAAGCGATGGTCATTGGAAGTCGCTTCCAGAATCAGACAAACGATTCAAGATTTATAATCACTATACCCCTACTTTTAGAAGTACACTTTGGACTTTGATTCTACTTGCTGATTTAGAATTGGATAGGAATGATACTAGAGTAATAAAATCACTACTTGATTTACAGAATCAGTTCTTCGATGAAAGATATAATATCTACTCTCTTCAAGATGACCACTTACCTATCCCCTGTCTCAATGGTAATATGATCTATTTGGATTGCTACTTCAATGGAGAATTATCCGAGAAAAGTAAACTAGCAATTGATTTTTTCTATAAAAACCAAAGGTTTGATGATGGTGAATATGTAGAAGCTGAAAATGAGTTTTGTAAGAATAAAAGCTGTTACGGTAAACATACTTGTTACTGGGGGATTGTCAAATTATTCAAGGGGCTTTCATTTGTACCCATAGAATTGAGGGATTATAAGATTAATGAATTATTAGAGAAATGTATCAACTTCGTGTTAATTCATAGTGTTTGCTTTAGTTCTAGAAAACCAGATAAGGTAATGATCAAGAAGATTGATAAACTAACTTTTCCTAACATGTACAAGGGTGATTTTCTAGAAATACTATGGCTACTCAAACGAGAATCCGTTCATTCTCCAAAAATAGATAATGCATTAAAATTGTTAAAATCAAAACAGTTAGAGTCTGGCGAATGGGAATTGGAACAAAAAGTAAATAATCTTGCTACTAGTATTGGTGCTATAAACAAACCGAATCAATTTATAACAAAACGAGCTCAGGAAGTATTGGAATATTATAATGAGTAAAAAGAAAAATGATTTGCTTAATCAGAACTTAACTGAATTAGAAAGAGTATTAATAGAATCTCGCAAAGAAGGAATGGTAGCTTATGTTAATTCCACTCCTGCTACTTTCGTTGAGCTAGTTGAGTTATCATTGTCAGACAAACAACCTTTTGCATGGAGAGCTGCTTTTATATTAACTACTGTGATGAAGAAGAACGACAAGCGAATTAGTAATAGAACTGACGAAGTGATAAATGCAATAGACGGAAAGTCAGATGGACACAAAAGAGAGCTTTTAAAAATACTTCTCAAATTAGGATTAGTAGAAGAGCAAGAGAGTTTATTAATTGATAAATGTATTGATATATGGAAAGATATTGAAGCAAAGCCAGCACTCCGTTTCTATGCTTTTAGGATGCTAATGAACATATCGGAGAAATATCCAGATTTAGAATCTGAGATAAGATTACTCACGACAGATATGTACATGGACAATTTATTGCAAGGAATAAGGAGGGTGATAGAGAAGAGGTTGGGTGAGTAAAACAACATAAAAAAACGACAAAGCCATACAATCCTATCTTTATTAATTTGAATAACATAACTATCCAAAACTTATTACGGATAGAAAAAGAAAAATATTCAAAAAACAAGGTTTTTTTGCACCTTTTTCAAAAATATTCTCGTAAGGAAATGAAAATAAATATTTAACATTTCTATTAAGAGGATTCATGTCAGAGAATTATGTCAGCAACAAAAGAATAATAGTTTTAGGTTACCTTATTAGCATAGTATTGCTAATTATGATGTTTTTAACGATTGACGACGAGATAATAAGTGAAGATTCTAAGATACTATTATTCTTTATAGGACTAATACTCAACATCTCATATTTCGCATACTCCCAAGCTAAAGGTTATATCAATAACAATAAGATAATAATTACTTCTAATCAGTTAATAATTGTTAGTACAAATCTCTTCATCCTTTGTTTTATACTAAATGCATCATTCCAGCTTTTCGGTTACTTCGAAGTTTGGGTATTAGTGTATATAGTTATTGTTGTCATTACTTTACAGCTTTATGCTATAATTGAATTGATTCCTTCACTCTACAGGTTAATAATATATTTTTTCTTAGGTGCATCTACTTTACTATTACTTTATTTTGCGGTCTATTTAGCACCATTATATATTATTGGTTTTATAGGGTTATTATTTCTCGGAGCTACTTATAGCCTATTTGTTCCTTTGGGTTTATTAATTATTATCATTTATAATATTTTTAAAACTAAACTGAAGAAAATCGAGCGCCTCACATTTGCTTCTGGGATTTTAATTCCTTTGATTATACTAACTATATTCATTTCGAAATGGGAAGACCTTCATGATGATATTAGTAAAGCAACTTCTTCTGTAATACTTAGACCTGAGAATCAACTTCCAATCTGGGTATTACTTAGTCAAGAAATAGATGAAAGTGAATTATCAAGAGATATTATCAAAGGCGAGCTTGTATTTGATACTTTTGGTAAATTTTTTAGAAATAGTTTTCTCAACTCTAATTTTGATGAAAGAAGAAGACATGACCCTATAATAAATATTGGAATTAGTATATTTGGTGAAATAGACTTAGATATTGATACAAGGATAAAAGTGCTTAAATCTAATTTTGATGCTAGACATCAAAATAGAAGACAATTATGGAGCGATAATAATCTTTCTACTTCTAATATTCTTACAAACATTCAATTATTTCCAGATTATAGGTTTGCGTATACTGAAAAGATTCTAACTATAAGGAATGAGAGCGGATATACAAGAAATCAAAATGAGGCAGTTTATACTTTTCACTTGCCTGAAGGTTCAGTTGCTACTTCATTATCATTATGGATTAATGGTAAAGAGGAGAAATCAAAACTAACATCTAAATCTAAAGCCGATAGTGCATACACTACTATAGTAGGTGTCGAAAGAAGAGACCCAGCATTGCTTCATTGGCAAGAGGGAAATAGATTGTCAATTAGTGTCTTCCCTTGTACTCCCAAAGAAAATAGAATGTTCAAATTAGGTGTTACTACTCCATTGGAATTAAAAGACGATAAATTAAGATTGGACAACATATACTTTGAAGGTCCTATAGTAAGCAGAGCAACTGAGACTTGTCAAATTGAGATTGTTACTGATAACCCAATTGAAGAAATTGACTTACCAATTGGATTCAATAAAACTATAGAAGGAAAATATGTTTATACAGGGAATTATGATAAAGACAGATTTGTCGAACTGAAACCTACTAAGCTTTCTGAGAAAGCATTTAAGTTTGGTGGTCATACTTATAGTATTCATAAAACTAAAAAACAAAGCTCAAAAATGGAGATAGAAAACTTATACTTGGATATAAATTCCAGTTGGGATAAATCAGAATATGAAGAAATAGTAGAAAAAAACACTGGTAAGAAAATATATGCCTATAAAGACAAAAGAATAAGAATAGTGAGCAATAATAAAGATATAGTCTTCGAAGAACTTAGCAAAATAAACTTTAGTTTATTTCCATTCGGTATTATCGATGATGTAGAGAAATCAATTGTTATCACTAAGTCTAATAAACTCTCACCTAATCTATCAGACTTAGAAGGAAGTGAATTTCATAAACAAATAAATAAATTTCTATTTAAATCTACCTCAAAAATTAATATTTTTCAGCTCGAAAATCAAAGCTCACCTTATTTAAAATCCATAAAAGAATTTGATGTTCTTAATTTCCATAAAGGAAGTATAGAAGAGATAGTATCTTTAATCGATAATAATTCTTACTATACTGCTTTGTATGACACAAATAAAGTAGATTTAGAGAAGCCAGGTATTACTATTAAGAGAGACTCCGTAGATAAAAAAACTGGAGCACCAGATCATTTACTTAGATTGTTTGCATATACAGATTTGATGAGGGAATATGGTAGGAACTACTTCGGACAGAAAGATGACACTATTGATGAGTTAATAGAGATAGCAAATGAAGCATATATAGTTAGCCCTATTTCAAGTTTAATTGTATTAGAGACTCAAAAAGATTATGATCGATTTGATATTGGGGATAATGAAAACAGTCTGAAGAATGCTTCTATTAGTTCTTCTGGCGCAGTACCTGAGCCTCATGAATGGGCATTAATTGCTCTATTTGCAGTTATTATATTTGTTGTATATAGACGACAAAGGCCGTAATTGGTATTCAAACAAATAATAAGTGGGAAACACGTATTCCCAATTGTCCTTTTATTAATAATTGGGATATTATCTGCTAGTCGTATATACGAATACACAAAGTTCGATTTTAATATGATACTATTCTTATTAGTTCTTCCCTTTATTATAAATAAGCGGAACACAAATACATCTATTCGATATGGAGTGGCTTCTATAGTATTACTAATCATTTTCTTAATTTTTAAATTAACTACCATATATTATTTTGCCATAGTTTGTTCTCTGTTCTATATTTATGAAAGTAACTATGGTAAGCTAACAAATATACCAATTCTACTTTTACTAATTATATCTCCTGTAACTAATAATATATCTAAGGTTCTAGGGTTTGAGATTAGAATTTGGTTAACTAATTGGGCTAGTAAGTTGCTAGATTCAATTTTTGAAAGTTCAAAATCCATTGGAAATATTGTACTAGTGAATGACAATCAATTTCATATAGACCCGGAATGTATGGGATTGAATATGATGATATTAAGTTTATTCGTATCTATAGTTTATTTATCTCATTTCCAGATTAAAAATGAGAGTAGGTACACATACTCTAAGATAATCATAACGCTCATATTAGCTTTTATACTATCATCTATTTCAAATTTCTTTAGGATTATATTACTTGTAATTTTTAAATCAGCCCCTGGGACTATATCACATGAAGTGATTGGTTTATTTTGTTTTATACTTTACGTTGTATTTCCATTATACTTTATAATTAAGAGGATTCCATCAGGAAAAGCTATAACCAAACCAGATAGAGAAATCAAAAAATTCATAAAATATGTAGTAAGTTCAGTTATTGTTATTTTTATTCTAATAATCAACCTAAATAGTGTTAATAAAACGAAGTTTAAAGATATTTCCGAAACATCTTTAACTTTAGATATAAAGGACTATAAATGTGAGGATCAACCTATGGGAATATTGAAACTTGAGAAAAAAGACATTCTAATGTATATAAAACCAGCAGTTCATTTCTATTCAGCAGAACATTCACCAATTATTTGCTGGAGAGGAACTGGGTATAAAATCGAGAATGAATCTATTATAAAAATTGGTGGCAAGGGTTTAAATTTTTGTACATTGAGCAAAGGAAAAGATTTACTTTATTCAACTTGGTGGTATGATTCAGGAGATGATAAAACTAACTCACAATTCAGATGGAGGACTCAAAACTTAATTAACCAATCAGATTATAGGTTAGTAAATGTAATAAGTCATGACAAGAAAATACTCATAGATGAATCAAAAATATTACTAAAAAAGAAAATATTCTAGTTCAAAATGATTAAATTTCGAATTATTAGGTTATTAAAAATAGAAAGTAATGGCAAAAGGCAAAGAAACACCCTTAATAAAGCAGTATAATGGAATAAAAGCAAAGTATCCGGACACGGTATTGTTGTTTCGTTTGGGTGATTTCTATGAGACATTCAACGAAGATGCAGTTATAACAGCAAAAGTTTGTGGTATAACTCTAACAAAGAGAAACAATGGTGCTGCTGGCGATATGCCACTAGCTGGTTTCCCCCATCATCAATTAGACGCCTATTTACCTAAGTTAGTAAAGGCAGGTTACAGAGCCGCAGTTTGTGAGCAATTAGAAGACCCTAAACAAGCAAAAGGAATAGTAAAGCGAGGAGTTACAGAGATAGTAACACCCGGTGTAGCACTATATGATAAGCTATTAGAATCGAAGAAAAATA
Organism: Chlorobiota bacterium; assembly: GCA_041595255.1. GTDB lineage: Bacteria > Bacteroidota > Ignavibacteria > Kapaibacteriales > UBA2268 > PGYR01. Next base: position 8,523 of record JBFHKR010000047.1, read on the forward strand.
AATTCCTTGCTTCCGTCTATTATAAGAAATTGAAAAATGGCCCTGAGTTGATTGGCCTTTCGTTCGCTGATGTTTCAACTGGTGAGTTTTTTACGGGAGATATATTAGCTAGAGATATACAAAACAATTTAGAAGCTATTTTACCAGCAGAGATTATTGTATGCAAATCACAAAAGCAATATTTTCTGGACAAGTTTAAGACATTAAGCTTCTCACCTGCTATTAGCTATCAGGAAGATTGGATATTCGAAGATGAATTTGCTACCGATATATTACTTAAGCAATTCAAGACAAAAAATTTAAAGGGATTCGGGATTGATGGTTTATCTGCAGGAATTATTGCCGCAGGTGTAGTTTTACATTATTTGAACGAAACCCAAAATGCAGCCCTAACTCATATTAGTAGAGTAACTAATTATGATACGGCCGAATATATGTTATTGGATAGTTCTACTAGACGAAATCTAGAAATAACTATGACTACAGAAGGAGAAAAGGACGGATCACTATTCGCAGCGCTCGATGATACATATACACCTATGGGTGGACGATTACTCAAAAAATGGATATCTATGCCTCTCAAAAATAAGGGGCAAATAGAAAGAAGATTGAATGCTGTAGAAGAGCTATACAATTCTCTAAAGATTAATCAGCTAAGAGAAGAACTAAAAAAGATAGGTGATATAGAGCGATTGGCAACAAAGATAGCCACTCTCCGGGCGAACCCAAGAGATTTGGTGGCACTAAAAAATTCGCTTGTTATTCTGCCTGACATTACGAAATTCCTTTCTTCGTTTGAAGATACTTACATCTCACAGTTGGGGAGCAGTATTCCTAATTTACAAGAAGTTACGAGTAAATTAGAAAATGCGCTGAAAGATGAACCAGGATTGAATATTGGTAAAGGTAATGTTTTCAGAGATGGATACAATGAAGAGTTAGATGAATATGCTACTGCACGATATTCTGCAAAAAACTGGATAAGTAATTATCAAAAAGAACAGAGAGAAACAACAGGAATAAATAGTCTGAAAGTCAGCTTCAACAATGTATTCGGCTATTATATAGAAGTTTCTAGAATCAATAGTGACAAAGTACCAGAAAGCTATCATAGGAAACAAACTTTAACAAACTCAGAAAGATATATAACGCCTGAGCTAAAAGTATTCGAAGAAAAAGTTTTTAGTGCCGATGAGAAAATTGAGACTATTGAGAAAAAGCTTTTCTCTGAGCTAATGAATGACTTAATGTCTTATTTACAAGAATTTAAACTTAGCAGTTTTATTATATCTCAAATAGATTGTCTTCAATCTTATGCTTTTGTCTCGCTTCAACGTAATTACAGCAAGCCAAAAATAACTAATGATAATAATCTTGATATAATAAACGGAAGACATCCAACTGTCGAAATTAGCTTACCACACGGCGAGAGTTATACTCCGAACAATACTAAGTTTGATACTAATACCGAGCTTGTACACATAATTACTGGGCCTAATATGTCTGGTAAATCATGTTATCTTCGTCAGACAGCTATCATAGTACTAATGGCTCAGATTGGTTGTTATGTACCAGCAGACAGCTGCACAATGGGTCTAGTAGATAAAATATATACTAGAGTAGGATCAGGAGATAATATTAGAACTGGTGAAAGTACATTCCTAGTTGAAATGCAAGAAGCTGCAAGTATAATGAATAATGCTACTGACAAAAGCTTGATATTATTAGATGAAGTAGGTCGAGGAACAGCTACTTTCGATGGTATATCAATAGCGTGGGCTATAGCAGAATATATACACAATAAACTACAGGCTAAGACATTATTTGCTACTCATTATCACGAACTCAATGAGCTTGCAAACAGATATGACAGAATAAAAAACTACAAAGTAGATGTAGTAGAGAGAGATACTAACATTATATTTACTCATAAAGTGTTAGAGGGTAGTGCTGATCACTCGTTCGGAATTCATGTAGCAAAAATGGCTGGATTACCTTATGAAGTAGTAGAACGCTCTAAAGAGATTATGGGGACTTTAGAAAGTGATGTTAGTCAACAGAAAATAGACGGAGATGAGCTTAGCTCTGCAAAGCCAGATGTTAAAAAATTAAAACCAATTGCAGCACCAGAGCCTTCTGGGCAGATGGCAATTTTTGCTTTCGAAGATGATAAATTAAGAACACGACTGAAGCAAATGAGTATAGAGGCAATAACACCATTACAATCATTTCAAATATTATCGGAGTTAATTAACGAAGCGAAAAAATAGAGTTTAATATTTTTGAATATATGAATGAGATTGATTTCAAATACATCAAAGCATAAATATAACTATAACATTGTCTTGTTCGATATAATTTGTATTTTATGAGATTAAAAAAGTAACATTTAAGTATAATATGAAGCACAAGCAAAATAAGTTTTTAAAGTGGATAAAGTATAATTTTGATAACTTAATGTCCAAAGGCACTTCTGCCCCACTATTCCTACTATTAGGTGGGTCTTTTATATTTCTTTTAATACTTTCAGGTCTATTGATATTAACTGGTATTTTGACGCCTGAAATTGTAGCCAATGGTAAAGTAGAAGGGGATATAGATTATTTTGATGCAATATATATAACGCTACTTAGGATGCTTGACCCTGGCGTAGTGGCGGGAGATCCAGTTATTTGGCCGTTTCTTACTTTTATGCTTGTTGCTACATTAGGCGGTCTATTCTTATTTTCTGTATTAATAGCTATTGTGAATAGTGGTGTAATTAATAAACTAACAGATCTTAGAAAAGGTAAATCATTTGTTTTAGAAACTAATCACACCATAATTCTAGGATGGTCATTCCAGGTATTCCCAATTGTAAAAGAATTAGTAATAGCAAACGAGAACTTGAAGCATGCCTCAATTGCTATCCTTGCTGAGAAAGATAAAATATATATGGAAGATGAAATTAATTCGAAAGTTAAAGATCTAAAAACAACTAAAGTTGTTTGTAGAACTGGTAGCCCAATAGACCTAATCGACCTAGAGATACTTAATATACATGAAGCAAAATCAATTATAATAATAGCACCTGAGACGAAAGATCCAGATTCAATAGTGATTAAAACTATACTTGCAATAACAAATAATCCCAACAGAAAACACGACACAAAGTATCATATAGTTGCTGAGATAAGAGACCCACGAAATGTAGCTATAGCAGAAATAGCTGGTCGTGATGAAGTTCAGCTAGTTATATTTGATTATTTAATTTCTAGAATAACTGCGCAAACATGTCGCCAACCAGGATTGTCAGTCGTTTTCAATGAGTTACTTGACTTCAGTGGAGATGAAATCTATTTCCAAGAAGAACCTGCGTTAGTAGGTAAAACTTTTGTTGAAGCAATGTTCTCTTATGAGGAATCAATTCTTATAGGTATTAGGAGAAAAAATGGAGAGATACTATTAAAACCTGCACACGACACCCAGATAGAGAAAGGGGATATTATTATTGCTATTTCTGAAGATGATGATACTATAAAGCTTTCTGGTAAAAAGGAATATAATATCAACACTGATGCCATTAGAAAGAATCCTGAATATATAGACCCATCACCTGAGACAACACTTATAATAGGTTGGAATAGGCGAGCTCACCTAATCATAAATGAGTTAGACAATTATGTTCACCCAGGCTCAAAGATTACTGTAATTGCAGAAAACACATCAGCTGAGAATGACTTATCTCTTCATTGTGCTGATTTACAAAATCAGACTGTTACATTTTGGTTCGGAGACACTACAAATAGAAGAATACTTGACGATCTGAATATAGAAACTTATAATCATATAATAGTACTTAGTCAAACTGAGAATAGCGACATACAATCTAGTGATGCAAGAACATTATCTACTTTGCTACACTTACGTGATATAGCTGATACTAGAGGACACGAGTTTTCTATTGTATCTGAAATGTTAGATGATCGTAATAGAGAACTAGCAGAGATAACTCATACTGATGATTTCATAGTTAGTGTGAAGTTAGATAGTTTGATGTTGTCACAAATCTCAGAGAATGCAGAGTTGAAACGTATTTTTGAAGATTTATTTTCTGCAGGTGGACCATCTATCTATATCAAGCCAGCTGAACATTATGTCGAGCTTGGTAGAGCTGTCAATTTTTATACAATAATGGAGTCAGCAAGACAACAAGGACATCTGGCAATAGGTATAAAACTTAAGAACAGTGATACTTCGTTCAAAAAATCTGAAATGTTAGCTCATGGTGTAGTTGTTAATCCTAATAAATCTCGAGAAGTTTTCTTCAGTAAAGGAGATAAAATAATTATACTTTCAGAAGATGAAGTGACAGAAGTTATTGATTAGAAAATTCTAATATTGTAAGCTTAGAGATACCGAATGATTTTTGCTTAACTAATGTAAAGTTAGATGAGTAAGTAATATCTTCTTTATCTTCGGTTTCGAGGATTAGAAAGCCTTCATGTTCTAATACTTTATTCTCATCAATTATTGATATAATCTGATTCGCTGTTTGCAAGTGATATGGTGCATCAGAGAAAATTATGTTGTAGGTATTTTTACAATTTTTCAGATAAGATAGCACATCAGATTTTATAATCTCAAACGATTTTTTTTCAAGATTAATATCAGAAGCGAACTGTTTTATAACTGAGATTGGTTTGAAATTCTTTTCTACAAAAGTACAATGTAAAGCTCCACGACTCAGAAACTCTATACCGACTAACCCTGAACCAGCATAGCAATCAAGTACTTTTTTATTATCGAAATAAATATAGTTATCCAAAGTACTAAATAAAGATTCGCGTGATTTATCAGTAGTAGGCCTAACACCAGCAGGCATCTTACCTTTTATAGATCGACCGCCATATTTACCTGATATCACTCTCAAAACTCAATTACTTTTCCTTTATCGAAGCTATTGAGAGCCCCTCCTACAACAGGGGAGTATATATGTGAAGTTCGAATACAATAGCTTTTTAGTCTATCATCTATATTAGCTCTAACAAATCTAAATGAATTTAGTCTCTTTACTTCTATGTCTAAATTATTTGATAAACTATCAAGAAGCGATTTTTTCAAGTTTGTCCCAATGACGTGTGCGCTACCAGGTGATAAACCATTATTCTTCAACTTTGATATTTCGTTTTTCACAGATTGAATGAATTCTTCTTCACTATCATTCTTAATCAAATCATAGAAGTAAGTTGTATTATTATTACTCAAACTAATATCACAAAAAGAATCCTCTACATTGATTAGTAGATCATACAAGTGACTTGTTTCAGGGTAATTATATTCAATGGTATTTTGAGAAGCAATCTGAGCCATAGTTATATAGCTGATATCTAAACCTGTGATTTCTAGAGCTATTTTACAACTCTCTACTATGCTTTTTCTAATAAATACTACGAAAAGCATTTCCGAATCATCTTCATCTTTTTGACCATAAGGGTAAATTCTAAAAATGAAATCCGATATCTCAAATGATTTATTATTCCCTTTTATCTCTAACTCTAATAACTGCTTTAGTTCTTTACTATCCATATCTGGACTACCAGGTATGATTGTCCAAAATGCAGATTCATTGTTTAGAATAACATTTAGTTCTTCTATTTTATGTTCAGTATTAGTTAAGTTCCTATTGAGCTGGTTTATGGCTTTTTTAGAGATTGTATCTTCTATATCATCCAAGTTAACAGGATCAAGAGTTGAAGCTACATCTAGTAATGTAAGCCCCTTATTATTCCTCTCAAAAATGCCCGAATATACCTTATCCGAATTAAAAAAAACTGTGAGTGATTTCATAAAAAATTAAAAATAATTTTATTTTCAATCTCCTAAATTAAAAAAAATTTAGATATGAGACTGTGAAATCTTCGCAAATTCAAAAACTTTAAATGTCAAATCAGATTGAATTTCAAAATCTGAAATCAGATTTAACATAATTATGCTTCTTCGAACTGTGGATTTTTGTTTTTTAATTCGTTTCAGTTGGTTTCTATAAAGTTCCAAAGTATTGGAGTTGAACTCTGTGTAAAGTCGTTTGATAGTCTCGTAATTTTCGAAATTATAATTAGCTAGAGCTTCAACAACTAACGAATTGTATTCTTCGTATAATTTGTTTAATTCTTTTAATAATTCCACCTCGTCTTCTGTTAATGGTTTGTGATTGTTATTCACATATTTATAATTCTGTGAGACAGAGTGATATAATTTGTCAGAAATATCTTGAAGAGAAATTGTGATACGAATAGCCAGATTGGCAAATTCAGTATCCTCATATTCGAATTTGTTAACTAATCTTATAAAATTAGAGTTTAGTATTACTACATCCTTTTCAATTTCTGCTGCCTTTTTCTTAGATTTCTTCAACTTCTTAAGATCTTCGTCTATCAAACCTATGTTGCTTTTCGCAAATACACCAGACACTTCATCCAAATAAATAGATACTTCATTTATAACTTTCTTATTCGCAAAGACTTTATCAACTTCTTCTTTTCTAACTTTCTCATCAGCTATTCTATGTTTCTCTTCTTTTTCTTTGTGATATTTAGCGCTTCTATAGATAGTAAATGCAGTCAAAGCGAAAATACTCAATAAACCTATCCATTCACCATAGTAGATTACATAGCATATAATCATTGCACCCATAGTAGCAAACAAAGCAGTTATAAACCAACCACCTATAACAGTTAGAACTCCCGACACTCTATAAACCGCACTATCTCTACCCCATGCTTTATCAGGCAAAGCAGCCGCCATCGCAACTATAAAAGTAACATAAGTCGTTGATAAAGGTAGTTTGAAATAAGTTGCTATTGAGATAAGTCCTGCAGAAACAAACAAAATTACAGCAGCTCTCAATAAATCGAAAGCAGGAGCATTACCTTGTTCATCTAGAGTAGGTTTAAATTTGGAAGTATCAAATCTGCTATTTACAAATCTTACCACTGAAACAGGGATTAACTTTCTGATTTCAGAAAATATACTATAAGTCATTCTAACAAGTGAACGAGCCATCGCGTTTGATTCAAAACGTTCATACCCTTCATCTTGTCGTGTTAAGCTAATTGTAGTAGCAGCTACAGAACGCGCCTTTTTAGATAAGAAAAGAGTAGCTACCATAACTAATCCAGAAAACAATAGTACCCAAGTATCTGCTGGCAATTTACCTTGCATACTTACCATACTAGTAGTTAGGGGATTATCTGTGGCATAAGCAATCTGATAGGCATTTAACCCTGCAATTGGTGCACCGATGAAATTAACTAAGTCATTTGCCGCAAAAGCCATTGCTAATGCAAATGTTCCTATAAGTACTATCAGCTTTAAAACATTGAACTTCGTAAACCTTTGGATAATTAGAAGCAAAAAAGTCCAGAATGCATATAAGTAAACAAAGACAAGTCCCATATTATTTTGGAAGTATTCTTTGAATTCCCCTTTCATAAATTCTGTATTTTTAGCACCTTTCATCATTATAAACATAGTTATAGATGTTAGAGCTATAGCACCCCAAAATGCACCATATCTTCTGAATCGTTTTTCGAAGTCGAATGAAAACAATAATCTAGTTAAATATTGGACAAAGAGTCCAAACACAAATGCCATAACTATAGATAATAGAATAGCACCAATTATAGTTAGCACCATATTTACATTCATGTAATTAGCTACTTCAGCATAATTGCCAGTGGTATCACCTATTTTAATTAGTGTCATAGCCATACCTGACCCAAAGAGACCAAATACGATAGAGACTGTAGTAGAAGTAGGTAAACCAAATGTATTAAAAGTATCTAAGAGGAGAATATCGAGGAACATTACTGAAACGAAAATAACCATAAGCTCTGGCATTAGGAAGAACTCAGGGTTAAAAATACCCTTCCTGGCCACTTCCATCATACCACCAGACACCATAACACCAACAATGACTCCTATTGCAGCTACTATCATTATAGTTCTTAGTTTTGCCGCATTGGCCCCTATAGCTGAGTTCAAAAAGTTAACAGCATCATTGGCTACACCTACCGTAAGATCAACTATTGCCAATAGAATTAGAATGACAAGAATTACTAGATTTATATCCACTTTTTTATTTTCTTTTTTATGAATTATGACATATTCAAATATAAAAATATATCTTAATAATAATAGAAGTAAATACAAATCTTAACAGTTTCTTAACAAAAGTAAGATTATTCTTAACTTATGATAAAGATTATACATTTTGATAAACTCGGAAAAAACTGTAAATTCCTACTTCAACACTATATACTTATTAACTATATTTAAAAAATAAGTGTTAAATTCAATACAACCTAGAAATAGAATAGAAAGATCTAAATGAAAAAAATAATACTCCTTCTACTAATGCTACCAATGATAGCAAGTGCCCAATACTTCGATGTATTCGACATAGATACTAGCGAATACCCGATAATGAAAGCGAAGTTTTACTCTATTGACGCAAACGGAAAGCAGATACTTAATCACACCCCAACCGACTTCGATATCACCGAAAACGGCGAACCAAGAGATGTTATAAGTGTGAGTTGTCCACCACAGAATGAGGAACCATTTTCATTTGTTATAACTATAGTGATATGGACTATGTCCAGTAAAGATTTCTATGAGTGGATCTATTGACATAAATCTACCTGTCTCTGCATTATATAACCTTGCCCCCATCTGCATATATCCATTCTCTTTGGATTTATGACTTCCCATATACCCACGTTTAGGTATATCATCTATGCTATGATGCTGATTCTCTCCGTACGGTTAGTAGTCTGCAAAAGTCAGTGTTGTATCATTGTCTTTTATTTTCATCCTTGTCGAATTCATATTATCCAATATATTATATTCTTTCGTACCATCGGGATATATTTCTACTAACACATTAGCAGATAAGTATTTTTCGGGATAGAAGACTAACCTTCTTGTCAATAATTTTGTCTGAACACCATGATAGACGGTTTTAACATATAAAAAAGTTAAGGCATTAGTCTGTATAGTTATAACTATACTAAAGTAAGGAAAAATGGGATAAAATAAAAAGACATCTTAATATTAATTAAGATGTTTTAAAAAAAGGGGGTAGTACACCCTAGGATACTAATATCGAACTCAATATATCAACAGATGAAAGAAATATCTGCTTTGATGGAGCATTAGCAACTTATATAATCAAAAGGGTACCAAACCTGATGTAACGTTTAATTAATC
>JBFHKR010000048.1:0-17560 GCA_041595255.1 Chlorobiota bacterium
AATCTTATTATCGTTATTCTTAATAATTGAATCTTGTGAAATAGTTAAATAATGAGAGCCAAGTCCAGCGTAGTTATATGCAAGGCCAATCTTGCTTCCAACTTCTTTATTTATATCTATAGCCTTATTAAAGTATTCTATTGCCTTAGGGTAATTAGATTGATAAGTATATATATTAGCTATATTTCCAAGCTTAATGGCAATGCTCGCTTTATTACCAAGTTCTTCGTTGATTCTTATAGATTTAAAATAACATTCCAATGCTTTAGGGTAATCTAATAGAGAAGTGTAAATACTTCCTAAATTACCTAGATTGAGTGCATAACTTGATCTATTCCCTAAATCTTCAAATAATTTTACTGACTTTTGAGTGTATTCTAATGCCTTTGTGTAATTAGATAGATAATGGTAAATAGTTCCAATATTACCCAGGTTAAGTGCAATACTATTTTTGTTCTCTATCTTTTCATTTATTATTAATGCTTTTTGATAGTATTCCAAAGCCATTGGATAATTAGACTGATAAGTATATACATTACCCAAATCCCCTATATTAAGTGCAAGATTAGAACTATCTCCCGTTTCTAGACTTATTTTAATTGCTCTTTGATAGTACTCTATTGCTTTAGAGTAGTTCAATTGATAAAAATAAATAGTCCCCATGTTTCCGAGATTATATGCTATACCGTTTTTATCTTCTAACTTTTCATTTATTACCAATGCCTTTTTAAAGTATTCTAATGCCTTAGGATAATTATTTTTACCCATTAAATAGCAAGTTCCAAGAGAATTATAACAACGTGCTTTCCCTTTTTCCCATTTTATTTTATTTGATAATTTTAGACCTTTTAGACCAAAAGCTATACTTTCGTTAACATTTGTAGAATAATTTTCAAAAGAAAGAGTAGATAATAAATTCACTTCATTCGTATCCCCTTTTGCTTTACTTAGCTCACCTAGGAGTGAGTCCAACTTAGTTTTACCTTGTAGGGGGGCGACTATTAAGTTTTGAGTCGTTATAACAAACGTGAGTAGAAAGAGTAATAGAGTTTTCATTGTTTGCCTGTTGAGTAACTTTAGAATTACTTCAAATTAGCGAAAATAAATGGAATAGGGGGATAAAGAACTATTACTCATCTCTAAATTTCTACTTTAAGTAAAGATTTTAATACAATAATATTATTCTATTTGTTCAACTTTATTCTCTATCCAATAGGCACAGAGTGGTAATAAGAACGGATATAAATACCAAGCAAATCTACCATCAGTATAAGCTGCAGTCAGAGAGTAAATTATCATAATTACTACAAAGATAGCACCCATACCGAATGCGAAATTATAAGAATGTTTGAAGTCAATATTCTTAACTGAAAGTAAGAATATTAGCAAAGGAATGCCGCCTGTTAAAGCTAGACTGATATAAGTTCTCAAACGAGTCAAATTATCTATAAATGATGTTGTATTTATTGACCACATAAAGCTGCTATCAGAATTTATAGTATAAGCTCTTACGATGATTGATGTTACCAAAAAAGCAATAAATATAATTGTTGAGTTTGTGAAACTACGTTTGAATCCGCTCTCTTTTATATTGAAAAAGAAGTAAAAAGGCAGCAATAGTACTGCTTTTTCATTAACCATTGCAGCTATTATCATAGTTACAATAAGCGAAAGTAACTGTTGCCTCAAAGTTAAGTAAACCCCTAATATAATTAGGAATACCGCAGGAGCGTCAAGTAAACCAACAACTCCATAATAAAATATAGGAAATGAGAACGCGTACAGAAATGATGTAGCAAATATTGTTTTGTTCTTGAATCCAATTAGTGCCAAGACTTTCATCAAAAATAGTAAGCCTAGAATTTCAGTAGATAGGCATATTAGATTCAACGAAGTAAAAGAATCGAATGGTAAAAGTGATGCGATGAGTGGAATTAAAAAACGGAAAGAATATGGTTTAGTGACTTCACTTTCTACCTCAAAACCATTATAGTAATTAACATATTGAACGTAAGTGTATGAATCTAGGCTCATTTCTACGTCATAACCTAACTTCTCACCAAGCTTTTTATCATCTGCTCCAACGTATGAGCGAATAAACAAGTCTTGTCTATTCCACCGGAATACTGACATCAGCACTACGACTAAAGATAATAATATAAAATGCTTATAATTCATTTTCGAAGATACGAAAATTATTCTGCAGGGAAGGATACGAAAAAAGTAGTTCCTTTGCCTAATTCACTGTCAAACCAAATTTGTCCACCATTTTTCTCAACCATTTCTTTTGTTAGCAAAAGCCCTAAACCAGTTCCCTTTTCATCATTAGTTCCTATAGTAGTATGTATAATATTCTTTTTGAATAGCTTAGCTTTATCAGAATCACTCATACCGACACCATTATCTTTTACGCTTATCACTATTTTTTGGTCGTCTGATTCAGCAGCTATATTTATATGGCTATTAACAGGGGAGAACTTGATAGCATTCGAGACAAGATTAGATATAACATTTTCCACGTGTGTTGTATCAGCATAGATTTTATTATTAGTTTTTATATCACTATCAATTGTTATAGACTTATTTGCAGCATTTAGCTTTTGAATATTAATAATAGAATTTATTATATGTTCTGGAGATACGGCTTCTTTGTTTAATTCGATACGATTCAATTGTAATTGACCCCACTTAAGTAGATCATCAACGAAATCATATTGATTAACTATTGATTCGTAAAGTGAAGTGACTATTTCTTTCTTTTCATCTTCATCCATAGTATCGTATTCTTCGACTAAAATACCCATTAGCGCTTTGACACCAGAAAGTGGACTTTTGATATCATGGGCTACCAAAGAGATAAATTTATTTTTATCATCTAATAGTTTTTCCAAAGATTTCTTAGACTTAGACAATTCCAAATGGTTAGATACTCGTATAAGTAACTCAGAGTTGTTAAACGGTTTAGTAATATAATCAACAGCACCCATTTCGAATCCTTTCTGTAAGTCTTCAGAGTTAGATTTAGCAGTTACAAATATGATAGGTATATCTCGTGTAGTTGGATCATCTTTTAGTGCCTGACAAACGTCAAATCCGTTTGTACCGGGCATAGCTATGTCTAGCAAAATTATATCTGGTATTTCTTCTTTGGCATTGCTTATAGCAGTTTCACCATCTTGTGCAATTATCAGATTTGCTTTCTTTGATGCGAAAGTATTACCAAGAACTTGTAGGTTTTCGGGTATATCATCAACTATAAGTATAGTCGAATCTTCAAAAATTAATTCAGTGTTTCTCATTTAAGACCATATTATTCAATAACAAAGATAAAGAATTAATTTATTATAATAAATTAATTTCGATTAATGATATGTTAACAACGTGACTAATTAACCTGTTGATTTGACTGCTGTGAAGTATCTACAGAAAAAAATCTAATAATAGTTTCGTAAAATAATAGATTATTTTCTTCTATTTTTAACTATTGTTACTCCAGCGTGTATTGCCTCTAGAGTACTAGTCTCATCTGCAGTATTTGTCCCGGCAATAGTGTATGCAGTACCATGATCAGGAGAAACACGGACAATATAAAGGTTAGCTGTAAAATTCACCCCACCTCCGTTAGCGAGTAACTTTAATGGTATCAACCCTTGGTCGTGGTACATAGCTAGTATGCCGTCGAAATCTTTATATTGACCAAACCCAAAGAAACCATCAGCTGGAAAAGGCCCCTCTGCTACTGAGTGATGGTGTCTAATGTTTAATTTGTCAATTGTTTCATTAAAATATGAGATTTCCTCGATACCTATATTTCCTTGTTCACCAGCGTGAGGATTTAGTCCTAGTATGGCTATACGGGGATTTTTTACTCCAAAATCTAAACGTAAAGAATTCTCTAGAGCTGCATATTTTGTCTCGATTAGTCTAGGATTCAATAATTCAGTGATTCGAATTATTGGTATATGAACTGTAACTAATGCTACTCTTGTAGAACCAGAGAATAAAATCATCAGAGGATCTGCCCCAAAAGAATCACCTAGCATTTCTGTATGGCCAGGGAAGTTGAACCCAGACATAGAAATAGACTTTTTATTGATTGGTAAAGTCAGTAGTATATCGGCATTGCCTGACTTAGTAAAATCAACTGCATCGGCTATACTGTCAGCAGAAATTTTACCAGCTTCTGCTGTTATTTGTCCAAATTCAATAGAAGCATCAATACCACGATTACGTATTTCTACATTATATCCAGATAATCTAATACCATTTTCTACTTCTTCGAAATTAATATCCAATCCATCTAAGTAGTCAATAATTAACCTATATGGACCGAAGAGTATGAAGCTTATGTTATTTTTATCAATTGATAATCTATTCAATGCTTTTGCAAAGCATTCGAGGCCAATTCCGTTCACATCACCTATGGATACAGCAATTTTCATATTAGAGCATTTTTTGTGTTCGATTCGCATTCAACAACATACCTGCTAATCCCATATTAAAAAGTAACGAAGTACCTCCGTAACTCATGAATGGTAGAGGAATTCCCATCACAGGCATCATACCTATAACCATACCTATATTAATTAAGATATGATATAGAAATATAACACCGATTCCAAAACAAAGTATTTTGAAAAATGGATTGTCATTTTCAACAGCTAATTTGACGGATCTAAGTATTAGAACTCCAAATAGAAATATAATACCAGTTCCCCCAAGAAATCCAAATTCTTCGGTCGGTACGGAATATATAAAATCTGTCCATTGCTCTGGTATATAGCGAAGTTGAGTTAGAGTTCCTTGTTGAAAACCTTTACCAGTTATACCACCACTACCAACTGCCAGTTTAGATTGCATCACATTATATCCACTACCACGTGGGTCACTTTCTGGATCGAGAAAACTATCTATTCTAGATTGTTGATGCGGGGCTAAACTCTTATAAACAATTGGTCCAGCTAGTCCTACAGAAAATAATACTGCGACGGCCAATATTTTTAAAGGTACTCTTCCTTTTAACATTAGGGCAACTACAGAGAACACACTTGCTCCAATGAGATAAAAATACGAATCGCTTAAAGAAGCTATAAGAATAAATGGGGCAACTACAATTACTAATAAAATAATCGAGCTAAATCCAGTCCAAAATAATATACCTAAGAAAAGAGCAATCAATACTGATGCAGAGCCTATATCAGGTTGCAACATAACTAGCACTAATAGTGGTAAAAGAAATAAAGTTGACCGGCCTAAGATATTTATCTTACTAATACTTTTTCCTTTCTGGGAAAGATAGTTTGATAGTGCCATGAGTAAACCTAGTTTTGCTATTTCGGCTGGTTGCATATTGAAACCCCCTATACGTATCCAACCCATTGTCCCGTTTATCCTGACTCCTATGAAAAGTACAGCTATCAATAGGATAACAGACAGTCCGTAGATCCAATATGATAGAGTTCGTAGCTTTTTATGTGGAAAAAAAGCAACTGAAATCAATACAACTATACCCAATGCTGCAGATATGACTTGCTTGTCAAAAAGACCCTCAGCAAATGACACAGTTGCTGAATAGACTGATAGTAATCCCATTAGAGTAAGCATAATAACAGAAAAAAAAGTAGTCCAATCGAAATTTTCTACTTTAGTTTCAGAAAGCTGATATTCTAATGAATTATCCAATGAACTTATTTCCAGTTATCTTATAATATGCTTCTTGATACTTAGCGTTAATTTTGTCGATGATAACGTTTGGTAAAGTAGGAGCAGGCGGAGTTTTATCCCACTCTAAAGTTTCTAGATAGTCCCTTAGTATTTGTTTGTCATAGTTTTGAGGCTCTTCACCAGGTGTATATGTTTCCTCTAACCATAAACGAGATGAATCGGGAGTCAGGGCTTCGTCTATTAAGATTATTTCTCCGGTCTCTAGTTCACCAAATTCGAATTTAGTATCTGCTAGTAAAATTCCTGATTTTCCTAATCTTTCTGCGCCGTAATTATATAATTCGATGGAGATTGATTTGAGTAAATCCGTTGTTTTTTTGCCTAATATATCACAGCATTGCTCATAACTAATATTCTCATCGTGACCTTCGTCGGCCTTAGTAGATGGAGTGAATATTGGTTGAGGTAATTTCTCATACTTTCTAAGACCCGGTGGTATCTCTATACCACATATTTTACCAGTTTCTTGGTAAGATTTCCAACCAGAACCAGCTACATAGCCTCTAACAATGAACTCTACCGGAAGAGGTTTTGCCTTTCTTACTATCATACTTCGTTTATTAAGTATATCTTTGTACTTAGATAGTGAGTCCGGAAAATCAGAATAATCGCTAGCAATTAGGTGATTATTTATAATAAGTTTGGTACTATTCAACCAAAAGGTAGAAATTTGATTAAGGATTTTCCCTTTCTCAGGAATTGGCTCATTCATTATCACATCAAATGCAGAAATACGATCTGTTGCAACTATGAGTAACGAATCACCTAAATCAAATACTTCACGGACTTTACCCTTTCTGACTAATTTCAAATCGTTTATATCTATATTGTAAAGGGTGTTACTCATACCATCACCGAATAAATATATAGTACATAATCAACTATTGATCTATCTAACTGCATTATTAGTAGAGGAATACCTACGAAAACAAGTATAATAACTAGCTCAGTTAGATATACTTTTCCTTTAGGTTTGTCAAATACTACTGCTGATGATTTGAATAATCTTAGTGCAGACCAAATTTTAACAAAAACTAATATCAAGAATATCAATAAATACCCATTTTCCATTTGTTCAAATATTCGTATCATAAAGGCAGAAACAGGGAGCAATAATAATGTTGGAATTAGAGCCCAAGTAGCTAATGTAAATGCATCTTTGAAAAATAATCTTACAGTCAATACAAAAGCCGCTACTCTGAGTAACGAAGCTAAAAGTAAAATATATAAAGCTATTATCAATGCCATTACCATGATTAATAGAGCAGGTGACCATACCATAGTAAATAGATTTTCTTTTATTATTTGAATAGGTACTATGATATTGAGGAAATACTCTAAAGTATCGTTGAATCTCAGATAATAAAATGTAGCTGCTATAAAGGAAGCTGTAGATACTGATACTAACAGTGCCAATACACTTGTTTGAATAGCTGAGATTAGTCTTTGGTCTCTAATATCAGCATAAAAATTATACGGTCTCAGTATAGAACGGAAGAAATACTCTCTGAATCGTTTGAATCTATTTATCATCATCAAGAATATCAAGCCAAAAACTATACCTGTTATTATAAATACGATTGTCTGGTCTCCAGCAGGATCACTACCGGCGGTAAGCAATGGCTCCTTTTCTTTGTTGAATATTGACTTTACTGCTTTGAATGCAGCTCTTTCGTTTCTATCTCTATCTACTAGCCCCGAAGTGTATATATATTTATCGTTGCTATTGTTAATCATAGTTGGTTGCTGGAGCAAATAGTCATTGTAAGTATCTATAGTATATCCAGCTAGATTAGCAGATTTGAAAACAGAGTATGAATTAAGCAAATAGTAGGCTTGGAACTCAAGAGATAATTTATCCGCATATCCGTTCTTATTGTGCTTTTGAACAGTAGTTCCTAACTCGCAAACAATAGGTAAACTGCCTGAATTCTGTTGCAATTCTTTTAACCTTACCAACTGTTTGTTGAAATCAAAAGTTTTATGTTTGAAATTGTATATTAGAAAGTCAAACCCTTTTATATTGGGATAGTCGGAACCAGAGTAGATAGTTTTATGCACCAAATTACTAGTATATTTATTCATTATAGCTAGTATTTCTTCTGTATAGCTTTTCGTTTGGTTCTTACCCTCAGAAGAATAAGAGTATAAACCATAACTAAATATAGAAGGTGAATTATCGATAGTGGTGAGTATTCTATCTGCTATGTTTTTGATTCGTACTTTTATTTCGTCTGAGCTTAGTATCGATGTAGGGGTGTTATAAACTGGCAATTCGTAAAGTATAAGTAATCCGTATCTATTACATAGATCTACTAGCTGAGGGTGAGGTACTCCGAATTTCACTCTTATTGCATTAGCACCTAGTTTCTTTATTTCTTTTATATCCTTTTCGTATTGTGTATCAGATAGCGATTGACCTTGACCTTTGATATCATCTACATAATTTACAGATTGGACTTTGAAAGGTTGACCATTGAGTAAAAATCCATTACCATTTTCTGAACTTACTATAGTTACATCTTTGAAACCAATGGTTATTTCACTTTGGTCTATTACGCTACCTCCTCTTATCACTTTCACAACCAAACTATATAGGTTTGGCTCATCTGGCGACCAGAGTCTAGGGCTATTAACTAAACCTTTGGACTCAAAATTATATACTCTTGATTGGCTTACATTCATAGTTGAACTGCCAATTTCATATTGGCCTTCTTTACTTTTCAAGTAAGTTTTAACAGTTATCGTTCCTTTGACAGCTGCCGATTGACCAGTTGTTATAGCGCCCTTTATTTTGAGCGCAGCACTTGTATTACCATCCGATAGTTTATAAGAAGAACTAATATTGCTAACCCATGCACCCGCTGTACTAACAAGGTTGATTTTTCTTATTATACCAGATGCAGCTCTTGTCGTATGCATAGGTAATTGTTGTATTTGACGTGCATAACCTTCAGTTGGGTTTACTTTTATCTTTATTTCATTTTCACCTAATTTTAGTGAATTTTCTGGTATATCAACCCAAAATTGTGTCATACCACCGAAGTAGCTACCTAAAAATTGATTATTCACATAGAACTCTCCATTATCAGAGATTCCATATACCTCTAGGTGAAATGTTCTTTTTTCTAAATCTGCTTTCGATAGCTTTACGGTCTTTTTGTATATAAGTGTATTATTTTCATAGCTAGTAGAAGGGACGTGTTGGTTTGTCCAAGTGTCACCTTCATCGTAAGAGACTTTCCATTTCCCAGATAAATCTATAGTTTTTCGTGCCATTCCATAAGTTTCGACAGCTTGGGTAGTATCGAACTGAGCGAAGGTAACAGAGTAACAAAACAGTAGTATTAATATTATTAATTTTTTCATTTATGATATTGTAATTGATTGCGACACTTTTAATGATTCTAAAATAGCAAAAGTACACTTTGTAACAGCAAATAATTCTTCTTTTGGGATTAAAGATTTACCAGATTTGATTGAGTCAACAAATAGCTCCATCTCTTTTTTGATTCCTTTTTCTCCGTCCATTTTAATCGAATTTGCTTTCTTTCCTTTGTGAATAGTAACTGAGTTGAAATTATCCATTACGTAAACAGAGTTCTCGCAAAATACTTCGCAGTATTCTTTGCCCAAACTACCGTCACCATTTGAAAAATACTCTAGTACACCTACCGAACCATCCTGGAACTTAATAGTTGCAGCTACATTGTCTTCGTTCAACTTAGCTTCCGAATTACCCGAAAGTGATTCGGCATAAACTCTGATCGGCATGCTACCAGTCAGAAACACCATAGTGTCTATGAAATGACAGGCTTCACCGATTATTCTTCCGCCACCCTCACTTCTCTGAGACCAATGGTCTGCTGGTATATGTCCAGCATTTACTCTGTACTTAACTATCATTGGCTCTTTGCGACCGGACAATTCAGATTTTATAGTGGTGAATGACTTAGAGAATCTTCTATTGAATCCTACCATCAGTTGTTTATCTGAGTTTGTACTCTCTTCTATTATTTTATCTAGTTCTTCTTGATCGAGAGCCAAAGGTTTTTCTACATAAACATGTTTGTTGTTTTTTATGCCATTGAGTACAAATTCTGCATGTGTATTGTGCCAAGAAGCTATGAATACTGTATTAATATTTTTGTCTTTGATTAACTCTTTTGGGTCAGCCCCAGCTTTCGCAAAGCCAAAATTAGTCGCTACTGTTTTAGAACTTGCAGAACTATTATTTGCGACTGAGACGAAAGAGACGCCTTGCTTAGTTAATGGTGGCAATAGGTAATTCTGAGCAAATTGACCAGCTCCGATAAAACCAATTTTCACCTCAGATTCACTAGTTACTGCTCCTATTTTTACGAATTTAGTTTGCTTTCCTTCTCGTTTCGGATAGTTTATTAGAATGCCCAAATAAGGAGCAGAAGACGAACTTATCATATCATAAGCCTTGCTAGCTTCTTGTACATCAAACGCATGAGAGGTCATACTCTCCACGTCTATTCTGCCTTTTTCTATTAGCTCTACAAAAGCCTGCATATTCCTGTTCTCAGTCCAACGAACGAAGGCATAAGGATAGTCGTGTCCATCTTCCTCATAAAATGCGTCGTATCTACCCGGGCCATAGCTAGAAGATATACGCAGATCTATTTCTTTTTTGTAGAATGGGTGGCGCTTCATATCCATACCAATAGCACCGACTATGACAACTTTGCCCTTTTTGCGAGTCATTTCCATCGCCATTTGCAAAGGTGCACTACTAGAAGTAGAAGCAGTAATTATAGTCGAATCGGCTCCTTCACCGTTGCTTCTGGCAATCACTTTCTGAACATTTTCCGATGAGCTTTTCAGTACCGAATCGCATCCGAATTTCATACCGAGCTCCATAGCTCTTTCGTCTATGTCCATCCCAATTACATTACACCCGGCAGCTTTTAAAAACTGTACTGTTATTAGTCCTAGTAATCCTAATCCCACGACGACGACATTTTCGCCCAAACTAGGTTCAGCTTGGCGAAATCCTTGCATAGCAATTGCACCAACAGTAGTGTATGCAGCATCTTCGAAACTGACGCTATCAGCTATTTTCACTACTAGGTTCTTAGGAACAGCGATTATCTCGGCATGATTAGCAATACCAGCTCCTGCTGCCGCTACTCTATCTCCAGGTTTGAATTCGTCGCATTTAGATTCGATAACTACACCCGAAGCGGAATAACCGAGTAATTTGAATGAATTAAGTTTAGCGCTAACTCGTCGAGCAGTTTCTTTTAGTCCATAGCTTTTAACAGCGTCTAAGACTACTTTTACTTGATCAGGTTGCTTTTTAGCACGGGCTAATAAACTACCTTGACCATTGTCAACTGATGTTTTCTCTGTTCCTGCACTGATTAGGGAGCTATGAACCTCTACTAAAACCCCATTTTCAGGGCATTGTGGGGAGGGCATTTCTTCTGTTCTTACTTCCCCAGATTTTTGATATTGAACTACTTGAAGCATTGTTTTCTGTGTCGATTTACAAGATACAAAGATAAGAATTATTTATAAGAAAATGGTAATGAGTAGCTATAGGAAATTGTTGAAAAAGCGACAGTTTTTAGTTTTTTTGCTTTTAGAAATCAGAATTTATGTAAATTCCTGCTATTCTATAAAGCTGGTTTACAATTATGAAAAAAACTCTTGTTTTATTTTTATTAATCCTCTCAACTCCAATATATGGTCAGCTGAATGTAGATTCAATTTGGAATATTTGGAAGGATGAATCCAAACCAGATAGTATAAGACTCTCTAACTTAGTTTATTATTACAAAAATGATTTATTGTATAATAATATTGACTCTGCTTTAACCTTAGCTAATTTACAGCTAGAATATGCTAAAAAGAAAAATTACAGAAAGGAAATAGCAAGTGCAATAAACAATATCGGTATAATTTATTACTTCAAATCAGATAAAGATAAAGCATTAGAGTATTTTAATAAAGCGGTTTCTTTATATAAAGAAAATAACGAGCCAGAGAAGGCAGCTGGTACTTATACAAATATGGGTGTGATTTACAAAACTAAAGGTGATTACCTTAAGGCACTAGAATCATATAAACTAGCATTAAAAAATACTAAAGCAGATGAATACGAACTTATAGGGGCTAATAATACCAATATTGGTAATGTTTATAGTATGCAAAATGACTATATTCGTGCTATTGATTACTTAGAGATAGGACTAAAAAATCATAAGTTAGCCAAGAACGATAGGGGGGTTGCAAACACACTTTCCTCGATAGGTACAGTGTATTACGAAAAAGGAGAATATGAAAAAGCTATTGATTATCAGCACAAGGCATTAGAAATAAGAAGAAAGTTAACTAGTAAAAGAGAAATTGCTACAACTTACAGTGATCTAGGAAATATTTATAGCGATAAAGGAGACAATAAAAAAGCGTTCGAATATTACAATAAGGGGCTACTATTGTCAAGAGAAGTTAAAGACATTTCCTCCGAAGGTTATTTTTTGAACAATATTGCAATGCTTTTCAAAGATAAAAGGGAGTTTGAAAAATCATTAAAGTATCTAAATGAAAGCTATGCAATAAGTACAAAGATCGAGAAGAGCGATTTAATAGCAATGAATCTAGTTAATTTTGGCTCGCTTTACAGTGCTATGGGTGATTATTCGAAGTCTGAAAAATATTTAAAAGAAGCAATTGAACTGTGTGAAGAATTAAATGCGCTCTCTTATATGCAGAGTGCATATTTTACATTATATGAAAACAGCGTAAAACAGAAAGACTACAAATCAGCATTAGATTATTATGAGAAGATAAATGTACTAGGAGATAGTCTAAAGACCGATGAGACTTATAGAAAGCTACAACAAATGGAATTCAGAAATGAAATGATTGCTGATAGCTTGGAATACGTAAAACGTGAAGCTATCAAAGATCTTGAAATAGCAAATAAACAAGCGGCATTAGATATTCAAAATTATCTGATAATTGGCATTGTCTTAATACTCATTCTAATCTCTGTCATTGCTTATGTTATTTTCAAAGGAAAGAAAACATCGGATGCTCTATTGCAAAACATATTACCCGCCGAAGTAGCCGAGGAACTAAAACGAAAAGGATACAGTGAGGCAAAAGAGTTTGAAAAAGCCACTATATTGTTCTCAGATTTCAAAGATTTTTCAAAGATATGTAATGATCTTTCTGCTAGTGAATTAGTAAGTGAAATAGATTACTTCTTCAAAAAATTTGATAAAATAACTGAAAAATATGGATTGGAGAAAATAAAGACTATTGGCGATTCATATATGGCAGCTGGTGGTATAAACAAAGATTCAACCGAATCTGTTGTTAATACTGTATTAGCTGGTATTGAGATGCAAGAAGTTGTAAAAGAACATGTTTCCAGCACGCTAACTAAAAGTAGTAAAGATTTCGAAATGAGGGTAGGACTTCACACGGGCCCTGTTATTGCTGGTATAGTTGGAATAAAAAAATTCCAATATGACCTTTGGGGGGAAACGGTAAATACAGCCAGTAGAATGGAGTCTTATGGAGTAGTAAGTGAAGTTAATATATCAGAATATACTTATGAATTAATCAAGGATTCCGATAAATTTACTTTTGAGCAACGCTCTGAAGTAAATGTAAAAAGTCTCGGTGACATTGAAATGTATTTGGTGAAAAAAATATAAATATATCTATATTTATGAAAAAAGCACTGTTACTTTCAGTTTGCTTAGTTTCGAATATCTCTTCTACCTTCTCTTTAGAAGACTTTACTAAATGAAGTTTTATTTTTTATTTCGTTCATAGTTCAATTATTTACAAACTAGTTATCTACTCACCTCCTCGGACTAGACTGCCCTTCCTTACCATCGGAAATAGTCACACCTACAAAGCCCCATCCCCTTCCGCTAAGGCCTATTAAGGTGATAGAAGAAATATCTTTAGTAAGTATTGTTACATCTTGGTAAGAATAGTTACCTATGTCATTGCTAATAGCTCCAACAAGTAAACCAGAAACAAACTTAACGCCCTCGGGGCCTGGGTCTTGTGCTACTTCTTTACATATTTCCTTCTTATTGTAAGATGCTGTTTTGGAATGAAGTGGATACGGCTCTTCGTTTACAAATACTGCAACGGAATCATCATCATTGAGCCCCCAAACTCGGAACGAAGGATTAGTCTGAGGTTCAGTGAAATTCACAGTGATAGTTTTTTTACCAGTACCCATTACAAAGTATGTAGGGTCTTGACCCGCACAGCCATAACTTACGAACGAACCACCTGTAAAAGTATATGTAAGTATTTCTGGTTTGTTAGCATCGCTGCGGACATAAGTGTCTTTCGAATTGGCTACACCAATAGTTAAAAGTAAGATGATTAATGAGAAGTATATCTGTGTCAGTTTATGATTCATTATATAATATCTAATTGAATTGCTAAATCTATATTTGTAGTAACAAGTAAATTATCTTGTAATTTAAATAAAATATCTTTTTTACTATGATCAAATTCTGCTGCACTTATTATTATAGAATATCCGTTGTCTAATCGAATGCTAAAAGTTTGAGGATATATAAAACATTCCTTATTAGTACCATCTAAATCAGAAATACAGACATTATCCCAAAATATTTCGAAATCCACTATTTGACAACCAATAAATGCTTTCCAGTTATCATTTAAAGTAACATCCCATTGTTGCTCGTATTCATTAGTTTTGTTTGTAAAGTCAATCTCCTTAGAATTGATTCCATAACTAAAGAACGTATTGTCCCAAAAGAAATAGACAGTCTTTTCTTCTGTCAACAAATAAATGGAAAAATCAAGAGTGTCTATATCTGGAAATTTAGTTTTGTAATTAGGTTTAGGTTTAAAACTATTTCCATTAATATCTTCTGTATATTTGACTTCTCCATAGATTACCCCACTAATTGTCTTACCTACTAGCATTTTTCGACAAGTGTTCTCGTAATCTATATGTTTTTCCGTTAAATTCATTAATTTGTTAAATAGTAAGCGTACATAATATGCTTTATTTGCTTGAATAAATTTGAATAAGCACTTTTGAGTGTGCTTAAAATACAAAAAAGTGTGAAATAAGGAATTTGATGCGAAATTTATTTCTTATTTCAGCTATTTAATACTACCCCCACCTACTATCTCGCCACTCTTTTTGTTCTTCTTTGGTGTAGAATGTCCAAGCTACTAGCTGAGTAGATTTGTTGCCTGTCCCCATAGGAATAGTTCTTATGCTCTTTGCTCCACTATCTTTTAATTTGTCAAATATAGACTTTACGTTCGATTTTTTGGAAACTAAAGTTGAAAACCAGAGGAAATTTCTCAAGTAATTGCGACTTTCTTTGATCATATTTAATATAAATATAAGCTCACCACCTTCGCAAACTAACTCTTCGTAAATAATAGCTGAATTCAGTTCGGAAGAACCTGGATTTTCAATAGCTGGATTTTTAAACTTACTTTTGGATTTGATATGGCTCTCATTAGTTAAAGCTTGTGATGGAGGGTTACAAATACACAAATCTAATTTCTCTTCTCTACCTATCACCCCGTAGAATACATCGCTTCTATCTTCTTGTAATCGGAGTTCAACCTTACCTATGAGCGATGGATTTGAAGCTACAATTTTCTCCGCTGATTCGATAGATTTGGGGTCTATGTCCGAACCGATAAAATTCCAACCATACTCCGTTACCCCAATTATTGGGTATATACAATTAGCGCCTACGCCAATATCATAGCAGATAATCTTGTCACCAGTTGGTATATTGCCATAGTTGTTTTCGCAAAGTAAATCAGCTATGTGGTGTATGTAATCGGCTCTTCCGGGTATAGGAGGACATAGATTAGTATCAGGAAAATCCCAATTTGCTATTCCATAATAGTGGTTCAGTAATGCTTTGTTAAGCAATTTGACAGCAGATGGATCAGCGAAATCAATAGAATCTTCACCATATTTATTGGGCTTCACATGATTCGCCAATTCGGGATTAGATACTAATAGTGCACTTAGGTCGTAACGCTCTCTGTTCTTGTTACGTTTGTGTAATCTTGTTTTTTCTTTTTGAGTCATTTATTTCTCTATCCTCTCTAAATCCCCATCATCAAATCCAGTGGTCAAGTATTCGGCTTTATGAACAAAAGTTATAGTTGAAACTCTGGTAATAATAAATTGTTCTACGCTTTCTTTTACAATTGATTGTACTTCTTCCCAATCCCATTTGTTAGAGTCTGCCCCTAAGTCCAAATATTTTTCTTCAGGTATAAAGTCTACTTCACAAGCCCAATCATCATCTTCCAAATCGTAATCACGAGCACCAATCAAATAAACCTGATAGCCACTTTCTGTTTCTATTATTCCAAAATTAAACGCTATTATAGATTCTGGAATATCCTCACTTTCATCAATTCTGGTTATCCAAGAGTGGATTGATTTTTTTATTTCGTTGTTCATACTCTACACCACACTTATCCTAGCTTTCTTTTACACTAATTATTACAAATCTATTAATCTATCTTTCAGATCCATACGCTCATGTAAGATTCTTATAATTTCTATTTCTTTATCTGAAACAAGGTGGTAGAATATAATATGTTTTCTGATTCTAAAACCGAATAATTGCTTTCTAATTTCGAGGTATTTTTTTCCGATTTGAGGATTAAATCCAATTTCACTACAAGCTAACTTTATTAAATGATAGTATTCGTCAGCTTGATTTTCAGACCATTCGTTATATGTATATTCCCAAATACTAGATAGGTCATTAATGGCTTCTTGTCTAAATTTTACTTTAGCCATTTTTTCTTTTTTCAGATTTTAGATTTATTAGATTCTCCTCAAAATTAAAATCTTCAACTATTGGACTGTTTAGTCCTTTTTGAATAGCATTCTTTAGAGCAATTACTCTGCTCTCCTCATTTTCTAAGAGACGAAGTCCAGCTCTGATTACTTCACTAACATTTTTATATCTACCAACTGAAACTTGATTTTGAACGAATTGATCGAAATAGTCACCTAATGATATGGATGTATTTTTTCCCATATTATAAACCAATATTTTTAATTAATTACCCAAAAATACCAATAATTGGTAATAATTCAAAATTATTCATTCTCAAAATCTGCGAAATATTGATTTGTATTGACAATAGATTTGAAGGCATTTGATTGTTTTACCAATTCTATTACTTTTTCTAAATCTGGTTTAACAACATTGCCGCTTATATCCATCAATAAGAAATCTTTTTCAATACATAGTTCAATCATTTCTAATAAAAATTTAAGCTGAGGTTGCCTTAGATCTGCTCTAAATGTGAATTCTAAAATGTTGTTTTCTTCATCAACTAAAAGCCAAGCATCATTATCTGTTTCATCCGTTTCTGTTTTCCAATTATTAGCCTTTGTACTATTTCCCCAATTGGCTCTATCTAATATATTATCAATTATTTTAATAATCTCTTCGGAATTGATTTTTGAAATGCTCCAACACTTATGTTGTATAAATTCAAAGTAATCATCTTCATCATTTATATTATCATTCAAAAAAATTTTAGTCATTTTTTGAAAATCAACTTCTAATACTTTGGGTACTTCTCCGAAGTATTCAATTATTCCTTTCTTAGGGAATATTGCCATATAAAATTGAGAAATTGCCATTGCGTACCTACACCACACTTATCCTAACTTTCTTTTTCTTCAGTTTTGTGTTATTGGTTTTGTCTATTGCCTTGTTGGCTATGTTAGCGTGTACACTGACGTAAGAGCAATTCTCTTGAAGTTCTATCACTCCTAGTTGGTCTTTTTCAA
>JBFHKR010000049.1:0-17536 GCA_041595255.1 Chlorobiota bacterium
ATCATTTTGTGGGAATCCTCTTAAATCAGAATATTCAGATAATATTCTATTGAAATCGATTTGAGTGATGATTGGGTTTTTGAAGAATGAACCAGAATTACCAAGTTCACTAGGGGAGGGTAGCTTATTTGATCTTATATAAATGACAGAATCAAAAACATTCTTAGCTGTTGCTTCTAACTTATGTTGAATCAAGTAGTTTTCTAACTCTGTATAACTTAAATTAGGATTGTCTGTTTTGCTTAATTTATATCGGACAGAAGTAATAATAAGCTTATTCTTCAGGTCTGATTTGAAAATTGAGTTTCTATATCCAAATTTACTTTCTTCTTTCGTATATATCTCGAATTGCTTAGAATCAATATTATATCCTCTTAAGCTAATAAAGTGCTTTTCTTGCTCAACCCCATAAGCCCCTATGTTTTGTATAGGTGCAGTCCCAACATTTCCAGGTATAAGAGCTAGATTCTCAAATCCGAAATAATTATTATTAACAAGAAATTCAACAAATTTATGCCAATTTTCCCCAGCCTTTACTTCTAAAGTAATAGAGTCTTCATCATCATTGATTACTTCAATTCCTTTCATTGATGGTGTTAAAACATCGTAATCCAAATCATTCTTGATTAATAGATTAGAGCCGCCACCTAATAATAGAAAAGGTGTCCCATTATTCTGATTATCAAAGTAATCAACAATGTCATCTTCAGATTTGAGTATTATTAATCGCTTACATTTGGCATCTATTCCAAAAGTATTAAAATTCTTTAAGCTATGGTTATTTTGTATTTGCATAAAAAAAAGCCCGCTATTATGCGGGCATAAATCACAATTTCATGAAACTAAATACTAGGTGCTAACATATCTTCAGGTTTTACATATTTGTCGAATTCTTCACTTGTTAGTATTTCTAATTCGAGTGCTGATTCTTTCAAAGTAATTCCTTTCTGATGAGCATTTTTAGCTATCTTAGCTGCTTTGTCATATCCTATATGTGGATTAAGAGCTGTTACAAGCATTAATGATTTATTTACATATTCTTCAAGTTTTTCTCTATTTGGTTCTATACCAACAGCACAATGAACATTGAACATTCTACATGTATCAGCTAATAGTCTAGTACTTTGCAAGAAATTATAAATCATAACTGGTTTAAATACATTAAGTTCAAAGTTACCTTGACTTCCACCAAAGTTTATAGCTGCATCATTCCCCATAACTTGAACAGCAACCATAGTCATAGCTTCAGATTGTGTTGGGTTTACTTTACCTGGCATAATAGATGAACCTGGCTCATTTTCTGGTATAAATATTTCACCTAATCCAACACGTGGCCCAGAAGCCATCCATCTAATGTCATTTGCGATTTTCATTAGAGAAGCGGCAAGTGTTTTTAATGCACCATGAGCAAATACAATTGCGTCGTGTGCAGATGATGATTCAAATTTATTTGGCGCTGTTACGAAAGGTAAGCCTGTTATTTTAGCAATATTCTCTGCTGATTTTACAGCAAAGTCAGGGTGCGAATTTAGTCCAGTACCAACGGCAGTACCACCTAGTGATAATTCATATAGCCCTGGTAAAACTAAGCTAATTCGTTCAATAGCTTTATCTAATTGTTGTACATATCCAGAAAACTCTTGACCTAAAGTTAAAGGAGTTGCATCCATAAGATGTGTACGACCCGATTTGATAATATCTTTAAACTCTATGGCTTTATTATTAAGTGTTACTCTCAACTCTGCTAATGCAGGTAGTAAGTAATTATTTAGTTGTTCAGCAGCAGCAATATGCATAGCTGTTGGAAAAGTATCGTTCGAACTTTGAGATTTATTAACATCATCATTTGGATGAATAGGCGTTTTACTACCTAATTCGCCTCCAGCTAATTCGATTGCTCTATTAGCAATAACTTCGTTAGAATTCATATTTGATTGGGTCCCTGAACCAGTTTGCCATATTGATAAAGGGAAATGAGCATCTAATTCACCAGAGATTACTTCATCTGCTGCTTGACTTATCAAATCTAATTTCGACTGCTCCATTAATCCGAGTTCTGTATTCGTCTGAGCAGCGCCTTTTTTTAGAATACCCATTGCTCTTATCAATTCTCGTGGCATAGTCTCTATGCCAATATCAAAATGTATCAAAGATCTAGCTGATTGAGCACCATAATATGCATTAGATGGAACTTCTATTTCACCCATTGTATCTTTTTCTATTCTAGTTTTCATATTTTCCTTAAATTTTCTTATTATATATTCTCAAATTTACGAAATGATAATAGATGTTTAAAATAATACCTCTATTTAATAGTGAAGTACTAATATGAAAGAGAAAAAGGAAAGAGTTCTACCTACCAAACCTGAGTGGAAGATAATATTAGATCATCTTGTTTATCAAGATAATTCAATATTATATAAGTTGTGCCGTAAGATGATAATTCATTTAGAAAGAATGAAAATACCTGAGATTTACTTTCTAATTGAAGAATTGAATCCTACTTTCACAGATGAAAATCACTCACAATCAGTTGGACCTAATTGGCCGAAGCCAAAAGGGAATCCACTTATACCTAGAGAAATAATAAAAAAAGTTTTCGATATAGCTGATAAGTATATACCTGATGATGAGTTAACACAACAAATTACTCAATGGTTACACAAAGAAAAATTATCAAATTTATCAAGAGTTTTAGAAAAAAGACACGCACCTTTAGTGGATGTGGTAGAAGCATTGAAAACTTATTTCCAACATGGTGGAAGTAAAGAATTCACTAGCGTTGATGAAAGAGTTGGAGTAAGAGTTGCTATTATTTATAGATTTTTGAGTGAAAATCTAAAATATATAAATATAGCTAAGCATTATATAACATTAATTGCTATAGAGAAAATTTTCGAAAGATTTCTAGGGCCATCTTATGGATATGGTAAAGTAGGAGGTAAAAGTGCAGGTATGATTCTTGCTGAGCAGATTTTAAATGTTAAGAAACAAAAGATACCTATACTTGAAAATGTTAGAACTCCTAAAAGTTGGTTTCTTACATCAGATGGAATTTTAGAATTCATTAACTATAACGCTTTAGACGAATTTAACTATGTAAAGTATCAAACATTAGAACACATTAATCTTGAATTTTCATTTATAGAATATATATTCAAAAATTCAAAATTTACACCTGAAGCAATAAATGCTTTCAATATTATTCTTGATGATTTAGAGGGTAAGCCAATAGTGATAAGGTCCTCATCTTTGTTAGAAGATAGTTTCGAAGCTGCATTTACTGGTAAGTATAAATCATTATTTATTTCAAATGTTGGTACTAAAGAAGAGAGACTAAATGCATTAACTAATGCAATAGCTGAGGTATATTCAAGTACATTAGGCCCAGATCCTATTCAGTATAGAAAAGAGAAAGAACTTCTTGATTTTAGAGAAGAAATGGGAATTCTGATACAAGAAGTTGTAGGCAATAAGTTAGGTAAATACTTCTTACCTGCATATGCAGGAGTAGCAATGAGCCATAATGAGTTTAGGTGGTCTAGTCGGATCAATAGAGAAGATGGTGTTATTAGAATCGTTGCTGGTTTAGGAACTCGAGCTGTTGATAGGACAATAGATGATTACCCTAAACTAATTTCGCCTGGTTCTCCTGATATTAAAATAAACCAGACTGTTAAAGACACTATAAGATATTCACAGAATAAAGTGGATGTAATTAACCTAGAAACTAGCAAATTCGAATCGGTTGATTTTGAAGAAGTGATTAAAGAATGTAATGGTAATTATCCTGGAATCGAAAAGATAGTATCGTTTGTTAGAGGACAAACTTTAGTTGATCCAGTAAGTTCATTTGTTGATTTCACAAAAGAAAGTTCTGTAATTACTTTTAATGGTTTAGTTAAGAATACTACTTTCATAGAGAAAATGAATTCTATACTTAAAGAACTTTCAGAAGCTTACCAAAGTCCTGTTGATATAGAATTTGCATCTGATGGAGATGTTCTATATTTGCTTCAATGTCGACCACAATCACAATTTGGAGCGGAAAGTCAAATAACTATACCACCAGACGTATCAGAAGAATCTAAAATATTCAGTAGTAATAAATATATAAATAATGGGATGTTTGATGATATTGGATTCGTAGTATATGTTACTTCTGAAGGATACTCTTCACTTGAAACAGATGATGATATGCGAAATATTGGAAAAATTATAGGTCAACTTAATCAATCATTACCTAAAAGAAGATTTATATTGATTGGTCCTGGTAGATGGGGTAGTAAAGGTGATATTCAATTAGGTGTCTCTGTGAATTACTCAGATATTAATAACACAGCTATGTTAATTGAAGTTGCTAGAAAAAATAAAGACTACGTACCAGAATTATCCTTCGGTACTCATTTTTTCCAAGATTTAGTAGAAGCTAATATTAAGTATCTACCTCTTTATCCAGATGAAGATGGAACTATTTTTAATGAAAAGTTTTTTTTAGATACACCTAATAGTCTCTCTCAGTTCGTGGATGATGCTGAAAAATATGAGAATGTAGTAAGATTAATTAATGTTGAGCATTTCAAAAGAAATGGACAATTAAAAATCTATATGGATGGTGAAAACGGAAAAGCATTGGCTTTTGTAAAATAATTATTCCAATGCTTTTAAATTTTCAAATAATTTTTTTTGTTTAGCATTCAATTTTTCAGGCAGTTTAGGATACAGCTTGACAAATAAATCACCTCGTGTGGAGGATTTGTAATTTTTAAATCCTAAACCTGTAAATTTCAATTTTTTACCTGAATGAGTACTTTCTTTTAAGTTGAAATTTATTTTGTTACCTAGAACTTCTATAGTTTCTTTTCCTCCAAGTACCATACTAGTCAGAGAAACAAATTTCTCAATTGTAATATTATCACCATTTCTTTCTATTCCATCGGGTAGAGGTATGCTTACTTTTATATATAAATCACCACTAGGACCACCATTTTTACCCGGCATACCTTTTCCAGATAATTTTAATTCATGCCCATCAACAATCCCAGGCTTGAAATTAATACTTATTCTTTCATTATTTATTTTAAGATTTTTAGATGTTCCATTATATGCTTCTTCTAAAGTCAAAGTTACATTGGTTTTATAATCATTTCCCTTTTGAGGTCTATTTCTGCTAGTTCTTTGACCATAACCTCTTGATCCTCCTCCAAAAATTCTTTCAAAGAAATCAGATACACCACCACCTGACTGACCTGCAAATACGTCACCAACATTACTATATCTTTGTTGCCCTTGCTGACCAGAAAACCAATCAGACCAATCGAAATCGCTATTCACACCGCCCGATTGTCTATGCTGATTATATCTACTACCGAGATTATCGTATTTCGCTCTTCTATCTTTATCTTTCAATACCTCATATGCTTCTGAAATTTCTTTAAACCTTTCTTCAGATTCTTTGTTATTCTGATTCATATCTGGGTGGTATTTCTGAGCTAATTTTCTATAAGCCTTTTTTATTTCATCTTGGCTTGCAGTTTTATCTACACCAAGCACTTTATAATAATCTTTAAACTCCAAGTTATATTTCCACAATTAGTTTTACTTTCTTAAATACCTAAATAAAATTCCTTAACTTCCGATTATAATGTTATAGACGAAGAAAACAAAAAATTATGAGCAATAATACGAAAGAACTAGAAGAAAAAATAGAAAAATTAGGATATCAGTTAGCAAATAATGTCTATGATACTATAAAAACACTTCAATTTACACTAGATTTGACTGAAAGATACTATGAAAATAGTCATTCTAGATTTGTAGGTGATATGTCAGGTAAAATGGCTAAGTTGATGAATCTTAATGAAGAAGACATTTTTGAGATTAGTACAGCAGGGTTGTTGCACGATATTGGAAAAATAGGCTTTAGAGACACAGCGCTTTTTAAAACAATGTCTGAAATGAATTCCAGAGAAATGAAACAATATAAACTTCATGTAGATATTGGTCGAGAATTATTACATTATCACAAAGCATTGCATGGAGTAGCAGATATAGTATACGAACATCATGAAAATTTTGATGGTACTGGCTTTCCTGAGAAAAAACAAAAAAATCAAATAAAAATCGGTGCTAGAATCATCAATATAGTAGATTTCTATCACAATGCGATGCATAAGTCGTTAAAATTAGACTATATGTCAGATATATCTCAGAAGTCTAATGCTATGGATTACTTACAAGAGACTCAACGTAAATTTGATAATATACTTGAATATATGGAGGATCAGAAGAATATAAAATTTGATCCTGAATTGGTACATCTTTTTATTAAATTAGCCGAATCTGAAAGAAAAAAAATAGAAGGGTTTTTAGTAAAAAGAATACATATTACAAACGTTAAACCGGGTATGATATTCGCAGAAAGCTACTATAGTTCATCTGGACTTCTAATAGCTAATAAAGGTGAAGTAGTTGCTAATGACTCTCTGAAAGCACTTTATAGATGTGTAGAATCAGATCAAATTCCTCAAAAATTATTAATGTTAGCTGACAATAACGATTAGAATATGCCTTATAATTACAAACAAAATGAGTTACCAAATTCACTACTAATATTTGGAGAGGAATCCTTCCTGGTTGACGAATTTGTTACAATATTCACGAATAAAATGATTAGCAATGGGTTAGATACAAACTCAATTGAACGGCTTGATGGTTCAATAATTACTGAACAAGAAATAGTTGATAATTGTAACAATTTATCATTGATTTCACCTCAAAAATTACTCATCATAAATAACTTTGATACTTTATATAAAAATAAACGAAAATCATTTCCAGGACTAGTTAATTACTTGCGAAATCCGAATCCCGATACTATTCTTCTTTTTATAGGTGTACCTACACGACTAAATGGCATTACAAAGGAATTGAGCAATCCCAAAAAAGTCTCTACTGCCAAATCAAAGATTGATAAATTGCCTGAAGTTTTGAAATTCTTAATCATGAATGATTTATTTATAGAATTTCCTAAACTATATGATAATGAGATTCCTGAATGGATAGTAAAAAGAGCTTTAAAATATAAGAAAGAAATTGATATACAAACTGCTAATCTTATAGCACTGAGTTGTAATTCAATCAGAGAAATTGATAGCGAATTAGATAAACTAAATGTATATCTAGGTAACAAAAATAAAATAACAATTGACGATGTAGAAGAAATAGTTGGAATTAATAAAGAAAACAATGTGTTCGAATTAACTAAGTCTGTTGGAAAGAGAGATCTAGACACTTCGCTAAGAATTACAGACAATTTATTGATGCATTCTAACCAATCAGTTTTAATTATTATAACTTTGACGAGGTATTTTCTAACTTTGTTCAAACTTATTGATGAAAGAAAAGCTACGTCTAATAAATTTCAACTTGCAGGTAAAATAGGCGTAAACCCATATTTTATTGATGAATATATAAATACTTTGAACAAATACTCACCAAGAGATATAGAAAACTCAATTTCGATACTTTCTAAAGTAGATGAAGAATTAAAATCCACATCAACTGACAACAAATACCTTATGTTTAGAACTCTTACCGATATAATTACATAATTATAATTAATCATAAACTCTAATTTCTTAAATTTGGCTTTATGATAAATTAAATAATGATAAAATGTATCAAAGTCAATTTTTTATTCCTACTTTAAAGGAAATTCCAAATGATGCTCAAATGCCTTCGCATCAACTAATGCTTCGTGCTGGATTAATAAGACAAATAGCAGCTGGTGTATTTTCCTGGTTACCTCTTGGATATAAAGCCCTAAAAAAAGTACAAGATATTCTTAGAGAGGAAATGGATGCTATTGGAGGTCAAGAGTTTTTATTACCTGCTCTAAATCCTAAAGAAATATGGGAACAAACAAATAGGGTAGAGGCAATGGGAGATGTTATGTTCCATATCAAGAATAGAGACAATCTTATTTTAGCACCAACACACGAAGAAATAATAGCTTACCATGCTTCACAAAGCATAAAATCATATAAGGAAGTACCACAAATATGGTATCAGATACAAAATAAATTCAGAAATGAACCAAGACCTAAGTCTGGTGTTATGAGAGGGCGTCAATTTCTAATGAAAGATTCTTATTCATTAGATGCTACAGAAGAAGGGTTAGATTTGAGTTATGAAAAGCATTCTGAAGCTTATCACAAAATCTTCGAAAGATGTGGTATTAAGTTTTTTGTAGTTGGAGCATCTTCTGGTGCAATGGGTGGGAGTAAATCACAAGAATTTATGGTAGAAAACCCATTTGGTGAAGATACTTGCGCTGTAAACTATGATTCAGGTTATTCTTCAAATATAGAAGTTGCAATATCAGAAGTAGAACCTGTTGGTAAAATTGAAAACTGCCCAGAAATTGAGAAATTTGCTACTCCAAATGCGAAAACTATTAAAGATTTAACAGAACAATTTGGTCTTGAAATTAATAGATGTGCTAAATCAGTCGTATATGTAGTTGATTCTAAAATAGTTTTGATTCTAATGAGAGGAATAGATGAATTAAACGAGTCAAAACTACAATCATTTTCTGGAACTAATCAGGTCAGACCTGCTGACGAAATTGAAATACTAAATGCTTTTGGTGCACATCCAGGTTCACTCGGTCCAATTAAAATTAAAGAGAAGGTTCAGGTTTTTGCTGATAATCTTTTAATAGGGGCAAATGGACTAGTAAGTGGTGCTAATGAAGATGGCTACCATTACAAGAATATTGATTTAGATAGAGACTGTAAAATTGATGGATATGCAGATTTCCGAACAGTTTTAGAAGGTGAAGCTGATACAATTTCGGGTAATCCACTTAAGGTTGTTAATGCCATTGAATTAGGACATATATTTAAGTTAGGTACTAAGTATTCCGAAGCTTTAGGTGCTAAAATATTAGATGAAAATGGTAAAGAAAAACCAATTATTATGGGTAGTTATGGAATTGGAGTTGAAAGAGTTCTAGCATGTGTAATAGAGCAAAACCATGATGAAAACGGTATAGTATGGAACAAAGGACTAACTCCATTTCACGTTCATATACTAGGACTTGCATATGATAAATCTGAAAATGTGCAAAAAGTATGTAATCAATTAAAAGTAGAAATTGAAAAACTAGGATTTGATGTCTTGTTAGATGATAGAAAAGAAAGACCAGGATTCAAGTTCAAAGATGCCGATTTGTTAGGAATTCCATTGCAAGTTGTTATTGGTGATAGAGGATTAGAAG
Organism: Chlorobiota bacterium; assembly: GCA_041595255.1. Classification (GTDB taxonomy): domain Bacteria; phylum Bacteroidota; class Ignavibacteria; order Kapaibacteriales; family UBA2268; genus PGYR01. The sequence continues at coordinate 9,284 of JBFHKR010000049.1, forward strand.
AAAATAAAGTTGAGTTAAAATATAGAAAGACTGGTGAGAAAATTGAAATACAACCTTCTCAAGTTATCGAAAGCTTATTAAAATTCTACGAAGTATAATGAATTTACAAGCAGACTTACATACTCATACAGTACACTCCGATGGTGTACTTACTGTAACACAATTATTTGAAAAAGCTAAGAAAGCTGGTTTCTCGGGTTTTAGTATTACGGATCATGATACATTATCAGGAGTAGTTGAAGGTTTAACAATAATCGAAAATTATAAATTTAAATTTTTATCAGGTGTGGAATTAACAACTCACGTAGATGAAAAAGAAATTCATTTACTCTCATATGGTATTGATCCTTTTCATGAAGAATTAAATGATAAATTACTAAATCTACAGAAATCTCGAGAAAAAAGGGCTGAGATTATCGTAAGTAAACTTGCTGATCACGATATAAACCTCGATATGGATCTAATAAAAAAGAAAGCCAAAGGAGCTTCTATCACTAGACCGCATATTGCAAAGGAAATGCTCGCAGGTGGGTATGTAAAAAATTACAAAGAAGCATTTGACATATATATAGGTGATAATCTACCAGCTTTTGAAGGTAAAGAAAAATTTGACATTGTAGATGCTATCAGACTTGTACATGAAGCAGGTGGCAAAACTGTTGTTGCTCACCCTAACAAATATGTCACTAAAGAAGAAATGCGATTTATGATAAAAAATGGTTTAGATGGAATTGAAGTACTTCACCCATCTCATAATGAACATCATATCAGGTATTGGAGACGTTGGTGTATAGAAAATAAACTAATTGCAACTGGTGGTTCTGATTACCATGGTTCTAGACCTTATGATGAAGATAATTTCGGAAGATGGAAAGTGAATGTCGATGTTATTGACAGACTTTTAAATAAATAAATTCTTTACGGGAGTGGCGAAACTGGCAGACGCGCTGTCTTGAGGGGGCAGTGACCTTAAGGTCGTGTGGGTTCAAATCCCATCTCTCGTACAAAAATAAAAAAGCACTAAATCATTTTCATGATTGTAGTGCTTTTTTTATAATTATTATTTTGAAATACCAATCACACCACAAGCAACTCTAGCACCAGCACCGCCAGTAGGCTGAGTCTTAGTGTCGTCTTCACCTTCATGTACAATCACTCCTCTGCCAATAATACTATTCTTACCTGAAAAAGATAGTTTATCAGTAATAAATGTAGTTTTTGCTATTCCATCGCTGTTAGCATCTAGATTTCCTAAATCACCAACATGAGTATTATGATCTTCCAATGCACCGTGATTATCATGCTCAGTAAAGAAATGTCCACCAGCTGATTTGCCATCTGGTGACGAGCAATCTCCAAATTCATGAATATGGAATCCGTGTTTTCCAGAGCTTAGATTATATACTTCAGCATTGACTTTTATTCTACCATCTTCCATCTTAGTAAATGTTACTTGACCATTAGTTTCACTACCTTCAGTTGGATAAAGTATAACTAATGCTGATTCTATATTAACTTCTTCAGAATGAATATGAGAAGATTCTTTTTTGATTTCATGACCTAAATCATCGTGTTTATGCTCTGTTTCTGTACAGGAAATAAATAAAAGAGCAGAAGTTGCTAATGAAATCAAAAATTTCAATTTATTCATAGAATTACCAAACTTATTAAAAAAATATTAAATTTAAACGAAATTAAGTAGATTTATTTTATGAAAAAATACAATACTATATTATTAATTCTATTTTCTCTTTTCTTATTTTCTTGTGACGAGGGACTAGCTCCACTCAATAAAGATCAGTCAGCGAGTCTAAATATTAATATCAAATTTATAAACGATTGGCCTAAAAAAGATAGTGTATTTGGATTAAGAGTTGCTGCTTTCAAGCTACCTCCATCTGAAAGTTTATTAGGAGAGATAACAAATGGAAATGCTACGATAAGCGATTTAATTACAGATTACGATATAGATAGTAAAAATATAGAATTCATCTACTCGAAATTACCTTTAGATTTGAAGTATATAGTAGTAGCTTGGCAATATGAGTCAGATATAACTATGCAAAGAATAGTTGGTGTATATAATAATAGTATTAAAACTGAACCAGCAATGATAAGTTTAGATTTTGGTGATAGAAAAAACATAGAAATAGAGGTAGACTGGAATGATTTCCCACCGCAACCTTTTTAAATATATTTTTCTTTTATTGTTAATTACTTTAACATCTGTCATAGCAGATGTAAAAGGAGTTATAGTTGACAATGATAATAAAGAACCAATTATAGGCGCTAGAGTTTCTATATTAAATACACTACTAGGAGATATAACTGACAGAAAAGGTTATTTTTTTATCAAAAGCTCTAGTGATTCTGTACTTTTAGAAATAGTTTATGCTGGATATGAAAAGAAAATCATAGTAGCAAATTCAAATGATTCTATTTTTATTAATTTAGAACGAAAAACATATCATTCAAATGAGTTGATAGTTAGCGCAAATAAAAAAACAGAATCTATACAAAATGTTCCTATATCAGTTTCACTTATAAAAAGTGAAGATTTTTCTACAAGAAACATTTCCTCTATAGATTATGCATTACAATATGTACCTGGTGTTGAAGTAAATCAAGATAATGTTTCTATTAGAGGGTCTTCCGGATTTTCTTTTGGCGTAGGCACAAGAACAATTTTTCTACAAGATGGATTTCCTTTACTTTCAGCAGATAACAATGATATAAAATTCGATATTATTCCTATACTATTTATAGATAGAGTTGAAGTCATAAAAGGTGCTGGTTCTGCCCTTTATGGAACATCTGCTCTTGGTGGTGTTATTAATGTATTAACTGCCAAACCATCTTACAATCCAATGATTAGAGCGAGACTTTATTCAGGATTATATGATTCTCCTAAATATGAGCAATGGAGTTGGAGCGATAAATCACTAATAAATAGGGGATTAGACCTTGCATATTCACAGAAGTTCGGTGATTATGGCATTATGGGATCGGTTTCTTTGTTTTCTCGTGATAGCTATAAAAGATATGACAAAAGCGATAGAATATCTTTATTTTTAAAACAATTATATGATTTTTCAGATTATACAAATTTCGAACTAACGGCGAATTATTCTACTTCTGTAACTGATGATTGGGTATATTGGAATGGACTAGACTCCGCACTAATACCCCCAACTAATACAGACGAAAGCATTGCAATTACATCAAATAAACTTGCCATTTCAACAAATGTAAAACATATATTAAATGATATTAGTTTTTTGAATTTTAAGTTAGGGGTATTTAATACATATTTTTCTAATATGTTGGATGTAGATAATTCAGAATACAGAGAATCTACTGGGAATACTTACTTTTTTGAAACACAATATTCGAATATTATTAATGATGAAAATGCTTTAATCTCAGGAGTTGAAACTAGAATTAATCAAGTTAATTCTTTTACTTATGGAGATAATACTCAAACTATATTAGGTGCTTATACTCAACTAGAAAACAAATCGATATCCAGTTTGATAGCTACTGTAGGAATAAGAACAGATCAGGAGCTATTAGACACTATCGATTCTAAAATCCAATTCAGCCCAAAATTTGGGTTAAATTATTCTATTAATGATGATATAACTCTAAGAGGTTCATACGGGAGAGGTTTTAGAGCCGCATCTTTAGCTGAACGATTTGCTTCTGTCCAATTTCAAGGATTTAATGTAATAGCAAATACTAAGCTTAAATCTGAAGTAAGTCAATCAATAGAATTAGGTATAAGTTATGATATAATTAATTCAACTAACTATTTGAATTTTGATATTTCTGGATTTTATAATAAATATGATGATTTGATAGAGCCATCATTAGAATCTACCTCTCAAGCAGTAATTAAATTTATGAATGTAATAGAAGCAGAAATATCTGGTGTTGAAATAGATATGACATTTAAAACAGAAGAAAATCTCACTTTTAAATCGTCATTGACCTATTTGAATCCTAAGAATATAGTTGAAAATAAAGATTTGAAATATAGATCTAACTATCTTTGGTACAATTCATTAAATTATAAATTACTACCTTTCGAGTTACAAATAGACTATCGATATAAAAGTAAATATAATGAAATTGATAATAACTTAGGACAAACGATTGATGACCATGATTTGAAGATTGATGCTCATATTCTAGATTTAAGTATGTCAGTATATTCAGATATATTTGATACAAAAACAAAATTTACAATGAATGTTAAAAATGCACTTAATTATTATTATCTAGAAATGGTAGGTAATTTGGCTCCTATACGTTTTTTAAATTTCCAGATCGAATCAGAATTATAATTATAGCTAGGACACCAATCAATCCAGTAGATGTAATTAGAATAGAATTAAAAAAAGTTAGATTTGTCTCATCATTGAACAAGTCTGGCTCACCGATATAAAAAAATAAAATTGAAACAGCATTATTTAAAAAATGAATAAATATAGGGACCAAAATATTTTTTGAGTAATGTGCTAAGTATCCTAGAAAAATACCGATTAAGATAAGAGGGAATAAGTTAATAAGATTAAAATGAATTACACCAAATATAGTACCAGTTACTAATACAGAGAATAGGACTGAATTTTTTTCTTCTAAAGATCTTTGCCCGAAACCTCTAAATAGAAATTCTTCTGATATAGCAGGTATCACAGCTCCAATTAAAATTGCCAATAAAAAATCGTATGCGTCTTTCCCCATTAACATTTTCTCATAGATTGATTCCATTAACTCTACATATTCTTGATACAATCCCATTAATGATTCTGGGATCATATATTCTTGAAGAGAAACAAAACCTGTATTAAATAAATTTAAGAAAAATAACCCCACAACTCCATAAAATATAAACTTTAATTCAATATTTTCTTCTAATCTAAACAACACTTTGAATTTCAAAGGAATAATATTAGAAATAAGTAAAGTCAACCCAAACAAAAAAATCAATTGAGACATGGCTTGTATTAACTTCGGGTCAATCCCCAAATCTAGTTGCAAAGAGACAATTGTTACCAATGAACCGAACAAATTGAATCCTAATGTAATTCCAATTATTAATAAAATTACAATAGCATTTGAAGGAAATTTGTCAATCGATTTATAATTCATTATTTTTACAGTTGTTGTTAATGTTATAATAAAATGACATAAAAATTAGAATGAGAAATGCAATATACATAATAATATTATTAGCTTCTACAATGATATCCATTGGTCAGGAGGCTGTAATCTCAGAATATTATAATGACTCAGATTTTAATAATGAATGGACTGAAATTCTAATTACTAAGGATAATACAAGTCTAACTGGTTATGAACTAAGGGATAATACTGAAAAGTATAATGATGGTAATTCATGGCAAAAAGGAGTTAAATTTAATTCAAATAACCTTTGGAAAAAGCTTAGAATAGGAACTGTAATTGTTATTAACCATAGGGGTACTGGTGCATTAGATGTGGACCCAAGAGATGGATACATAGAAGTTGACGCTGAGAATTCTTTATTTTTCGATAGACCTAGTTGGAATGGTATTGCTTCGTTGTCCTTACAACAATTTGGAGATGTAATACAATTGTTAAATGCTAGTGGTTCCAATGTCCATGCATTAGCTCATGTAAAATATTCTTCGCAAGGTGATTTCTATAAAATATCTGGGAAAAAAATTGCATATGTTGGTGATTGTAGTTTAGGATATTCGATTTCTGTAGGTAACGCTAACAAATTGGATGATTATAATCTGAATTTAGATAATTTGAGTGGCTACGACACTGGAAAATCAATTACTCTTCACTCACCAATTGGTACAAAAGGAAAAGCAAATAAAAATCCGAAAGGAGCACCTATCAATTATAGGTTTTGGCAATTTTTAAGAGAACCCGTTTATAATAATGCTAATTTGAAAATACAGAAAAAAGATTCTACTATTAGGTTAAGTTGGAATAAAGTGAATCTACCTAGTGGCTCCAATGACTATGGCGGATATATTATCTTAAAAACAACTGATTTACAGTCTTTTTGTAAACCAATTGACGGTAAAATATATTATGAAGGGCAAAAAATTTGCGTTACTTCTGAAATTCTTGCCTTCATACAGGGTTCAGATGTAACTGAATTTATTGATAAGAACCCTATTTGTGGAGCAACCACTAAATATTTAATTTTTGCATATAATTTTTATGATGGGAAAAGTTCTTCTTGGAATATTGAAGATGGGAGAGGAATTGCATATTCAGATGAAATTAACGATTCTAATACAGAGTATTTAACATTAGAAAACCCTAATGAAGTTATAATTGACTCTAGATTAGGAACAAAGTTTTGTACTATAGATACTACTACTTTATATACAAATATATTAAGTGATAAAAATGAATTTAGTTATGCTTGGTATTTTAAAAAAGAAATTGGTGAATCTGAAACAATTCTAGTTGATTTTTATGATCCAGATAATTCTGATTCAATCTTAGCTTATAGTCAAGGTTATTATCGCTTAGAAATAAAAAATAACAATGGTTGTATAACTGAGTCAAATACTATTTATATAGAAATAATTGAACAACCAAATTCATATATCGCAAAAGAAGATGGGAGTTTAATTACAAAAGATACTATTGTATACTTCTGTAAAAATATAGATTACAAACTCAGAGCAGATATTAAACCAAAAGACCCTAAGGAGTTAGTTTATTTATTTAAAGATGGAATTAAAATTAGTAATTTTGGCGAGCCTTATGAAATAAATAAAATTGGTAAATATTATTATATATTTTACAATGGTGATTGTAGAGACACATCTTATTCTGTTACAGTTGTAAAGTCCCCAACGTTGGTTGAGTCTAATCTAGAAAAACTGGATTTTAAACTATCATTGTCTAAAAATTCTAAAACAGACTCTTTACTTATTTCTAATTTGTCAGATAATGATATTATTTATCAAAAATCAGATTTTAAAGTTTTACCTCCATTCTATATTTTAAATTCTTTTCCAATTACACTAAAAAGTAATAGTTCGGAAACTCTCATTATTGAATTCAAACCATTAACTAATGGAAAATACAATGATACTCTTAAGATAAATAATTCCTGTGACGAGCTACTAATTAGTTTAAATGGAGAAAAAAGTAAGTCAAATGTAATTGTTACTGCTGATAAGGATACAATAGATTTTGGGGTATTGATTAGTTGTACTTTTATAGTTGATACAACACTTACCATCAAAAATGAAGGTGATGAATGGGTAATTTTGAAAAGAACTAACAACTTTGGCAGTTTCGCTATTTATCCTTTTATACCAAATGATACACTATTTCCAGGTAAATCTAAAGTTTATAATATAACTACAACAGATTTAAATATTGGTCAGAGATTCAATGCTAGTAGTATAGATTGGATATCAGAAACTGGGTTAGAAGGTGAAATAAAATTAATTTTAAAAGCTTATGTTACTATTCCAAGTTCTGGAATAGTAGAAGATACATTAGATTTCGGTATTCTTTCTGGTTGTGATGAGTTTATTATAGATTCTATTCATGCATATAATGATGGAAAAGTAGAGGTAGAATTAAGAAAAGATGATATCACATCTGGACTTGAAATTATGAATGCTCCTATTATTATTCCACCTGGCGATACTGTAGTAGTCATATTGAAGTATTCCAAATCTAGTCCTAAGTTAATAAACAAACGTAATCAATTCAAGTTGATTCCCGGTTGTGCTGGCGCTGTGCCGTCCTTTTATGTGAAGGCTGAAAGACAGGAAGGAGGATATAACTTAGTTATAAAAGATACTATTGACTTCGGTACATTCTATACTTGTGATGAGATAAATAAAACTATTGAAGTTGGTATTAACATTTCAGAAAAAGAAATTGATGAATCTATCAGCCTAGTAAATATATTAAAGGAAGATGGGGATTTCAAAATTTCTTTATCACCACAAATTATAGATGAGAACACGAAAATCCCAATTACTTTTGATTTGAATTCTCCAGGGAAATACAACTCAACATTAAACTTATATTTCGAACCATGTGGAATAAAAAGAACTATTACATTACTAGCAAATGTATTAGAACAAAAGTTAAATTACACAGGAACTTTACAATTTGCGGCATATAGTCAAGGTAACAGTTCAATTGAAACTTTAACTCTAATAAATACTAATGAAGATGAATTAATTATAGAAAGAATAGATTTACCTGATTATA
>JBFHKR010000050.1:0-17357 GCA_041595255.1 Chlorobiota bacterium
GCTTCTGTGCTTATAGTAGGTACTACTCAAGGAGCTTATGTAAAAGCAAATGGTAAATTCGCCATACCTGGTGTTAGAGCCGGTTCTTATGAACTTAAGGTTTCTTATGCTGGATATGAGCCTATGATTAAAAAAATCAATGTTAGTGCTGATCAAACTACAGATGTAGATTTCAAGTTAAAAACATTTACAACAACTGAGATTGAAGTAATAGCAGACAAAATGGTCGAAAAAACTCAAGTGGGATCTATTTCTACTTTTGACAAGAATGCACTTGAAAGAACGGCTACGGCTGGTGTTACTTCTATTGTAACACAATCATCTGGTGTTACTAATAGTGGAAATGGTTATAACATTCGTGGTACTAGAGCAGAAGATACTCAAGTATTAGTAGACGGTCTAGATATGGGTAACCAATTTACAGGTGGATTTGGTGGTTCTGGAACTACTTATGCACCAATGGTTTCTCAGTATGCTACTGAAGAAGTACAAGTAAAGAAAGGTGGCAGTGGCGCTCAACAAGGTAATGCTGTTGGTGGAACTGTCAATACAGTCGTTAAAACTGGTAGTTCAGAAAGATATGAAGGATTTATAGCTTACAGATCTGATTTACCATCTTTAAATGGTTCCCAAGGTGTTGGTGCCGAATTAGTAGCAAATGGAAATTCGTATGATGTACTAGAGCAAGGAGAAGGTAGACAATTAGAAGGTGATAATCTTTCAAATTTCGAATTTGGAGTTGGTGGCCCTATACCTGGTTTAGATAATTTGATGAAATCAGCTACTTTCTACTTAACAGGTAGATATGAATTTAGACAAAATAGAGCTTCTGGGTTTGAATATTATGCTCCTGTAGTTACAGATTTTTCAGGTAATGAAATAATGGGCGGCGAAAACCTTGGTCAATTAGATAATCAAAGATCATGGGTAAAAAATATAACAGGTAGATTGACATTTGGTATATCTAATGATATAAGTTTAACAGTTGGTGGTCAATTAGGACAAACTAACTTAGAAAGCCAAGGTTTAAGTACTTTATATATGAACCAAGAAGGTGTTATAGATGGTGTTTCTAATGGTATAGAAGAAAGATTTGCAAAGCTAAATGTAACTAATACCGACGTAAATAATGTTTTCGTTAAAATGACTCATTCTTTTCCTGAAGCGTCAGCTTTTTATGATATTAGATTATCTTCGAATATCAATAATGATATGACAGGTAGAAGAGCAAATCCTGGATCAGACCCATCATTTTTCAGTGGCTTTGATATAATGATACCAACTGATGAATATGCTATAAATAGTTTAACTAGAAATTTAGAATTCGGTGCACGTGATAACTTGCCTGATCAATATACTCCTGTACTAATCACAAGAAGACCAAATGACGGTAGCACAGCTGCTAATAGCGAAGATTATTATATAGCTAACCCTCTAACTGGATATGTAGAAAGTACTCCTATCTCGACTTTTAGAAACCCTTATGGAACTAATGCTTTCTTTACCGGACATGGAAGTTATGGTTTCCAATTCAGAAAAGGTAACTATTTACAAGCTGATGGTAACTTTACTAAATATATTTCAGGAGATAGATTCGAACATAATATACAAATGGGTTTTGAGATTAGAACTTATACTATGGGTTTCCATTCTAACTCTAGCCCTACTACTTCTGAAACAGTTGACGTATATTCTTCTGAATTTGGTGGTAATATATATACACCAGACCCTAAAGTTTATGAGTTGACAAGTGACGAATTCCATCCTTTTAGAGCAGGTGTTTTCGTTCAAGATCAAATTTCATTCGAAGGTATAATAATAACTCCAGGTATGAGATTTGACATGTTTAACGCTAATTCGGTTTATAGAACAGAATTATTCCCATTGCCAAGAATAGATGAAGTTGATAGATTTAGTGAAACTGAAGCAAAGATAATGATAAGTCCTAGATTAAATGCTAGTTACCCTATCACTGATCAATCAGTATTTAAAATGAACTTTGGTATTTATTATCAAATGCCGCAACTACAATATATGTTTGATGGAACAAATCTAGTTTCAAGAAATATTAGAACACCTATAATAGGTGACCCGAACATAGAACCACAAAGAACTAACAAATATGAAGTAGGTTACTCTACAGCTTTAACAGAAGATTTTGCATTAGATATCAATGCATACTATAATGATATTTATAACCAACTAGGTTATGCTTATGTTGCTGATGTTGATCCATACTACATAGCTGAAGTTGGTCAATATGGTACAAACAAAGGTGTTGAAATTGATTTAAGAAGAAGAGTAAGAGATCATTTCGGATTTAGACTTGCTTATACTCTAGGTTCTATTCGTGGTACAAGTTCTGAGGCTGGATCAAGTACATCTTTCAACTTAGATCCGATAACTTCAGAGCCGGCACTTCCACTTTCTACATTTAGATTAGGAAGAGATATCACACATAGACTAACAGCAGTATTGAACTTTGATTGGGGTACTGAAGAAGGTCCAGCAATAGGTGGTATTCACTTATTAGAAAATGCTTATTTGACTTTCACAGGTAACTTAAGATCTGGTTCTCCTTATACACTGACTACTATCAATGGTACTGGTCAACTTTCTGAGCTTAACGTTTTAGAAGGCCCAGCTCTTTGGAGTATTGATACTCGTCTTGGTAAGAGATTTCAATTGAGTGATTTATTTGGAGAAGGAATGGGTAACACATCAATCGAATTATATGTAGATATATTCAATACTACAAATAGAACTGAAGCGGCGGCTGTTTATGGCGGTACTCAAAGTTCTTTAGATGATGGTAACTTAAGTATAATCCAACAAGGTAGTTTTTCTCCTAATACATACTATGATCAAACAAATCCAGCTGTTGCAGCTTCTTATAATAGTAATCAATACAATCAATTTGGTGAAAGACACTACTTTATTGCAGCTGATTTGGATCAAAATGGTATAGTTACAAGAGAAGAGCAATACGAGAATTATGTTAACGCTCTAAATGAAACTAGATATAAGAATAAACCTTTGTATCAATTACCAAGAACAATATTCTTTGGTGCTGTAATAAGGTTCTAAAAAAGAAAAAAAATTAATTATTAGGAGTTTATATGAATTTTCTAAAGAAAATTATTTTCATTTCACTGCTGCTCACATTTGCATTGCAAATAGCGCAAGCATTACCAAATGAAAAATACATGAAGAAGAAGGAAAATCAAGTTCAAAGAGATCCATTAGGATTCTTAGACTATCAAAAAAATACCTTAAGTAATATTGAAACTGTGATTTCAAATTACGGTATGATTGGACATGATAAACCTAAAAGAATTGGTTCTGGTTATTTCCCAAGAAATTCGCGTAATCAATACATCTATGGTGGTGGTATTTGGTACGCTGCACAAAAGAAAATACCTTATTTCGATAGTACTACTCAACAAATTGAGTATAACTTAGGTAAGTTAGTTTCTGTTTCTTATGACCCAAGTAATGCCGATTCATGGCAAACACCAGGTCGTATAGAAGATGGTGAATTATCTCAAAAAGATCCAGAGAAATATAAAGTATTCTTTTCTACAGATTACTCTAGAACAACTGGTAAAGCTTTAGATCCTACAGATAGTGAAACACCATATTGGCCAATTTGGGATACTAACCCTGGTGATACAGTTGGATATAGCCGTTATTTCGGTTATTACCAATATAATGAATCTGATAGAAGACAAGCTGTTTATCCTAAGGGACCAGCAATGATATCTGGAGAAGATATTTTTACTACTTATCATGATTTAGATATCTCACAATATGTTGGATCAATTTCTCAAAGAAGATTGCAAGGTTATCCTCTCGGATTACAATATGAATTTACAATTTATTCTTGGGGCTTTGGTAGATACCAAAACTTCTTCTTTTGTCTATATGATGTTATAAATATGTCAGAAGATACACTTTATGACTGTTGGTTAGCTCCTATTATGGATGTCGATTTGGCAAGAAGACCATTTGAAATACCTGGTGCTTCGAATGATAGGGTAAGTTACTGGTATGAAGATCCTGAGTTCAACTTGGCTTATCAATTTACTAATGGTGAATTTGGTGAGCAAGGTCAAGGGTTTGGATATCTTGGGTTTGACTTCCTTGAATCTCCAACAATTATCAGACCTCCTCTATTAGATGAAAATGGTAATTTGCAAGAAGAAATCAAATGTGTTGATTTAGGTAATGGGGTAGAGTTATGTGATACAACTTATGTAGCTGATGAAACTCATCCTGATTATAAATTTTTAAGAAAAGACTCGGCATATTATCATAATTCGAATCAACTTGGTCTAGTAACATTCAAAAACTGGAACTCAAGGGAAGATAAGGACGAAGATGTTGCTAGATACAACTACCTTTCTGAAGGTGTAACAGATGTTGACTTTGGTCCTGGTGATAAAAGGTTTATGATGGCAACAGGTGCTTTCCATATGAGACCTGGTGATACATCAAGAACTGTAGTTTGTATTATGATAGCTACGCCATCTAAAACTGGTGATGCCGATGGTACGTTCGAAGATAGGCAAGGTTTAAAATCACTCGATATATTTGCTCAAGAGGTATATGATAATAACTTTAGAGCACCTAGACCTCCTGATCCAGCACAAATAAAATATTACAAAGCAATGAATAATGCTATAACTATTGCTTGGGACTCAACTTCTGAAATGTCTTTTGATAGAGAAGAAGCTGGACTTGATTTCTTAGGATATCGTATAGATAGAGGACGTGTTTCAGATTTAGATACATTTAATGTAAGTCAAATATCGCCTAATACTCAATACCCTCGTGGTGCTGGTCCTTATGGTTGGAAAGAAGTTGCTAGATATGAATTACCACTTCCTTACAGACAATCTACAAGAATAATAACAGATCCAAATTTAGGAAATGCAGCAATTGATTCATTCTTAATCGTGGGTCCTACATTTGATAGAAATGGCGTTATAGAAGATACAAGTGCTATCAGAGTAATGAGACATGGTCAAGGTGTGTTATTCCATCCTATGTCTACTACATTCAGAGTTAGTAACAGATATATACCTGCAATAGCAGGAATCAATCCAACTGCTCCTTGGGGTCAACATTACAAAACTTTGGCTGATGCTGATTTTGATCAAGATGATTATAACAATTACAGAGTAACTTATAATGCAAATAATCCGCAAAGACTTTTTGATTCTGCATTAGTTGGAGTAATAAAGTTTGACAGAGCGAGAGTACCATATAATCCACTATTCTTTGATAATTATACTTTTGAAGTTTCAAAAGCATATAAAGAGAGAGTATTGGACTCAATAGCTATAGATGGTATAGCCGTTAGGTACGTGACTACTAGGGTTAAAAATCCAAATGGTTCAGATAGTATAGATGTAGAAACATCTGTAATTGACTCAGTTTATTTTACAAGAACCGGCAGAACATTAAAAAGCGGTGGTACTGATAAATATATTTTAGACGGTGCACTCCCTATCTCTAATTTTGCTTTAGCAATGAATGATTCAGTAAGGGTTAAACGTGCTTTAGATTCACTTTATTCATATATTCAAAGTGGTAGAGTAACTTATGAATTTTATGATTTCGAATCTGATTCAAGTATTAAGCGCAACGTAATAGTTCCTTATATGACACAAATCACAAATAATAGAACATTTACTGATATTGGTGATGATAATCGAGATGGTATATTCTCAAATACTACGGATTTTGATAACACTGAGAAATTAATAAATAATACTCCATATTACTATAGAGTTTTAGCTTATGATAAAGGTGATGCTAGTCAGCCGACACCAGTGAAGATAAATACTAGTGTTCCTAATGTAAACGAAATTGAGACTTTCCCTGAAGCAGCTGAAGTTGGTTCTAAATTGAAATTTGAAATAATAGAGATGGACTCAAGTAAGTTCAATGGACTTTATGATTTCGAATTCTATGCAATTGACGAAGATAGAGCTAAGCAGTTATTCTTAGGGGATACTCTTGAATTAGATTTTCAAGTATTGTGGAATCACTTTACTGCTAATCTACAGGTAAGAGATGATCAACAAGGTGACCCTAGTATAACTACTAATAACTATTTGAGAAGAGCAACATTAATAAATCTTTCTCAAGATAGTGCGGTATTATATACTCAACCAATACAATTCAATCCTAATGGATGTTTTACTTCTGAGGAAGTTGCTTCTGCGCTTTATGAAAATGCAGCTGTAGTAGTTGGTAACAATGCTCCGATTCTGAAAAATGGTGATACTATTTCTACTTTCGGTGTATGGAATAATCCAGAGTTTATTGATTATTCTGGTCGATATACTTCAGGAGATTTCACAGCACAAAACCATTGTAATACACGTTTCTTCTTACCTCCAGCTTATGGTACAATAGGATTTGAATTCAAATTTGCCCTATTACAACACGGTGGTAGATATAGAGCAGATAAAATCGAAATCTTAGAAGGAGATGCTGAAACAATTGTTTACGCACTTGAAAATGAAGCAGACTTACCTAAAATAGGAACTTTAAGATCTCAAGCTGTTGATACACTTCATGCTGGACTTAGTGTTATTACACAAAATAATCAAAGTGCTGCTGTACCATTTATTGCGCCAATTTATGGTAGCTTTAACAATGGACCTGTAGATGTAGAAGTTGAATTTGTTGGTTCAGGTACTGAAGAGATTGATTTAGAATGGGGTAGAGGTAATGATGGTGAGACTACTAGTTTTACTGAACAGAGTAGATTTACAGTTAATTATCTAGATGTAAAACTAACTAATAATTATAAATTTACAACTTCAACGGTCAAATCGCAAGTTAGCGTTGGTAAATCAAGAGAAATGGATCATATTAGTATAGACCCAATTTTCACAGGTAATATTATGACTTCTCAAGTTAATGATCAAAATCAACAAATTGAAGTTGTAAGAAAACCATATCCAGATCCAAGAAACTTGCCTGCTATGGATATAGAAGTTGAAGAGTTCTTCGGCAAATATAACATAGCTTCATTTGGACATGTAAATATCGAAAAGAACAATGGTTTCAGTACTAAAAGACATTCAGTAGCTAGACCAGTTAATAATGAAAAGTTAAGAACAACTACTCAAGGATATACTGGACTTCCACAAGGACGATACTATTTATTTGGTACTGATTCTAAAGGAAATAGAATTGACTTTATCAATATAATGACAATTGCAGGTGCTAGATTCGTATTCGACAATAAGAATATACAAAGAAGATGGACTGGATTATCTGAGGATAATGATATACCTCCTTACATCAAAGCTAATAACAAAATCATATTAGACGCTAAGGACTTTGAAGTAGGTGATAAAGTTAGATTAACTACTAATGGTGGTGCATCAGGATTACCATTACCGGATGCAAAACTAAAAGTTGTACTTAAAGATGCTACTCCTGGTGGATTGACTGAAGACCAAATGGATGGTATAAGAGTAGTTCCTAACCCTTACTATATTACTCATCAAAATGAGCGTAGCCCTTATGAAAGTAAATTATACTTTACAAAAGTACCGGCTGGTTCTAAGATTAATATTTATACAGTAAGTGGTAGTTTAGTTCAAACTATTGACCATGATCCTTTTAGTGCAGACAATGAAGAAGGAAGGGTTGCTGTTAATGTTTGGGATATGATAATGAAAAACGGATTAAGAGTTCAATCACAAGTATTTATAGCTCAGATTATAGCTCCAAATGGTGCTGAAACTATTAAGAAGTTTTCAGTTGTTGTAGGTACATTTAACGTTTTCGACCAATAAACTCTAAGGAATATTAAAATGAAAAAAATAATTATATTATTATTAACTTTGCCGCTCTTGACATTGAGTGCTGTAGAATCTGATAGAGTTTTCTCGGCATCGAATGCGAAAGATTTCACAAAAGTCGGTGCAGATGGTGGTCAATTTTTGAAGATTGGTGTTGGTGCGCGTGGTACAGGTATGGCGGGTGCGTTTAGTGCTTTGACTAATGATTTAACTGCGCTTCACTATAATCCTGCTGGTATAAATGAACAAGAAGGTGTAACTACAAATTTCTCTTATACTTCTTGGTTTGGCGGTTTTTCGCATAACTTTGCGGCTGTAGCTTTTCCAATTAGCTCTCAATATAAGATTGCTATTAGTATGGTGAATTTTACAACTGGCGATGTCGAAGAAACAACTTTGCTTCAAGATCAAGGAACTGGTAGAAATTACTCTGTTGATGATTTATCATTGCAGATGACATTTGCTGGTAAATTGACAGAGCAATTTTCTTTCGGTGTAACAGCGAAATACGTTCAATTAGCATTTGCTGATGTTTCTAGTGGTGGATTAGCTATTGACGTTGGTACACAATATGATACTGGAATTGAGGGTATCAAATTTGGATTCTCTGTTCATAATTTAGGTACTGACCATGCATATAGTGGCGAAGGACTTTCTGATAGAAATAAAGTGAATGATTTTATTCAGACGCTACCTAAAGATTTAGAATATACTGCTTATAGATTTTCTCTTCCTTTGATGTTTAGAGTAGGTTTTGCCAAAGAGATATTGTCAGATGAAATGAATCAACTTGATGCTGCATTCGATTTTGTAGCTTCTTCGGATTCTCCAGAGCAATATGTATTTGGTCTTGAATACTCTTGGAACGATTTAGTTTTTGTTAGAGGAGGTTATCTTATTGGACATGACCAATTAGGATTAGCTGGCGGAGTTGGTCTGAACTATAATAGTGGTGGGTTCAATGGGGCTTTAGACTATTCTATAAACCCAACTGCGGATATTGGACTAATCAACAGATTTACTATTGGACTTGATTTCTAATAAATAAATCAAATAATTTAATTCAATGCCGTTGAATATTACTATATTTGACGGCATTTTTATATGAAAACATTACTACATATATCGATATTTCTAATTATTGCTCAACTGAAATCCTTTTCTGTTGAATATAATATATTGCAGTTCAAATATGATGAGAATAAGACTCTTCTTGAGTTTAATTTTCAAATGCATAATGATAGTTTAGAATATAAATTATTAAATGATAGTTCGCTTTATTCGAACACGAAATTTAATATTATTATATCTTCAACAGGAATAGAATCAGTTAATAACTCATGGGAATTCCAGTATTATCGTAACTCTTCAGATTCTTCTCTTGTTCTTTTTGACAAAAGATTCTACACTTTATTTCCTGGTCAGTATGAATATAAGATAACAATCAATACTGGAAATAAACCTAATCAGATAATCACAGGAAAAATAAACATCAGGGATTTCAATAAAAACTCAGTTTTAATTTCTGATATATTATTTGCTCATCAGATCGACAATTATGATTCTACTTTTCATCATCCTTCATTTAAAAAAATAAATCTATTTGTTGTTCCTAATGTAGAACATACTATAAGTGGTATCTACCCTTTCTTAAAATATTATTTCGAAGTTTATAATATTGATACTATTAATGTTAATAACATGGAATTAGAATATATCATTCAAACTGGTGATAATAAAAAAGTATACAGCTTTAATAAGAAAAAAGGACAAGTAGGAACTTCATTTTACGATTATGGTATGATTCCTGTCGATACACTCAAAAACGGTGTTTATAAGCTAATCGTAAATTTATATAATAATGATAAGGTGGTACAATCACAATTATCCAAGTTTTATGTATTAGATCCATCAAGAGAATTTCATATTAGTGATAAATTTGTAGAAAACCTTACTTTCGAGCGAAGCCCTTTTGCAGTTATGTTAGAAGAGCGAGTTAAATATGAATATGAAATCATGAAAATATTACTTTCTGAGTTTGAGATTGAGAAATTTGAAATGCTTAATTCATTACGTGCGCAACAAAGGGCACTTTATACTTATTGGAAAGAAAGAGACCCTGATACAACTACAGCGGTTAATGAGTTAATGACCGAATTTCAGGAAAGAGTAGAATTCGCTAAGAAATATTTCTCAAAAGGGGATATAATGCCAGGTTGGAAAACTGAAAGAGGAAGAATTCTTTTGAAATATGGTTTTCCTAGTAATAGAGAGATATTTCGCGCTAAAGGTGATAAGAAAGCTGCAGAAGAATGGCAGTATGATGAATTGTACGGTGGGTCCTATTTCTTTTTCGTAGATCGTTTTGGAGATAACACTTTTTTACTAGTTCACTCTACCTCTCCTAATGAAATTAAAAATTATAATTGGTTCCAAGAATTCAATCCTGCAATTGATAATAACGGTAGTCCGAAATACAATAGTAGTAGAAACAGTAATAGATAATGAAGAATCTAATTCAGAAAATATCACTTGTTTTATTTAAAATACTCCGCAGTATACTAAAAATCTTACCCGAGTCTATTAAGGTTCTTCTTGGTAAGATATTTGGTTTAGTTATGATGTATGTATCATCCGAAAGAAAAGCAATCACTTACGAAAATATAAAAAATTCGAATTTAGAATATTCAGATATAGAGATTAAAAGTATTGTAAAACAGTCGTATCAAAATCTAGGTATAACTTTAGTAGAACTATTAACTATTGATACTTATGATTACAAATCTAGTAAGCCTAAAGTTAACTACTCTAATATAGAAATAATTAAGAAGGCAAAAGAAAAAGGTAAAGGGGTTATTCTACTATCTGGCCACTTTGGCAATTGGGAGTTGTTAGCCTATTCTGCTAGTATTTTACTTAACGAAGCTCTCCATATTGTCATAAAATACCAAATGAATCCATATACCGATAAATATCTAAGAAATTTACGACAAAGGAGTGGTAATGAACTAATAGATATGAATAAAGCTGGACTGACAATGGTTAAGGCTATTAAGAACAATAGTATAATTGCGATGCTAGCTGATCAACGAGCAAGAAAAAATGAGGGATTAGAATTAATGTTTCTTGGGAAAGTAGCTAGAACTTATAAAGCTCCTGCACTACTAGCATTAAAATTTGGAACACCTATAATTGTTGGTTTTGCTGTCAGGGATACAGATCATAACTATAATGTAGAACTTGTTGAATTAGATCATTCTGATTTGGAAGATAATGCAGAAGGTATCGAAGAATTAACGAAAAGGTATCTGAGATTATTAGAAAATGCTATTAAGAAAGATCCTGGACTTTGGGCTTGGCAACATAATAGATGGAAGTTAAATTGATAGAAATAGCTACAAATAATAATATTTTAATTATTAATACTGCTTTTCTTGGTGATATTGCTTTAACTGCCTTTCTAACTCAGAGAATAAAAAACGCATATAGATGCTCTGTATCGGTATTAACAACAAAGGCAGGGGCAGAGGTGCTTTCACCTGTCAAATCTATAGACAGCTTGTTTATACTCGACAAAAGGGGTGCTCATAAGGCAATGAGTAGTACCATTGAGTTTGCAAAAAACCTTTCTAATTATAATTTTGATATAATTATTTCTTTGCATAAATCATATAGAACCTCTCAAATAGTTAAAAATATTACTGCACCTATAAAAATTGGGTTTGATAACGCTAGCAATAAGAGAGTTTACACTCATAAAGTAAAATATAAAACCCATATTCACGAGGCACTTCGATATATTTCAATGATATTTGATGATTCAAATTTAGTTAATGTTGAATTAGATTTAACAATTGACGATAAACTATATCTAGAAAATTTACTTGTTCAACAGAAATTTGATGATTCGAAAAAGACGATTTTACTAGCTCCTGGTTCGGTTTGGCATACAAAAAGATGGGGCAGCGATAATTATTCGAAATTAGCTGATTCATTAAAATCTGTATATAATGTAGTAGTAATAGGAAGCAAAGAAGACAGTATATCAACTGGGGAAGGTGTAGTGAACTTATGTGGATTAACTTCCATATCACAAACGTATCAATTATTACTTAATTCGGAATTGTTAGTGACTAACGATAGTGCACCTACTCATTTCGCCTCATTAACTAATACAGCTACAATTACGATTTTCGGTGCTACACATCCAATGTTTGGTTTTGGTCCACAAGCTGAGAAAAGTATTGTTATTCAAAATGATTCGTTGAAATGCAGACCTTGTAGAATACATGGCTCTAAAAAATGCCCAATTGGTACTCATGTCTGTATGACTTCTATAACCCCAATCATGGTTTATGACAAAATAAATAATATTATAAATGAGAGTTAAGACTCAGACATTTTTACTATCATTTCGTATTCTTTCTTTTTTACAGAACTAACAGATAATCTAGAATTTCGGACCAAATGCATTTCACTTAGTGTTTTCTTTTCTTTGATGTCAGCAAGATTTACTGGTTTTTTAAAATTTTTTTTGTATTTCACATCTACCACTACCCAGTTATTATCGTCAGTTGTGGGGTCTTGATAGTGTTCTTTTACTATTTCTACCTCGCCAACTACTTGTCTATCTTTGCCACTGTGATAAAAAAGGGCTATATCGCCCTTTTTCATATCTCTCATATTGTTTCTAGCTTGATAGTTTCTTACTCCATCCCACATAGTTTTTTTGTCAGATTTCATCTGCTCAAAGCTATATGTGTTAGGTTCAGATTTGATTAACCAATAATTCATGTTTACTTAAATGATTTATATAATACAGATTCAACTAATAAAGTATCAGGAGTAGATGTCAAATCATAGACTTCCGAACCATGTTTTACAAATAACTGAGGCAAATCTGTAACTGTGATAAAGTCTTGTTCTGGGTAACTATAAGTCTCATCTAGCATAATATACATATTTATATTGTCATGACTAATTCCTGCAGCATCCAATGTTTTCATCATTCTTGGGAACAATTTGGTACTAGCATTACATTGGCAATCTAATTTCAAATAAAAATAGAATTGGTCATCGACTGATTTGAAAACTGATTTTAAACTATCTACATAATCCGAATCCGGAGTATATGAGTTATAATTAGTAAGATAAGTTTCGAAACCTGGTTGTATTTTTAACTCTTCTACCGTAACTTTAGTTGCAGTTTTATCAACTGGATCGGTAGTTGTATCACTACAGCTCACTAATAGTCCTAATATCAATACGAATAATAGCTTTTTCATTCCTTTTCCTTTTTTGGTTTATACTAATTTACTAATAACAGATGAAAAAGAAAAGAGGCACATAATAAATGAAGATAAATAAGTATGATTTATACCATTCATTATTAAAATGCCTCTTTTTTTAGAATAGATTGAAAATATATCTTACTTCAAAGTATAAATCTTCATTATATCTTTTAGTATCTCTTTGAAATCTATTTTTAGATCAATTAATTTTCCAGAGTTAATATCAAACACCCATCCATGTATAGTAAGGTTTCTGTCTCTAATAGCTTTTTGGACAACTGCAGTTTTTATTACATTAACACATTGTTCTTGTACATTCAATTCTACTAATCTATTGTATCTCATATCTTCATCTTGAATCGAATCTAGTTCTTCTTGGTGTATTCTATAAACATCACGTATATTTCTTAACCACGGATTTAAGATTCCCAAATCAGCAGATTGCATAGCAGCTTTTACACCACCGCAATAATAATGACCACAAACTATAACATGATTTACTTCCAGATGTTTAACCGCGTATTCCACAACGGACATAGTATTTAGGTCTATGCTTATTACCATATTCGCTATATTTCTATGTACAAATGCATCTCCAGGTTGTACTCCCATCAGTTCTTCTGCTGTGACACGGCTATCAGAACATCCTATATAAAGTAGCTCAGGTTTTTGCCCTTTGGATAGGTCCGTAAAATAATTCTCATCTTTCTCTAATTTATCGGCAATCCACTGCCTATTATTTTCAAATACTTTTGATATATTCATAGTCATCTCTCTATAGTTAATTGATTAAAATAAGTTCAGAATTTAAACGAAAGTTACTATTTTTTATTATTATTACCTATTCTTTTTCATCTTGCTTTGAGACCAACAAATCTATGTTTAAATTGCAGATTAGACTTACTAGTTTTTGTAAGATATTGCTTTTTTTATAAGAGTATATAACTAACATAGGACTAGTTCGTAATTTACTTTGAAACTTAATATTGTTTAATTTATCTTGATGTGAATAATGAGAAGAATTATACTCACTGCACTTACACTATTTTTAACTACTACATTAGTGTTTGGGCAATCAAAACTGCTCCGCTTCCCTAATAGTTCGGACACGCAAATTACATTTACTCATGCGGGTGATATATTCGTCGTTCCAATTAATGGTGGGCTAGCTAGACGAATTACTGTATCTGAAGGTATAGAAATGTTTCCTAGATTTTCTCCAGATGGCAAAAAAATTGCTTTCGCAGGCGAATACAATGGTAACCAACAAGTTTTTGTAATGCCATCAGAAGGTGGTATGCCTGTTCAACGTACATTTAATATGGATGTTGAAGGATTACCCGAAAGAATGGGCCCAAATAAGATTATCTTAGAGTGGTCTAAAGATGGTAAAGATATTGTGTATCGTTCAAGAGAAGAAAGCTGGCACGTACTAGAGGGTAAAATCTTTACCGTAGGTGCTATAACTGGTATTCCTCAAACTCTTGCATTACCTAATTCTGGTTACGCTTCACTTTCACCAGATGGAAGCAAGATTGCTTATAATAGAATATTTCGTGACTACAGAACTTGGAAAAGATATAGAGGTGGTCAAGTTGCTGATGTTTGGATATATGATTTCAAATCAAAAGAGCTAACTCAAGTAACTAATAATGATGCTCAAGATATAATGCCAATTTGGAATGGAGATAAGATATATTATATCTCTGACAGAACAGGCACAATGAATTTATTTAGTTATGACACTAAATCTAAAGAAGAAAAACAAATTACTAATACCTCTTACTATGATGTTAAATTTCCGTCTAAAGGGACTAAACACATAGCATTCGAAATGGGTGGTGAGATTTACTTGATGGATTATGCAACAGAAAGTGTTAAAGCTGTGAGTATCACAGTTCAAGATGACTTCCCAACTGCTAGACCTAGAATAGAAGATGTAAGTGATGAAATCTCTGGTAGCACAGTTTCTCCAGATGGTAAATGGGCTTTATATTCTGCAAGAGGTGATATATTCGTAGTTGCTAAAGAAAAAGGAATTACTAAAAATCTAACTAACTCTTCAAACGCTCATGATAGAAATCCTGTTTGGTCTCCAGATGGTAAATGGATTGCTTATATAAGTGATATCAATGGCGAGTATGAAATATTTTTAGTAAAACCTGATGGCTCTGAAACTAAACAACTAACTAAAGATTTTGAATCTTATAGATATGAAATGAAATGGTCACCAGATAGCAAGTACTTACTAACTTCTGACAAGTCAATGAAATTATATTATTACTCTGTACCGAGTGGTAATAGAAAAGAAGTAGCGAAATCAAGAAGTTGGGAAATAAGAGACTATAATTGGTCTCCAGATAGTAAATGGATTGTATATACTGATAATCTGAACCCAAATATATCGGGAGTATTCGTTCACTCAACGGCGAGTGGTAAAAATGAATTAGTAACGAATAAGTTTTTTAATGCAAGTAGCGGTGTCTTCTCACCAGGTGGTAATTTCTTATTCTATACTTCTAGTAGATCATTCAACGCAGATATAAACAATTTAGAGTGGAACTACTCTTATTCAGATATGAATAAGATATATGGAGTTCCTTTGAAAAAAGATACTAAATCTCCATTCGTTTTCGAAGGTTTTGCAGACAAGAAGGAAGAAGATAAAGATAAAAAAGAGAAGGAAATTACTGTAGAAATTGACTTTGATGGTATAAAAGATAGAGTTTTTGATGTACCTACTTCAGCAGGTAATTACTTTGGTTTAACTCCAACTAAAGATCACAAAATGTACTATGTGAAAACAGGTAGTGGCTCAAAACCATCTACTTATTTGTACGATTTCAATGAGAAAGAAGAGAAACAAGTAGGTAATTTCTACCAATGGGATATAACTCCAGACTTCAAAAATATATTTATTAAATCTGGAGATGACTATTATATCCAAAAACTTGCTGATAAAATAGAGACTTCGCCCAAAGATAAAATCGATCTTTCGAATATGGAAACTAGAATCAGTCCAAGAGATGAATGGCTTCAGATATATTCTGAGACTTGGAGACAGATGAGAGATTTCTTCTATGATCCTGGTATGCACGGGGTTGATTGGAATGAAATGAATACTAAATATGAATCTATGTTACCTTACGTACAACATAGAACAGATTTGACTTATGTATTGGGAGAATTAATCTCAGAACTTAATGTTGGTCATGCTTACGTTGGTGGCGGTGATATGCCTAAAGTAAAGACTATTTCAATAGGTCAATTAGGTGCCGATTTAGCTCTAGAAGGTAAAAATTGGAAAATAACGAATATACTAGTAGGTAGAAACTGGGAAGAAAGTAAACGTTCACCACTAACTGAGCCAGGTATAGAAGTTACTGTAGGTATGTATTTACTAGCAATTGACGATGTAAAAGTTAATGACGAATTTACGCCAAACATGGCTTTAGAAAACAAGGCTAATAAATTAGTAAAAATCACTGTTAACACAAGTAACTCAATGAACGGTGCTAAAGAATACTACATAAAAACTATCAAAAGTGATAATGATTTGCGTTATTACAATTGGGTTGAAGGTAGAAGAAAAATAGTAGATGAGAAGAGTGGTGGTAAAATTGGTTATATCCACATTCCTGATATGGGAGTTGGCAATGGATTGAACGAATTTGCTAAAACATTCTACTCGCAACTAGATAAAGAAGGACTAATAATAGATGACAGATATAATGGTGGTGGTAATGTATCTCCTATGATAATCGAGAGATTAAGAAGATACATAGCAATAGCACAACATATCAGAAATCAAGAAGATATATCTGCTAAGCCAGATGCGACTTTCATGGGTCCAATGGTTTGTTTGATTAATGAAATGTCAATGTCAGATGGTGATTTATTCCCTTACCAATTTAGATATTATGGACTAGGTAAACTAATCGGTAAACGTACTTGGGGTGGTGTAATCGGTATTCGTGGTTCACTTCCATTCATCGATGGTGGTTACTTGACTCGTCCTGAGTTTGCTAACTTAGGTGCAAGAGGGGATTGGGTATTAGAAGGAACTGGTATCTCTCCAGACATAGAAGTGGACAATCATCCAGCTAAAGTAATGGAAGGAATAGACCAACAATTAGAAAGAGCTATAGAAGAAGTTCAAAAAGAAATGAAAACTTTCGATAAGAACAAGAAACTACCTGTTATTCCTCCTTTCCCTGACAAGAGCAAGAAGAAGTAA
>JBFHKR010000051.1:0-16987 GCA_041595255.1 Chlorobiota bacterium
TATCAACGAAAGGAAATCCAAGAAATAGCACACTTCTTGGGCGATAGTTTGGAGTTGGCTAGAAAAGCACAGCAAACTGAGCACGATATAATTGTATTCGCCGGTGTTAAATTTATGGCCGAAACAGCCAAAATACTTAACCCCAATAGAAAAGTTTTACTTCCGAGTTTGGAGGCGGGCTGTTCGCTTGCTGACTCTTGTCCTCCCAATGAATTTGCGGAGTTCAAAAAAGAACATCCAGACCATCTGGTAGTTAGCTACGTGAATACTAGCTCAGAAATAAAAGCAATTAGTGACTATATTTGTACTTCGAGCAATGCTCTAAAAGTCATAGAGAATATACCCAAGTCCCAACCAATTATATTCGCTCCAGACAAAAATTTGGGCCACTATCTAAACAAAATAACCAATCGTAATATGTTACTTTGGGATGGTGTTTGTACGGTACATGAAGCTTTCTCAATGGAGAAAATGACCAATCTGAAACTGAAGAATATGGATGCGAAAATAATAGCACACCCAGAATCTGACCCTGTAGTATTAGATATTGCAGACTTTATAGGATCAACTTCAGCGCTTTTGAATTTCGTGGTTAATGATAAAACAGAAAAATACATAATAGCTACGGAAGTAGGAATACTAGACAAGATGAAGATAATGGCTCCGAATAAAACATTCATTCCAGCACCTGTGAATGAAAATAATACTTGCGCTTGTAGCGAATGTGCTTTTATGAAAACAATTACTTTAGAGAATCTCTACACTTCGATTGTAGAAGAGAAACACGAGATAATAGTAGAGCCAGAACTAGCCAAAAAAGCACTTATTCCTTTAGAAAAAATGATAAACATGAATTAAGAATGTGTACTGACATTCTAATAATTGGCAATGGCATTGCCGCACTTTCATTAGTTTATCACTTGACAGAACTAGGGATTGAAAAAGATATAATCGTCCTTTCGGAACAACCCACTTCAGAATCAAATTCATATCATGCACAAGGTGGTATAGCAGTCGAGTTCGGGGACAAACCCAGTAAATACCAACACATAAAAGACACTATGTCGTGTGGTATTATAAATAACCAAGTAAGCACTACAACTATACTCAATGAAGCCGAAAAATCAATTCAAAGTATGATAAAGGATGGGTTAGTCTTCGATGCCGATGAGAAAGGAAATCTATCTAAACGTTTAGAAGGAGGACATTCGAACAGAAGGATACTATACCATTCTGACACATCTGGTAAGCATATAATAGATTTTCTAATCAAAAAAGTTAATCAGAATAAGAAAGTAAAAATACTACAAGACACTTACTGTTATGAGCTACTAAAAGAGAATAATACCTGCATAGGTGCAAAGATATTTGATACAAGAACAGATAGAATAGATGTAATCTTTGCTTCTAAAATAGTATTGGCTACTGGGGGAGCTGGTGCATTATATAATTATACAAGTAACTCTTCGTATTCAATTGGAAGTGGAGTAATATTAGCACAAGAGATTGGTGCTGAAATCACGAATATGGAGTTTATACAATTTCATCCAACAGCTTATGTAAGTCCCAAAAAAACAATTCTAATTTCAGAAGCACTACGAGGAGAAGGGGCATTTATAATAAATCAAAAAGGCGAAAGAATACTAGGAGTAGAATTATTTACTAGAGATAAGCTTGCACGAATACTGTATGAGGGAATTCGAAATGGAGATAATTATCTTCTTGATTGTACTAATATTCAAGATTCAGAGCTTGATAAATTCAGTTACATAACAAACAATTTAGCAGATAACGGAATAGACATACGAAATACTCCTATACCAATAGATCCAGTAGCACACTATATGTGTGGGGGTATAGCTACTGACGCTAAGGGGAAAACTAGTATCAATAATCTATACGCAATTGGAGAAGTTGCAAACTCAGGATTACACGGGGCTAACAGACTAGCTTCTAACTCACTGACCGAAGCGGTCACAGTACCGTATCTGCTCACTTTAGACTTATTAAACAATGAATGGACTAAAGTTTATTATAAAACTCGAACAATACATTATACAGAAGACGAGTCCAATTATGACATTAAGATTGAAATACTTCGTAGGGAGATGTGGAAGAAATGTGGTATAGTAAGAACAAGCAATGCACTAGCTGAATTACGAAGCTACATAAAAACTGAGCTACACAGTATAACTGAAAATACGGGTTTAAGTTATCCCAAATTACGATATAGTACAATGCTTAAGACAGCAGCTATAATAGTAGAATCGTCACTTAATAGAAATAAGAATGTTGGTACATTCTGGAAAGAGTAATTTGTTAAATTCGTAATAAATTAATTAATATTTATAAAATCTGATTTGTGATTTCCTCTATACCTGGAGGACCCCAGGTATGGTCAGTTGCTTTTCTTGTCAAACCCATTACTTCACCTGTAGGGCCTAATGTTGAAGGAAGAGGACAGGAAGTTGGAGCGGAATTTTCGTTGTCAAATACAACAATCCAATCTGTGACCCCATCTTTTTTATACTTTATTTGAAGTCCAGTTACATTAGGATCCAAGATATAACTTAATATATTACCAATCCATTGGAAATTAGTCGGTGGTGGTGATATTAACATTTTTTAACCTCTTTGTCTCTTGAAAAATAATACCTTCTTTTACAGTTTTTCGAATATTATTAGTGTCTTTAACAACTTCATCTATTAGTTCTGTAAAATACTTTTTATTATTGAAACTCTCATCTAAAATCATATAGTTATTTATTTTTGATAGATTATTTCTTAATCTTTTCGAATCAAGTTGATTAATTAAATTCAAATATGATACATAACCATTTATAACTTGTTGAATTCTCTTACTAGACCTAATCTTTTGGAAAACTATGACAATAAATAGTATCATAGAAATAAATAATGATAATGTAATATAATATGAAAACTCAGCTTTATTCACCTTAATTTTAAGATCACCGATATATTCTTCAGCTTTTAATTTCGTTTCTATTTCACTGTAAAGTGATTTAGAATATATTTCTATTTGTTTCTCATTTAATTCATTTAAACTGTACCTAAATGGTTCATTTGGAGAACCAGTCATTAATTTAGAAAATCTTGATGTCACTTCTTTTGCAAGTCCAATATTACCGAGTGCAACATAAGTATCATTTGCACTATTCAAATAATCTATTCCTTTATCAATATTTCCCTCCAACAAAGTATAGATGGATAGTTTAGAATAAGCATCTGCAGTAAAAAAATCATTTCTGGTAGAACAATATTCTAGATAATCGTTCAAAATAGCAGATTCTTTTTTCGAAATTGTTTGATCTGTTAAAAGTTTAAAAAGCACTTTATTTGATAAAACAAGATACTTTTCAACTTTGGTATTGTTAGATAAGTGATTATAACTGATTTCATCAAGTATCATTTTAGACTTATTATAATTTCCATTTGAGAAGTATAGTGTTGCAAGATTATTTTTTATAATATTATAATCAGATTCACCAACTTCAGTTAGTGATAAAGAAAGGTTATAGAAAAACAATGATGAATCAATAATACCGATCTCGTGATAAGCTATCCCAAGATTGTTATAATCTTTTTGTAAAAAACTTTTGTTATCATCCGATATATTTATTTCTACTGCTTTCTTTAGATAATATATAGCTTGATGATTTAAACCTTTTTTAATATATAGGCTCCCTAGTTGGTTTAATGCTTTACTTGTAGGTAGATCATTTGTCTTCTCAATATTATAAGCTATAAGCGTATATTTCAAAGAAG
Source organism: Chlorobiota bacterium (assembly GCA_041595255.1). Taxonomy (GTDB): domain Bacteria; phylum Bacteroidota; class Ignavibacteria; order Kapaibacteriales; family UBA2268; genus PGYR01. The sequence goes on from JBFHKR010000051.1 coordinate 3,787, forward strand.
AATCAATAAGACCTAAACTCAAGTAATTGGACGATAATCCAAAATAAGCATAATCCATTTCTTCCGGATCGGCTTCATTTTCGATATCAATTAGACATGAGTTAACAGTATTAATTGATTCTTGGTATTTTTGATTAACGTAGAGTTTATATGCTTCATTCAAGCATTCCCGTGAGGTTAAAGGGAGGGCAGTTAATAATATTAAATATATGATACTAGTTTTCATTTTTTAACCTCTTTAAAAGTTTAATTCCATTTGATTTATTGTTGTACATACTTCCCCTTCCATCAATAGTCCATTTTATATTTATACCTGCGTTATCTAATTTTACCAATAGGTCATGAGAAAGTACCTCATCACCTAATAAAACAGATTCCAATTCTCCTAGATTAATACTTCTATCTATTTCGAATTCAGAAATGGAAGAATAATGATTAAGAATCCAATTTACAATTCTTAGTTTTTGCTTATCCTCGTCATGTACACTCAAAACTCCGAAATGATCTTCAAAAACATCAGGTTGGAAAGTTGGATTTCCCAAACCTGTGTAAAGCCAATCAATGCTAAAACCTAAAAAGGAAAGTTTTCTAGTTATAACTTGAAAATCAGTTTCTCCTTTAAGGTAAGAGTTTAGTGATTGGTGGAGTATGTCTAGTTTTTTTATAAACTCTCCTTTTCTAAGACCTGACATATTCAGTATCTTGTTCAATCTTTCTCTTTCTTCTTGAGTACTCATCTAGCTATTGTAAACCTAGTGAAAAAAATATGTTTTTTATTGAATCTAGAATTCAATTCCAAAATTTAATGATTTATTATGTTATTCCATTGAATCTAGGATTCAATCCCAAACTTTTTTTATTTTCCTGGTTTTATTTAAAAAGCCTATTTAATGAATATTAGAAGTATAGATCTCATTTCTCCTTATATAACTCAAATTAACATTTGACAAGAAAATACCAGGTTAAGACTTATCTACCAAGGCCTACAGAACTTTTTTTGCTTTTGAATTCTATATTCAAAAGAATTATAATGAACTTTATTAGATTGAAAAAATAAAAAAATACTAATCTATTTTGAACTTATGATTACTAAATTTCAAACAGACGTTTTCCATCAACATGCCATACAGAAGTATGGTGTAGGTAGTTATGTACTAAAGGAAGAAATTATAAAAGAAATACAAAAGGAGTTAGATGTTGATTATGCGAGAGCTAATATATTGTTATTGGTAATGGTCGGTGTCAAGTATTTTAAGGAAGAAAAAGAAAAGCTATATATATCAGGTATAACAGGTGAATATTTTGATAATTCATTAATCAGATATTGGCTAGAAAAGTAAAAAAGTTCGGAGGATAGAGATGGATAGTGAAATTGTAAAATATTATTTAAAAAAGATAGAAGAAACTAATACTTTAGAACTCAAAGAAAAAAATGAGATGAGGTTCCATAAGGTTTACGAAGGTTTGTTGTTCAACACAATAATACCTCAAAGAAGAAATTATTTAGGACTTTATAAACTCACAGTTCAAGGCAAAACAGTCTTAAACAGTGGTAGAAATCAATAGTTTTCAAGAGGAGGAACTATGGATATAAGAAATTCGAAATTCGAGAGAGACTAAATCCAATTTTATCACTGTTTGGATCAACTCATTAATAGAAAATGGACCTAATAGAAAAAGCCCTTGCAACGGTTGTTACAAGGGCTTTTTCAATGGTGGTCGAAGAGGGATTTGAACCCCCGACACAAGGATTTTCAGAACTTTCCCTTCAAAATATAACTTAACTAATTTAGTAAGTTACACGTATACAAGATATCTTGTTCACTTCATGTGTAGTTCGATAAATTAATGAGGTAAAAATGACACGTGCAATTAAAACGAAAATCCCTGGATCCATATTGGTGAGAAAGACTAAAACAGGTAAAGAGTATATTTATTATAAAGCTTATGGAGAAAAAGGTAACTATAAAGCTTTAGGGCTAGAATTTTCTAACAAAAATATTAAAGTAGCTGAAAAAACTCTTGAACATTGTTACAAAGAGTATTTGATGAAATCAAACAAAATTGATGATATTCCTCAACATGAAACAAATAATAATGTCTATAAAATACTATCTGAATTTATTGATGCAAATCGTACAAGAGGATTAACAGAACAAACATTATATGAATATCGATTATCCTTTGATCATATAATAACTGAGGAATATGACTTAGATTCTTATAATATTCTTTATAAGAATGGAAGAAAAATCAAGCAACTAAGTATTGAAAAAGATATTATCAGTTATGTCAACACTACCACACATAATAATAACACTATCAACAAGCATTTAAGACAATTCCAATTGTTTGTGAATTTTGGGGCTGAATTAGGTATTATTTCACCTGTTAATTTTTATAAAAAATATAAAAAGAAACAAATCCCCAAAGAAGTGGTTGCATATTCTATAGATGAAGCTAAAGCTATTCTTAAATTTGCTAAAGAAAAAGATGAAGTGTTCTATCTGTTAATAAAATTATACTATTTGACAGGAGGAAGACTTGGAGAATGGTTAAACGCTTATTTTGGTAAAGATCCACATAATGTTGACCTTGAAAATAACATTATAAGATTCAGAAATAAGATTAGAAGGGATTTATACCAAACAGTTCCAATATTTCCTGAGCTTAAAGAAGTCCTGTTAAGGTTAAAAGAACTCGAAGAAGAACGAGATGATTATAAAGGGAAAGTAGTACCTTATTCTGCTGCTAATAAAGGTTTAATTAACAAGAAGCTAAATAAAATTGAAAAACAACTCGGTATAAAGAAGAAAGGTAGGTCAACTCATGGATTTAGAAGACTATTAGCTACTGAACTTTTTAAAAATGAAGTTCCAATTGATGTAATCAAGGATGTTATGCGGCATTCTTCTATAGACGTTACACTAAAAGCTTATAGGGAATACGATAATGATAGAGTTAGAAAATCAATGGAAGGATTGAAGAGGGGATAATTGAAAATGAAAGTTTATAAAATTTCAATTTGCAACTTTCTTCTAAATAAGTAGTGTGTTATTAATTTATATATATGATTTCAAATAAATTATACCTCAAATACTTTATGAACAGTTTGTGATTTTTTGACGATATTTAATTGATTCCCGACTTTCTAATTAAATTAATTAAGAACTATTTCTCTAAATGAACTTATCTAAAGATAATCGCCCGATTGTCGGATTTTTCATTATGAATTACTATTTATCCACTTGATTTAATTTTATATGTATTGTACTTTTGATAAAATTATTTCAGATACAATATATGAAAATGAAAATATTAATAAGTATAATTTTACTAGTAATAAATAACAGCTATTTATATTCTAAAGTCTCATATTTCTCTGAAAAAGAAATTAAGGCTGAATATCAATTTTTTAATTTTAAGGATAGAGTTATATTAGATAGTATAGATCTAGAGTATTTTAGCTCAGGTACTGATACAATAGTTGTTTCAATTTTTAAAGACAATAACTTCTACTTCAACAAGACCTCGCCCGATGAACTATTTATAGATACAATATATAATTTGAGTTCTTCCAAAAACAAAGTCCATTTCGATTTTACAGAATTAAATTTAGAAATAATAAGACAAGAACTTATTGTAGAGTTCAAATCATTAAATGATAACTCAAGACTAATAATAGATGGATTGGTAGACACTGTAGATTGTGGGAATATTATAATAGGAAGAAATCAAAAGTTCATTAAAGATAATACATTTATCAGCGGTAATAGTAATTATAGAATAAAACCATATTTCCAAGTAGTTCAAGAAATATCTGATATAAATTACTTTATAAATAAAGATAGAATTGATAGTACATTAGTATTTAACAAGTATTCAAATATAGCTTCGGCAGATTTTAATAATGATGAATTTCTAGACCTCTTTATAGAAAACGTAATATTCTTAAATGATAAAAACGGAAATCTAATTGAAGAAGAGAGTTTAAGTTTAGGTGATAAAGAACCATCCATAAACCAAATATATGATTTAAATGATGATGGTAATTTAGAATTGATTAGAATTAAATCTGATGGAAAAGTTTCAATTTTCAGTATAAACTCAGACTTAGAAATAATAAATGAAATTAATACTAATTATTCTATAATTGCTAATGAAATTATTAAGGTTTTATTCTTAGATGTTGATAAGGACAAGAATTTTGAAATAGTTTTGGTCAATAAAGACAAAATTGAAATTTTACAAAACAAGTACCCACTATTTGAAAGCCAAACCATTGAACTTGATAATATGGCAACAGATGCATATATAAATCTTAATACTGATAGAATTATTATAAATTCTGCTGATAAGACATTTGATAATAAATTTATCGATATAAACGACAACCATTTTTCAAGAGGTAATATTAATTTTAGTAGTAATTCAGTTTTATTTCAAAACAACGGTTTACTATATGAAGATGAGATAAAAATTAAAAATGAACACAATTCATTCAAATTAAATAGAAGGGTTTTAGAACCAAAGTATATATATATCACCAACCTAGAAAACGATCACAAAAATGAAGTAATTATAGTAAGTTCTAATACGTGTCAGACAAACACAGTTTTTAGTTTTAATAATGAAGAATTAAATGATATAACTGAGAGTTCAAACCTAAAGTTTCTTGACTTGAGAAATGCATTATTTATAGACTTCAATAGAGATGGTTATAAAGAAATAGTTCAATTAGTAGATAGCAATATTAATGTATTAGAATTAACTAATAAAATCTCAAATACGAACTCCAGAAAAACAACTAATTCAAATATTAACACTTTATCTATAAATGAAAAGGAATTCTCAAGAGTACACTCATCAGAAGAGTTTGGATTAAATCAAGTATATGGACAGATCCAATTAAACAATTCAGACTTTACTGAAGGAGATGTAATTCAGTTGAATTCTAAAAAATATCAATTCACCGATAACCAATTTGTTGAGTTGAGTATTGAATCTGAAAATATAATAAACGAAATATCAGTTAAAATATCACCTAATTCAGGTGATTTAGATTTTATATCAAGTGAAAGAATAAAATTTATAAAAATCATTAATTCAATTGGACAAGAAATCTACACCAAAGACAATGTTAATAAAAAAATATTTAGTTTAAATGTAAATGATATTAATGGGAATTTACCGCAAACAGTTTACTATTATATAATTAATACTGTCAGTGGAAATAAAACATACAAGGGGCAATTCGCATGGGTAAAATAAAATATATATTAATTGTTTTAATTCTTGTCCCTTTCTCATCATATTCCCAAATTCAGGGACCTACCCAGCCAGAATTTACAAATTTTACTAGTATAAATAATCAAGAAATAGTTAATGAAAATACGGGTGATTTAAATTATAGCATACCATTACTGAATATACCAGGACAGAATGGATTCGGTTATACTCTAAATTTGTCTTACAATTCAAATTTTGGACCTGATGATGAAGCATCATGGGTTGGATGGGGCTGGAGGTTAAATTTGGGATCAATCACAAGAGGAAAAAATGGTTTTCCGGATGATTTTAGAGATGCTAGAGTAATTTACCATAACAAAAAGCCAAGTAATGTAAGCATAAATTTAGGTGTTAATGTTAATGCCGAACTAATGTCCATTGAACCTGATTTAAGCGCTAATTTAAACCTTCATTATAATAATGAAAATGGATTTGCCGTTTCCTATGGAGCAGGTATTTCAGCAATAAAGGGTATTGCCAATCTAAATTTTGGAGTAGATAGATCAGGAAGTTTTTCGGGAGGGTATAATTTTGATTTGAGTCCATCAAATGTGTTCAATATTCTTGAAGATTTTGATGTTACGAATGATATAATAAAGTCGGTACAAAATAGTTCTGTATTCCGTTCAGTTGGTCAAATAAGCCCTCTCTCACAATTAGGAATTACTACCTCTGATAGGCGGTTTAATTCAATTCCTATAAACCCTCCATCTTATACAACCAGTATTTTTACAGGAAAGTTTACTACTAGACTTGATGCATTTCAAAAAGTAGGTGGAAATGTAAATATTAATGGATCTTACATAGAAGTAGATTACGATGATATAGATATAAAAAAGGTTTATGGATATTTTTATTCAGATATTGCTGAATACAAAAATTATATTAGATCATATAAAGAAGAAGAAAACTCTTTAAAAATGGACTACTCTCTTGATAGATCAAATCCTTTTACTACTCGTGACTATTTCTTAAGTATTCCTAAAAGTAACCCTGACGAATTTATGGTTCAAGCTGAAGGATTAAGTGGTGGATTCCGGACACATTTCGATAAACCAATAACATTCTCTCCTAGTTATCAACATAATAAAAATTATCTATTTGAATTTGGAGGGGGTATAAACCATAAGCCAATTACAATAGATGCGCTATGGGGATTTGGTTTAAATGCCGGTGGCGATGTAAAAGGTGGAAATAGTATTTCCCCTTTAGTTAATAAATTTGAAAGTAACCAAAAGAGATTTATTTTTCATAATGATAAGGCAATACATGAGAATTATTTTCCTAGCTTAAATAGACCTACTGTAGATGGAACTAGTATTTCTACTTCTGGATTAGATTTATATTCAATGCCAAATGATCAAGTATCTAACTTCATAGAATATCGAACAATTGAACAAGTATTATATACACCCCAAGATAATTTTAATAAAAAATTAAGTTTCACTCCATTTGCTCAGTATTATAAAGATTTAATTGCCGAATTTAAAGTTACCAATACGGACGGCAATGTTTATGTGTTTGGGGAGCCAGTATTTAGCATGAATGAAGAGAATCTTAGCTTCCTGTTACCGGAAAGTAGAATTGGGAATGTAGAAAATAATAAGTTTTACCCATATAAGCTTAATGAAAACTCTTTAGATACAAAATTTGGTACAAGTATACATCATCCATATGCCAATTCATATCTGTTAACAGAAATAAGATCTTCTAATTATTTTGATGTCACAAATGATGGTCCAACCCAAGATGATGTAGGAGAATATGTTTCTTTCCAATATTTAAAAACAGCTGGAAGAAATATTATACATGACTTTAGTAATTTTTATTATGATAAATGGTTTGAATGGAGAATGCCGTATGAAGGATATTATTATTCCAAAGGTGATGTATCAAATCAAGAAGATGACATAATATCTTATTCTACTGGACAAAAAGAATTACTATACCCACAATCAATCAAAACAAAAACTCATGTTGCAATTTTTATAACAAATATGAGTAATAATGATTATTCTACAAATAGGCATTATCTTCAGTACTTCCCCATTAGAGATGACTTTAGCATTGTTATTGATGGAAATGAAATAGGAAACCACCATACAACTAAATATGGTGAAACAGAAAAATTATATGATTTATTAAAAGGAAGTGGGGATGAGCGAAAGGATAATTGGCCGTTTAATTCTGCTGATACAGAAAAAATAAATAGATTCTCACATGGGAATTATGGTAATATACCATCTAATCCTTCAAGAAAATTAGAAAGAATATTACTTTTTAAGTTAGATGAAGAAAAAGAAGCCGAATGGGAAAAAACAATAAAAACAGGAAGCAATTCACTTAAACAAGTATTTTATGTAAAAGAATTAGTAAAAGTAATAAACTTGGAAACAGATTATGAATTGCGTTCAGGCACTGTAAATTCCGCAAAAGTAAGTGGTGAAAAAACTGGGAAACTTACACTAAAAAAATTATGGTCAGATTATAATAATACATTTGAGCATCAAATATCCCCGTATTCGTTTCAATATGAATATGCTGATAACACTACACTTGATTACCCTTCTGAATTTAATTACTTAGAAGATTATGCTGGAGATAAAATAGAAAATCCAAATTATTCTAAATATCAAACGAATGCATGGAATAATTATCAAATAGGAGATGATAATAATAGTGGGAGCATTAGTAATGATTATTTAGGTAGTACAAAAAGTAGCAATTTAGTTAATTCAGTTAATAATATTAATCCTGATGAGTTTGACCCAGCTGCATGGAGACTTAAGAGAATAACGTTGCCTAGTCAGGGCGAGATTCATGTTCAATATGATGAAAAAGACTACTCTAATGTTCAGAATAGAGATGTAATGGGCATGTTCAAACTAAGTGGATACACGACAAGTGGAAGTGACCATATATATACTATAGACTTATCTGATTACTACAGTTCCGTAGATGCAACACTTGCGGATAAAATCCGAGAAAAGTTATCAAGTGAATTTACAGCTGCAAGTGGTGGCAAAAACAAGAAAATATATGGTAAGTTTTTATTAAGCTATGATAATGACACTCCAGAAATTGATGACTGTAACTCTGAATATATAGAAGGATTTGTAGATGTAAAAAGTATTACTGGAACTGGAACAATAATTAATATTGTGCTTGAAGATGATTTCTTCAGTGAAAGCTGTATTGATAAATATAAAAATACAAAGAATGGGATTGCTTGTAATAGTTTTTTGAACAATAATTTCTTAACTGCAAATATTGATGCGTTTCTAAATGTAGTTTCTGCTATAACCTCTATTAATTGGGGAACTATAGGCACGGGTAAATGTTCAACAATAGAAGAAGAATTATCTTATTTTAGATTACCATTGGTTGATATTAATAAATATTCTGGTGGAGCCAGAGTAAAAAGAGTTCTATACTATGATAAGTTCAATGAGATAGATAATCCATCAAATGATATTAGTCTATATGGTACAGAATATTTTTATGAAAATGAAAATGGACTAAGTAGTGGTGTTGCATCTAATGAGCCAGATATACTTGATAAGGAGAATTCTTTAATTAGTATAATCGAATTAAGGGAAAATCTGAACTTTATCGATAAATTTTTATCAAATGAACAGGAAGATCAGAGTTATGGTCCATTAAATAAATTTTTACTACCGTCTCCAACAATAAATTATTCAAGAGTTATAAGTAAAAAAATTGGCTTAGGTGCTAATGATGGGACTGGATATAGTAAATCACATGACGGATTTACGATTAAGGAATATTTTACATACAAAGATAATCCATTTGATAAAGATTATAATTTATTCTTAAGCTCGGGAGAACAAGTGAAAGGTGCAAACCATACAAGTATTGATAAATATGAACCATATGTTCCTTTAATTCCGAATCCTTTTTTAGTACTTGATTATGCTTCAATTACTGCATCTCAAGGGTATTTATTCATAAATAATAAAGTAAATGGATTAGCAAAAAGTGAGAGACTGTATTCAGGGAATTATTTTAACGAAGATACTTGGAGTCTAAAATACTCTAAGGAGTATGAATATACTGAACCTGGCTCTTGCTTACCATTATTCCATGGATTTAGATATACTTCCAATGGGATAACCCCAATGAATCCTCTTAAGTTAGAAGGTGGTTTACCAGGTATTGAAATAGAGTCGGTATTAGAAGGAAAGAGAATTGTAGAAGAATCGAATATTATTCAAGGCAATTATGATATAGATGTTGGGTTAATATTTGTACCTGTTGGTTTTGCTATAGTACCAGTTTTATATCCATTCCCCTCTTTTGCGGCAAAGATTAATATGAACTATAGGGAATTGAACACAGTGGTAAATTCTACTTTTGTAGATTTTTCACCGACCCTGAAGAGTATTAAGGAAACTCGTGATGGAGTAACAAACATCACAGAAAATTTAATTTTTGATAGTAAAACGGGAAACCCTATTCTTACAAGAACTTCTGATGAATATGATGGAGCATTTTCAGGGAACAATGATGGCGGTATATATAATTATAGTTTTCCTGCAAGTTACTTTTACCCAAGTTTCAATAGTAAAGAGAGTGATCCAAGGTTACGAACTTTAAATTGGGAAGTTACGCAATGGAAAGGGTGGCATATTTCGCACCCAGACTGGTTAGAATTTCCTCCTTTTGAAGAATTCAAATTTATTTATCTAACAGCTACTAACACAAGTAATGCAGGAAAATATTATAGTGTCGGTGATAAGGTTAGATTAGATATGCGATTTTCTGGCGAAATTTATCCTACTGAAATTGGTAATTTTGATCCTCCAACGCCTATATCTTTTGATCGAAATAACGTATTGGGTGTAATAATGTCGATTTCGGGTAATGATATAATTGTAGTAATTGATGTTTTACAATTAGGGCCATTACCAACAACTTTAGACGATGTTACACTAAGAATTGATAATTCTAGGAAAAATAATCGGTTAAATGAGATTGCAGACCAAATTTCTATATATAGTGCAGATTCATATACCTCAATATGTAATACTGATATCCCTGAACACTTTGAATCTGACTATACACATGCTACAAATAGTAGTAACCAAACTTACGACGATATAATACGAGAAAATATCGAATTAAAAAATCATTTTAATGGAGTTATTGCTGACAAATGGACAAATAGCCAGCTTACAGAATCTTATATTTACCTTGATACTTTTGATCTTGAAATCAAAGATGCGATTGCAGGATATGAACCGATTAATGATACTACAAAAATAAGATATAGCGTTTCTATTATTGATACGATTGATTTACAGAGCCCTCAAGATAGCATTCAAGTAAACTTTATTACAAATAGGATGAACACGCTAAATGGTACTGATTCTATATCTACGCATCCACTTATAAAAGACCTAAATACTTTATTAGATGAGTTTTGGTCTACTGAATTAACGAATTATAAAAACGATTATTCTTGGTTTACGAAATGTCTTTCGACAGACACAACTGGAAGTAATATTAGTAACTTTTTTATTGATAAACTTGATTCAACTCAGAATTTAGGATTAGAGTCAAATTCTTTCGTAAAAAATATTAATGAAAACCAATATTTAATTTTTGAAGCAGATACGAACTTAAATATAGTAAAATATGGTTCTGATATTATATCAATTGATAGTACAAAATATAAATATATCTCTTTCAGAGATCTTGATAGTAATGAAGTAATAGGAATTGATAGAAAGAGTTATTTAGGAGAAGTAAATTTTAGATTTTCTAATGATACAATTGTCGATTATTTTGATTTAGGACATATAAAATATTTAAAACCTTCTGTCTTTGATGTGGATGCATTAAGTAGTTTTAAATTAGATTGTCGTGATACACTTCTTGTTTCAGATCAGTACATAGCTGATAATTGGGATACGACTTTTATTATATTACCAGGTAATGATGCCATATCAGATACATTGTTCTTTTTTGATAATGATTCATTATTTAATTATGTTGATGCACATAGTCGATTTACAGAAGAATTTGGATACTTTGATGTAAATGAAACAGGAATGTTAAGGTATAATACCATAGGTTCAGATTACGGATATGTAGATACTACTTCAACCGAGTTATTCAAATTATATGTCCTTGATACAAATACATACGAAGATATTATAGTTCAAAGTTTTATTATTGATCCCACGCAACCGATAGAGCCCTTTGATATAGATACAAATCAAGGAGCAAGTTTAGTCACACCGGTAAATATAGATTCAGAACTTGATTTTAATGTAAAACATCTTGTTCAATTTAGAGAGGCAAATTATCCTTTCCTAAAAGCAGATAATGTACTTTCTGCTAATTCAAAAACATTTGATATTGCAACTACTGAATTAAACTTTTCTCATGTTAGACCTCAGACACCATTCCTAGATAATTACATAAATTATAATAAAGGTGAATATAGATATGATGAGCAAAGATTATATGATCAATCCAAGACATATGTATCAGGATACTTTGATGATTTTGTGACTTTTAATCATTGGAATCCTTCTCAAAATTCGACTAAATGGCAGCAGGTTTCATTAAGTAAAATTGATCAGAATAATCACCTTATAGAGTTGACAGATGTTATTGATAATAAATCAACTCAACTATTCAATTCACGTGGACAAACTATTGCAGTATTCAATAATTCAGATTTGGAAAGTGTCTATTTCACTTCATTTGAAATTCCAAGTACAAATCTTAACACAAGAACTGACAAGTCGATTGCTCATAATGGAAATAACTCATTAATTCTAGATGAAGGTGCTTCACCTCAAATACTAGATTTTATTATACCATATGGTGAAATTCAACAAGGTGCAGGAGCGATAGATTTCCCATTAACTCAGAAGTTAAAAGATAATGGGATTCATTTAAAAGTTTGGGTTAAAATAGAAGAAATATCAGATGAGAATTATAATAACCCTATAATATTAGATTATAGCTTAAATGGAACAGGTTATTCATCTGCGACTATTACTAAAGTTACTCAAACAGGAGATTGGTCATTATTTGAAAGTAAAATATTGCCTACATCTTTGAGTACAGGTAGTGACAATATAATTCTGAGTATTGGTTTCGATGATGCTATAAATACTATTGAGAAAGTGTATATAGATGATTTATTAATCAAGCCTATTGGCTCAATTTCTAATTGCTATGTTTATAAGGATAATAATCAGAATATTGATGCAACTTTAGATGACTCACATTTATCTTCAAAGTTCCAATATAATTCTAAAGGTGAGTTAGTTAGAAAAATCAAAGAAACCTATGAAGGGATTAAGACAGTGGCAGATGCACAGTATAATACGCCTAAAGTAGAAAGAAGTACATCATCGTCCAGTTTAAGATCAAATCCCAATTCTATTTATGAAAATCATCATCCTAATGTAAGAGTAAAACATTCTGATTATATAAGATACATGGAAGAATCAAAACCATTAGAATCGAACTCTAAGTTTGATGTAATGAATATAAATATTAACCAGGATAGCACGAATGTTAAATTCTTTAAGTTTTTATTTGACAACCCCATTGATTCATCAAAAGCTAAAGAGAATCTAAAAGTACCTGATTTTGATAAATTAGATATTCCTGATTTACCAAAGGATTCAACTTTATTTCGAATAGACTCTTTGAACTACCAAGGGTTGAACAACATAAAATCGGATTCAATTAATAGCCAAATTGAATACAATTTTAATAATCAAGTTAATGGATTTAACAAAGATTTTAAAGTGAATGAACAAGATTCTATTAGAGCTAGAAATGAACTAAATAAGATTAGAAAGCAGGAGGAGGAATAATGAAAAAGAATCTAATAATCATAATTATTTTATTCCAGTCTCTTACA
>JBFHKR010000052.1:0-16935 GCA_041595255.1 Chlorobiota bacterium
ACAAAGTATTGCAATATGAATACTGCAACATTTATCATCAGGATGAATTTGATTACGGGAGGGAACATTCCGAACATTCCACCACCAAATCCACTAGGTCTATTACCAAATCCGTTCATTTAACTCAATTTTTAATTCAAAACTACAATCAATTGCTTGACGCATATAATAAATAATTGTTTTTATCTCAACGCTTCTATACCAGGAAGTTTCTTCCCTTCTAAAAATTCTAATGAAGCACCACCACCAGTGGAGATATGAGAAACTTTGTCTTCAAATCCCAATTTTCGAATAGCCGCTACAGAATCGCCACCACCAACTATTGTATTTGCACCTTTTGAAGTGGCTTTGGCTAAGGCCTCTGCTACACCTATTGTTCCTTTAGCGAAATTATCCATTTCGAATACACCCATCGGGCCATTCCATAGCACTGTGTTAGAGTTCTCAATTAGCTGAGCATAGTGATTTGTGCTTTGTATACCTATGTCTAACCCCATACTATCACTTGGTATATTATTTATAGGAACATTTTCAAAATCTGTATCATTTTTAAATTCTTTTGCAGCAACTATGTCAGTTGGTAATACCAAATTTACATTATTTGCTTTTGCATCAAGTAGTATTTTCTTTGCAATTTCTAATTTATCGTCTTCTACGAGTGATTTACCTACTTCAATACCTTGAGCTTTTAGGAATGTAAATACCATTCCACCACCAATAAGTATATTGTCGCATTTTGAGAAGAGATTTTCTATAACATCAATTTTACCAGAAACTTTAGCACCACCTATAATTGCGGTGAATGGTTTTTTAGCTTTATTAACTACATCTTCTAAGTATTCTATTTCCTTCTCAATTAACTTACCAGCGAACCGGTTTTCGAATTTTTTTGCAACTGAATAAGTACTTGCGTGAGCTCTGTGTGCAGTTCCAAACGCATCGTTAACATATACATCGCCAAGAGCTGCAAGATTTGATGCAAAATCGTCGTCATTTGCCTCTTCTTCTGCGTAGTACCTAAGGTTTTCTAACAAAACAACTTCACCAGATTTAGCTTCTGAAATAACTTTTTTTGCAATCCCAGTATTACAATCTTCGGCGAAATGTACTTTCGTATCTAATACATTTGACAAATAGTTAGCTACTGGCCTTAGTGACATCTCGTCAACTCTTACACCTTTCGGTCTTCCGAGATGTGACATAATAATAGCCATGCCACCATCAGAAAGAATTTTCTTGATGGTGGGCATAGACGCTACAATTCTTTTATCGTCTGTGATATTCAGATTCATATCCAAGGGTACATTATAGTCAACTCTAATAAGAGTTTTCTTCCCTTTGAAATTGAAATTATCAATTGTTCTAATCATTTATAATTGTGTGGCTAATTTTGAAATCAAATCTAATATTCTATTGCTATAACCAGCCTCATTATCATACCAGCCAACAACTTTAACGTGAGTACCATCTACTACATCAGTTAATTTTGAGTCGAATATACAAGAGTGTCTATTGCCTACAATATCTGAAGATACTATTGGATCAGTGGTATATTCTAAAATTCCTTTCAATTCATTCTCTGAGGCCTTTTTAAAAGCAGCGTTTACTTCTTCAATAGTTACAGATTTTTCTAAAACTACAGAGAAGTCAGTTAATGAACCATCAGGGATAGGGATTCTGACTGCGTAACCATGTAATTTACCTTGTACTTTAGGGTAAACCAAGCCAACAGCCTTTGCAGCACCTGTTGTAGTAGGGATAGCATTAATAGCAGCTGATCTTGCTCTTCTCAAATCAGAGTGAGGTAGATCCAAAATTCTTTGGTCGTTTGTGTAGGCATGAACTGTAGTCATAAACCCAGATTTCAAGCCAAAATTTTCATCTAAAACTTTTACCATAGGTGCTAAACAGTTTGTAGTACATGACGCATTAGAGATTATTTTTTCTTCTCCAGTCAATTCACTATCATTAACTCCTAATACAACGTTTGCATCCATTTGGTCTTTACCTGGAGCAGAAAGTACAACTTTTTTAGCACCAGATTTGAAATGTCTTGACATAGCTTCTCTAGTACTGAAAACACCAGTAGATTCAAGAACGATGTCAGGATTTTGCCAAGGAATATCTTCAGGATTTCTCTCTGCTGATATTTTTATTTCTTTACCATTTACAACTATAGCGCCGTCTTTAGCTTCTACAGTACCTGCAAATCGGCCATGAACCGAATCATATTTAAGTAAATGAGCTAATGTTTTAGAATCGGTTAAATCGTTGATACCAATAACTTCAATATCCAAATTCCTGTTAAAAATTTCTCTGAATGCCAATCTTCCGATACGGCCAAATCCATTAATAGCAAGTTTAACTGACATTATCCTACCTTTTTTTAATATAAGAATATAAATAGATTTCAAAATTAACAAATATTAGTATCTAAAGAGAATAATAAAAGGAATTTATTGTTTTCAATATTCTAAGTAGAAATACTTAAGAAATTAATATGAAATATAGTATTTTAATCGTAAGTCTTTTCAATAATTTTATTTAACAATTTGGAGTTTGTGATGAAAGCTATATTACTTGTATTATTATTTGTGCTTCCAATAGCACTATACTCTGCTTCACCAAGCTGTGCAGCAGGCACTGAAGTTTCTCTTATTGATTCAGATGGGAATATTGTTAAATCTGGTAAGTTTAATAGTAGGGGTGAACTTACTTTGGATGGTTTAGATGATGCAGTTTACACTATTAGATTGACGAAAAATGGAAAGTCTTGTAACTTAGACAAACCTACTACTGGTAGATTCAGTGGTCTTCCTACTGGTAAAAGGCAACATAAACCAATAACTTTTCGAATGAGCTCACAAGAAGGGAGTGAAAGCATTTTCAGACCATCAAGTGGAACTTGCAACTTCTAATAAGAGTAGCTCGAGAGATGCTGCTAGTGGACTTCCCACAGGTAAAAGACAGCACAAACCTTTGACTGCAACTACTGATGATGGAGCAGATAATGACTGTGATGATTTTGAAATTTCTGTTACAGTATCTGGTGGTGGCGGTGGAGCTGGAAAAGTTGTATTCAAGGAATTTACAATAACTAGATAAGTTAAATCAATTAATGTTGTGTGTTTAAAGAATTTATTGTAAGTTAATTGCATGTGTAATTTTATATTTTGGAGTTTGTTATGAAAAATCTGTTACAAGTTTTATTATTTGTGCTTCCTCTAACACTATTCTCTGCGGCACCTCGCTGTCTAGATGGAATGGAAGTTTCTTTATTAGATTGTAATGGAAAAGTTGTAAAAACTGGTAAGCTAAATAGTCAAGGAAGACTTGAGTTGAAAGGTGTAAAAGATGATTGTTGGGATATAAAATTAACAAATAATGGTAAATCGGTTGTATTAGGAATTAATAATACAAAAGGTAAACGCGGTAATCCTTTGCATAATTCTAATAATAACAATGCTGAAAATCCATTGTATAAGTCTAAAATATCAGAAGTCAAAGGTGGTAGCGATTTATTAGTTGCACACGAAGCAGCTCATGTTATTCAACAAAAAGCTGGTAAAAATAATAAATCTGATGGAAATATAAATACATCAAGGGCCAATATAAAAAATCAAAGACTTGACGCTGATAGTGATAATGATGGTGTAGACGAAGATTGTGATGACGCAACTATCCTAGTTACTGCAAAAGGTGACGGAAAAGTAGAAATTCAAATAAGTATTTTAAAATAAATTGAGGATTGAAATTATGAAAAATCTATTAATCATATTATTATTAGTGCTCCCATTTGCACTTTTCTCAGCAGCTCCTCGCTGTTTAGAAGGAGTTGAAGTATCAGTGATTGATGCAAATGGTAAAGTTATCAAAACTGGTAAACTAAACAGTCAAGGAAGTCTGACATTAGATGGTATTACTGAAGCTGTTTGGGATATAAAGCTTACAAATAATGGGAAATCTATAGTACTCGGAGTCAATAATACTAAAAAGAGAATCGATAAATCTACACCATTATTATTTCAGAGTAAAATATCAGATTATCAAGATGGAGATGATTTGTTATTAAGAAAAAGACCTGGTAGAACACATTCCAAAGTAGGTGAGGGTAAAACTGGTTCTACTAGACAAAGAGGAAGCCAAGGAGAAGCTGGATTAAATGAAACGAATAACGCAGAAAGAGTAGATGC
Source organism: Chlorobiota bacterium (assembly GCA_041595255.1). Classification (GTDB taxonomy): domain Bacteria; phylum Bacteroidota; class Ignavibacteria; order Kapaibacteriales; family UBA2268; genus PGYR01. The sequence goes on from JBFHKR010000052.1 coordinate 4,194, forward strand.
AAATCATAATAGTACTCGATCTAACAGAAGTGCTAATGCATTAGATGTAGATAGTGACGATGACGGTATAGATGACGATTGTGATGATGCTACTATCGAAGTTTCAACTTCTACTGGTCGTGGTGGTGGTGTTAAAATTAGTATAAAAACGAAAATGTAATAATAATTGAGATTTAGTATGAAAAAATTAATAATAACTTTGCTTGTTTTACCAATTATGCTGTTTGCAGGCGATCCAATACCTGGTTTAGATATAACTGTAGAACAATCCCCCAATGGTGAGACAAAAACTGGTAAAACGAATGGAAGGGGTGAATTTATAGCTACTGGCCTGAAAGAAGGAGATTATAAAATTACGATTGAGTTAAATGGTGTAAAATGTGTAATCGGAGATAAAGTAAATGAAAAAATTACAGTTCCTTCTTCGAAGTCAACAGCTAGTATAAAACCAATTCGACTAGAACTTTCATCAAGATCAATGTATCTTTCGAAGAAAGGTTACGACTACTATGCTTCTAATACTCGTGAAGCAGGTAGTGGCATGGCAACAGGTAAAAGGCAACATAAACCAATAACTGTAACTAAGGAATTAGATAAATCTTCTACGAAGTCGTCAGCTACGGATCATAATTCATCGCGTTCTAATAAAACTTCTAGTGCTGCCGAATTAGATACTGGCGGTGAAGATAATGATTGCGACGGTATAGTAGAAATAACACCTATGAAAGGTGGACAAATAAAAATAAAAGTAACTTGTGATAAATGAGGCTTCTTTTATCAATAATAGTATTTATTTTAATACATCCTATTGTGTATACACAAGAGGACTCAACATCTGTAATTAAAGAACAAGAAATTGTGGACTCTTTGGATTATAATAATAACTACGAAACAGAAGAAACGGAAGAAGAAAGTGAAACCGTGATAGATTTCATGGTTTCACCTACTCTTGGTTTCAATCTCCAAAGTACAAGCTATGAGAGGGGAGAAGAAACAATAAGTGCTCAATGGCTTGGTTCTCTACGTGCAAAATTAGACATATACGGTGATGTGTATAATTTTAATTCTAGTGTAACGGCACAATATGGCCAGATTATTTCAAAAGATGAAATACCGATAACAACACAGGATAATCTGATTATGTCAATTATGCCATCAATGAGCCTATTTGAGAAATTGCAACTAAGATTATTCTTAGATAACGTTATACAAACTTCAATGGATAACAATGATAATTATGGTAATCCTATTTCTTTCTTAGATCCTGCTTATCTGTATCATACATTATTTATAGGCCAAGACTATAAATGGGAAAATGATGACTATACGTCAAGTTTTAATATAATTTATGGTGTTGGGTACGCAGTACAACAAACATATACTGATAAATATATATTAGAAGAAAACAAGGATTTTATTATAGATGATGATAATCCACTTTCTGATGTACAAAGTCATTTCACTTTAGAAACTGGGTATAGTGGAATTCTGAAATTTACTTATGATACTATGATTTCAGAAGATTTCAGTTTTTATTCTGACTTTAGTATTGCAGCGATTACGAAAGATTCTTTCTTCGAAGATGTAAGTAAAGTATCTGTAAATGGTATATTCTTTACAGCTCTTAAATATAAGTACTTCAGTTTACAATATTCAGCAAATATGACTTATGATGAGCAAATATATAGTCATCGACAATTGGAACAAACCTTAGTATTTGGGTTTACTCACTCCTTTAAATTCTAATATTCTTCCACATTTTAATAAATTGATTACTTTTTGACTATTTTTATTTTTTGTAAAATTAAAAATAGATTAAAATGAAATTATTAAGTATTACTTCATTATTTCTTATACTTTTTCTTTCTACTGGTTATCCTTTGTCTTCTGACGAAAGTGAGGACAAGGAAATGATGAATAAAATAGACTCAGTCTATGAATTTAAACATGTAATCAATGTAGAAACTACTAAAGTTAAGAATCAGAACCGAACTGGCACTTGTTGGACTTTTGCTGGAAACTCGTTTATTGAGACAGAATTACTCCGTGAGGGAAAAGGTGAGGTCGATTTGTCGGAAATGTTTATAGTTAGAAATATGTATCCCGAAAAGGCAGATTTATACGTTCGTTATCACGGAAAGACACAATTCGGAGAAGGTGCATTGACTAATGATGTTATGCGATCAATAGATAAATACGGTGTAGTGCCAGAGTCTGAATATTCTACCCGTCCAGAAAATGGTTATCTAAATCATGCTGAAATGTCAGGTATATTAGAAGATATGTTAAAAAGAATTGTTGCAACAGATGCAAGTAATAGAACAACTAAATGGAAAAAAGCATTTGAGTCAGTATTAGACGTTTATATGGGACCAGCTCCTTCTAAATTTGAAGTTAATGGAGTAGAATATACTCCTATCAGCTATAGAGATTATTTAGGTATAGATACTAAACAATTTGTAGACATAACTTCTTTTACTCATCATCCATTTTATAACAAATTTGTTTTAGAAGTACCTGATAACTTTTCGCATGGAGAGTTTTATAATGTCCCAATGAATGAGTTGCTTGAGATAACAGAAAAAGCATTGGAAAATGGATATTCTGTGGATTGGGGAGCAGATGTATCTGAACCTTCATTCGAATCTAAATACGGTCTTGCAATTAATCCTGCTGATATGAAGCAAATGATTTTGGATAAAGATGTGATAAAATGGGATTCTATTTATACTGAACTAAATATAACACAAGAAATCAGGCAAGAAGATTTTGATAATTATCTAACTCAAGATGATCACGGAATGCATATAGTTGGTATTGTCAAAGACAAGTTAGATAGGAAATATTTTGTTGTGAAAAACTCGTGGGGAACAAAGAAAAAGGGGCATGAAGGTTATTTATATGTTTCTTACTCCTACTTTATGCACAAAACAACAGCAATAACACTAAATAAAAATGGAATACCTTCTAATTTGAAAAAGAAATTAAAAATAAATTAATATGACCGAATTAGAATTTCTAAAAGACTTAACTCCAGAACAGAGAACTGCGACTCTTTTGTTTGATGATGATGTCTCAGTAACAGCTAATGCTGGTTCAGGAAAGACTACAATGTTAGTTAGGAAATATTTGTATTTGCAACTTTTCCATCCAGATAAGTTTAATTACAAGAATTTAGTTGCAATTACTTTTACTAACAAAGCTGCTTCAGAAATTCGTAAGAAAATAAGAGAAACTATCACAAGCTTATTTAATAAATCTAAGCCATTTGATAATATTGAGTTAGATGTAAAGCAAAAAGAAATACTTGATAGAATAAATAGAAACTTAGTAAATCTAGAAGTGGGTACTATTCACAAGTTCTGTAGGCGATTAATTAAAGATCATGCTTTCAGAGCTGGGCTAGAACCAAACTTTACTGTATTGGATGAAAATGAGAAAAGCATAATACTAACTAGAATAATTAATGAAGTACTCAGCGAAGATAACAGCAATAATTATAAATATATATCTAAAGCTATTCTTTTCTTAGGTGTTCAAGACACTATCTCAATAATCCTTGATTTGGTTTACAAACAAGTTCATTTAGATAAACAACAACTGTTTTATGAACAAGATCTAAATCAAATAATTGATCATATAATTTCAAATATCAAAAAGATTCATAAAGTTACTATATTTAGATTTTTAGATCAGATTAGTGACGAATTTTCGTTTGGTAGTACTTTAACTGACAAAGCTAAAGAACTCTTATTTCCTGTTTTTAATGAATTATATTCTGATCGGAATTATGAAAAGAAAAGCTTAAAAGAGATACTTTTAGAACTCCAGACTCTAAGAGGTATAAAAGATGGAAGAAACCTAGCTTTGAAAAAGTTACTTGGTACTTCGAAATTTGGAGAACTAGATTCTATTATTAAATCCTTTAGTACTATATTAGACAATACTGGCGAAGATAATCATACACTACTACGAAATAGGATAGAAGTAGGTCTAGCATTAACTATACTAGCAAAAGAAGTAGCTGCACGCTATACTAAAATTAACTATGGATCTAATAGAATCGATAATGATTCCACGATAGACAAGGCAGTTGAATTACTTCAGAATCATGTTGTAAAAGATATAATACAAGATGAATTGGCTTATGTAATGATTGATGAATTCCAAGATACTGACGACAGACAACTAGCAATTGCTAATCTTATCAGAGAAAATGGGAGTGTAAAAATATTCGTAGTTGGCGATGATAAACAAAGTATATATAGGTTTCGCAACGCAGATGTACGTGTCTTTAAAAATTTGAGAAGAGAATTGGATTCTAATTATAGACTAGAATTAAATACTTCTTTTCGTTCAGAATTAGAGGTAAATGCATTTGTTAATGATTTATTCTCCAATTATATGGATTCCAATATTAGTGAATTTGATATTGACTATCAAAAAATAGTTTCGTTTCATTCTAAATTGGATGAAGATTTTAAAAAGATTAATATAATGCTGTATGATAATCAAGGAGAAACCAAATTAGAAGATGAGAAAGTGGGTTCGTTTAATCAACTTATCAAATCTATTCATTATTTGATAAATGAGAAAGGAGCTCAACCAGAAGATATTTGTATTTTGTCAACCGGAACTACTCATTTCTCTAGAATCACAAAACTTCTCGCCGAAAAAGGATTAGATTATAAAGTAATGGCCGGCAAAGGTTTTTTTGATAAAAATGAAGTAAAAAGCTTAATATCATATATTCAATTCATAGAATCACCTGAAAATGATATGTTATGTGCTGCCGCTCTGAAATCTTCACTTTTCAATTATACAGATAATGATTTATACAAAATAGGAAATTTCTCAAAAGACGAACTCACATTTTGGCAAAAATTCCAAATATATGCTGAAGAAAGTGAAAATTTACTTGATAAGGAAATATCTGCATTATTAGCGAAATCTATAAAACTCTCAAATAAGCTTCCGCTTTCTAATCTAATAATTAAGGTAATTGATGAATCCAATTGGAATTATTTCTATCAAGATGATAAAAATCAAGATACTGTTTTTAGAAATCTTTATAGGTTTATGGGGTATATTAATGCCTTAGAAGATAGGGCATATGGTAGTTTAGGGCAGACTTTCGAATTATTAGATTATGATTTCATGAGAAATAACAAGTCTGAGGATGTTGGGAAAGCTGAAAAAGCTATTAAATTATCTACAATTCATAGTGCTAAAGGGCTAGAATTTCCACATGTAATCATTTTAGATTTTGATTTAATCAATCTACCAAAAGGTCAAAATAGTAGCTCCAAATTTGATGAAAATTATGGACTTACTATGAAAATACCTACTTCTATTGACAATTATGATGAATTTGCCACAAGTGAAACAGCTATTGATTTATTGATAAAAGAGAATAATAGTATCGCGGCAAAGGCTGAAAATCTGCGTCTATTCTATGTGGCAGCGACTAGAGCTATAAAGTCACTTCATCTTATAATGAAGAATGGAGAAACTTCTAAACCAATAGTTGAACTCCAACAGATATTTGATGATTTCAAATCTAATTCAGCATTAAAGAAAAATACATCTATATCTGTTTTTGATAGTAATGGTAAGAATGAAGTTATCAATTTTGATTATACTATTTATACAGACACAGATTATTCTAATATCGATGATTATTCATTCGATATTGAAAAAAAATCAAAAAAAATCAACCCTAGTGCTCCAAGATATATAGGAACAGTTGATGCTTTGGAAAAGGAGATAAACTTTAGTGCAACTAAATTGTCAATGCTTCAAGATATTAGAAATAAAGAGAAGTTTAAAGAAGTATATATTTATGGATTACCTATACTAAAATCATCAAACTTGAATTATGACAATGATGAGTTAATTGAAATTGAAGATAATAAAACCTCAGACGGTACGGAATATGGTATATTATTTCATGCCCTAATGGAAAATGTTGAAACAGTACTTAATACTGATTTTTCAATATCATTGAACGATATTGAGAATGTGTTGACTAATACTGCTTCAAAATATCAAATAAAATTAAAAAGTGGCGATTATAAGAAGCTTACAGAAGATATACAGAGATTATTAGATTCAAACTATTTTAAAAATAATATCCAAACCCTTCTAAATTCGAAAAAAGAGTTTGACCTAAAATTAGCATTTGGTGATCATACTCTTTCTGCTGTATATGATTCTATAAGTTTTGATGGTGATAATGTAGAAATTTGGGATTGGAAGACTAATTACTTTTATGACAACGAAACTTTGGAATCGAAAGCAAGAAAATACTCGCTTCAAATGAATATGTATGCATTATTTGCATTCAGATTCAATGATACAGTGGAGAAAATAAACTCACGCTTATTTTTCATAAATAAACTCGAAAATTCTAAAAATGATAATGATTGGATTTTTACTAAATGCTATACTAGAGATGATATTCCAGAGTTACAAATTGAGATAGCGGAGTTAATCGGCGTTATAAAAGGAAGATACCCAAATACTTACCCTGTTGCCCCAGTCGAATTAGATGAATAATCAAGTTATTCACTTTTGAATTTGAATAACAAGGATTTTTTATCGTTACTGATTTTTGCAAAAAGAGAGTCTTCAATTCGTGTATATTCGATTAGTTTAGGGAATTCATTTTTTTCATTATAAAATTGAACTTTTCTTATCGAATCTAAAATCATTTTAAAAGTAGTTGGGTATTTCTTTTTACTTGGTTTCGCTATGTAGAAAAATTCTTCATCAAATTTTATAATTCTTAGCTCTTCTTTACCTAATGTATCACCTTTTTCATTAGTACTAACAGAATAACCTTCCATTATATGTTCGCTTTTACTATCCCAATGTTCATGTATTATATACCCTTCTCCTCTCATATACCAATCTCCACTCATCCATTCGAAATTTATGAAATCTTCACGTTTTGTTCTTTCATTCAAGGCCATACTGTAGAAAATTACCAAAGCACTGACTAAGGCAAGAATCATTATCATATATTTTCTATTAAATTTTAACAATTGCTTCTGCCTCAATCTCAACAAGATAATCATCACTTATTAACCTAGCAACTTCTACCATTGTCGTAGTTGGTTTTATATCCTTAAAAAACTGACCATGAACTTTACCAATTTCTTCCCATTTAGAGATGTTAGTTGTATATATTCTTGTTCTAACTATTGAATCTAAACCATAACCAAAATAATTCATTATGACTTCGAATTTTTCAAGTATTACTTTGGTTTGGAGTGCTATGTTTTCTAATCCTATTGGCTTTCCATCATTATCATTTGCTACGGTACCAGAAATATAAATGATGTTCCCAACTTGTTTAGCTCTACAATATCCAACTTTATCAACCCATTCATTTTTATCCAAAAAAATATTAATCATAGTTGTTACTTTTTCATTAAATAATTGTTATTTTGTATATGAGTATGTTTAAATATGAGAAAATTATGAAAAATATTCTAGTATTATTTGCATTAGCATTGTTTTTAATTAGTTGTGACGAAGATCCAGTAAAACCTGTTGATGAAGTACCGTTCGTACCTACAGGATTTACATTCTCTCTTAATGATAGTGTTCATATATATTGCAATAATGGTCAGCTAGATCATTTGAGAGGCGATACTATTAAAATGAATTGGTATGCCGGTGAAAAAAGCTTTAAAATCGATTTCTTAAATACTGATGGTGTAACTCTTGATAATCCTGACCCTTTAGTTTATACTACTTATGCAAATATTTTGGAACATAGTACTAAAGAAGATAAAAGAGCATTTGCAAGTGCTTATAATTTTACTCTTAGTATAACCCCACATGATGAAGGTATTGCACATCTAGTTTTCAAATTGAATAAAGAAGGTGAAACTCTTATTAATGTTGATAGTATCCCTGTAGTAATATTTAGGTAATACACTAATTAATATATTAAAACATCTTTGCAATAACTGAAATTCCAAAAAACCATATTGCAGTTTAATTCAGTTTTACTGATATTTAGTTTCCTGATGATTAGTTTTATCGGGGTTGTTGGTCATAATCATGAAGATTTTATTCATGACCATGAGCTAACAATTGATGATTTGCATAATACAAATATTGAAGTATGTTTAATATGTAATTTTCTGAAAAATACTAAATTCAGTTTCTTTGTCAAGAATCAACTAGTTATAGAGTATTCATTTCAACAAGAATATAATTCACTCGAATTATTTAACAGCAATAAACCTCCACAAATCCAAAAATTAGGTAGATCACCACCTACAGCCCTCGTATAATTCTATTTTATTAAATTTATTTATTAATTATAATGAGGTTAATTATGAAGTTGATTAATTCAGCTATTATTATTTCTATTCTATTTACATCACTTTTTTTAGCTAGTTGTGATGACTCCGATTCAGTAACACCTTCAGAGGAGCACTTTGAAGCTGCAGGTTATATTATCAAAAATGAAAATGATTCAACTGTATTTAAAGTATTAAAAGGGCAAGTTGATAACACTATTTCAGAATCGTTCACATTGTTGTTGGCTGATGGAAGTCAAAATTTTACAATTGAATTTCTTGATGAAGATGGAAACAATATCGGTAATCCAGAACATGAAGATCATGAGGACTCAGAAGAAGAGGAAGAACATGAAGAACATGAACTTGAATTTCAAATGGAAGATGATTCTATTATAAATATTGAAATAGACGAATGGGAGTTAAACATAACACCTCTAAAAATAGGTGGAACTACATTTAGAATTCAAATTTTACATGAAGGTCACCCAGACTTTACTTCACCTTTTGTCCCAATTGAAATAAAATGACAATTGCAGAAGCACAAAAATTAGTAGACGAATGGATAAAAGAAAACGGTGTTCGTTATTTTAACGAAATGACTAATCTTGCTATACTCACCGAAGAGGTCGGTGAGTTAGCAAGAGTTTTTGCTAGAAAATATGGCGAACAATCAAGCAAAGTTTCCGATGAGAAGTATAACGAAGCCGATGAGATGGCTGATATACTGTGGGTATTGTTGTGTCTCGCAAATCAGACTAATATCGATTTAACTGAAGCTCTGAAGAAGAATTTTGAGAAGAAGACTGCTAGAGATAAAAATCGTCATATTAATAACCCGAAACTGAAAAAGTGAAAATTCTAATCGTTTTTCTTTTATCATTTTCAATTCTAAGTTCTAAGACAATAGTTGGGACTGTTTATGATAGTTTTACTAATGAAACAGTTGCAGATGTTAAGATTATAATTAACATCAAGGAAGGAACGATTTATACTGATAAGAATGGAAAATTCGAAATAGAAGTATCAAAGAAAACTCATACAGATTTTATCAAGTCTGGTTATGTAGAGAAACATATCAATCTAACTCCCGATTATGATACTTTATCTATTTTTCTTACGCCTTTAAATTTTGAGTATGATGATATTACAATAACTGACAATAAATTTAAAAAATCAAATCAAAGAACTATTAGCCAATCTTCTATAAACGAGAATGCAAGTAAAAGCCTATCAGAATTATTGAATAGTAAATTGGGAATATCTAGTTCTGAAATGGGTGAAGCAGTTTCAAGACCAGTAATAAATGGATTATCTGGCAATAGATTATCAGTAATTAATGATGGATTCAAATCAAAAGATCTATCTGGTAATTCACCCGATCATGCTCAAGCTCAAACACTCAATGGACTTGATCGAATTAGTATTCTCTCAGGGGCAGAGTTAGTTAGGTATGGGGCATCATTAGTAGGAAGTGCAGTACATACAGAGAGTAATTATAATATAGGTACACCGATCTCCAACAACAGTAACATATTAACCAGTTCTTTTGCAACTAATAATAACAAATTTAGTATTTCAACTAAAAATCAATTCAAAGAGATTCTCAATGGTTTTGTTTTAGATGGTGTATATACTAAAGCTAATAATGTTAGTACTCCAAATGGTGAGTTATTTAATACTGAATATGAGCTTTATGAAATTTCAACTGGATTATACTACGAATTAGGTGAATATAGTATCAACCCATATATGTCAGTTTTCGAGAAAAAATATGGAATTCCAGGTGGATTTGTTGGTGCCCATCCTAAAGGTGTTGATATAGAAATGAATAGAAATACAATTGGTTTGAACTCTGAGTATCACACTCATGGCGCTGTAATAGATAAACTGAAATTAGATTATGAAAGAAGTTTTTATGATCATAAAGAGAATGAGAGCAGTGGATTAATTGGTGCCCAATTTAGGTTTGTATCTAATACAGTTAGATTCGAATTGGAACAGCACCAAGGTAGCATATTCAATAACGGTTATATGGGTTTACAACTAACAAGAAAGGATAATGAACTAGGTGGATTCGTATTTATACCAAATAACCAATACAATTTGATTTCTGCTTATATCAAGGAAAAAGTTGCTCTAATAAATCAAATTAATTTAAACTATGGAGCTAGATATGAAATAATTAAAGTGAATCTTGATAACCCATATTTATTTCAATCTGAAATTATTAATAGTAGAGATTTTTCGTCTTTTTCGAATGCTCTAACAATTAATTACACCCCTTCGGAAAATCTATTATTTACTTTCGATTTGGCACTATCTAACAGAGCTCCAGAACCTGAAGAATTGTTCTCAAATGGTCCTCATTTGGCTGCTTATTCTTATGAAATTGGGAATCCGAATTTAGATTTAGAGAGATCAATTTCTTATTCATTGAAATCACAGTATAACACTCAAGATATTAATATTGGAGCGGAATTGTATTTTTATGATTATTCGAACTATATTACTCCATTTGCGACTGGAGATACAAATTATAGCACTTTGTTACCCATATTTAGACAAACGAATATAGCTGCTGAACTATATGGGCTAAATATAAACGCAGAATATGACTTCAACTCATTTCTAACTCTAAATTCTGATGTTACTTATACAATCGGTAAAGAGACAACAAGCGGCGCTTATCTTCCACTTATACCACCTTTGGCTATGAATATAGCATTGAACTACAAATTAGAAGATTGGAATTTTAGAATTAATTCAAAAATGGCAACTAGTCAAGAGAAAACTGGACTTTTTGAAACTAGAACTGATGGTTATATAGTTTTAAATGCTGATATTAAGAAAAATATAGATTTGGGTGGGAATATGCTCTCAGTAATGTTAAATTTCTATAATATTACGAATCAAGTTTATAGAAATCACCTTTCTAGAATTAAATCAGTTTACCCTCAGCCCGGTTTTGGTACCGAGCTGACAGTAAATTATTATTTTTAATCTTTTTTCTTAAGAAGGTTTAATCCCAAATCAGACAGCTGAACTGTATCAACAGTAGATGGCGAACCATCCATAAGTGATAATCCACTTGTCGTTTTAGGGAATGCGATAACGTCACGTATATTGTCAGTACCAGTAAGAATCATTACTAACCTATCTAATCCGAATGCAATACCACCATGAGGAGGAGCTCCATATTGTAATGCCTCTATTAAAAATCCAAACTTATCATTAGCGTCTTCTTTACTCAATCCCAAAGCTTCAAACATTTTAGATTGCAATTCTTGATCGTGTATTCTTATACTTCCGCCGCCTACTTCAGCACCGTTGATAACCATATCATAAGCTATTGAACGAACTTTCTCTGGAGTTTCATCGAGTTTGTCTAAATCTTCAAAATTTGGCGATGTAAACGGGTGATGCATAGCATATACAGCTCCTGTCTCTTCATCTTTCTCAAATAAAGGGAAATCAGTTACCCAACCGAAGTGGAATTCATTTTTAATACCTTCATATATTCCAGTTCGCTTAGCTATTTCTTGTCTTAAAGCACCAAGAATAGTATAACATCTAGACCAATTATCAGAAGAAATTAAAAGTAAATCACCATTTTCAGCATTTGCTTTTGACTTAATCGCTTCTATTATTTCATCAGATAAGAACTTAGCTATTGGCGAATTTACACCTTCATCAGTGAACTTCATCCAAGCTAATCCTTTTGCACCATAATTTTTTGCGACTTCTGTCAGATCGTCTATATTTTTTCTTGAATAATCTGCGCAACCTTTAGCGTTTAGCACTGCTACTTCACCGCCATTATTTACAACATCAGTAAATACTTTAAAATCACAGTTGCTTACTTCTTCTGCAATAGAAATTAATTTCAGGTCATAACGCAAATCTGGTTTATCACTTCCGTAATTCTCCATAGCTTCTTTGTAGGTCAATCGAGTAAATTCTCCTACTTCATAACCAAGTACATCTTTCCATAAGTTTCTGATATAACCTTCTCCTATTGAGATTATATCTTCCATATCTACAAAAGACATTTCTACATCGACTTGCGTGAATTCAGGTTGTCTATCTGCTCTAAAATCTTCATCACGGAAGCATTTAACAATCTGCATATAGCGATCAAACCCAGCTACCATACTAATCTGCTTAAATATTTGTGGAGACTGTGGTAAAGCGTAAAACTTGCCTTTGTTCATTCTACTTGGTACAAGGAAATCTCTCGCGCCTTCTGGAGTAGATTTCATCAAAACAGGTGTTTCAATTTCAATGAATTTATTTTCTTCGAAGTATCTATGAGTAGTTTGATAAACTTTATTTCGAACTATGAATTTTTCTTGGAGAGCAGTTCTACGTAGATCTAAATATCTGTATTTTAACCTTAGTTCTTCACTTGCTTCAGTTTTACC
>JBFHKR010000053.1:0-16744 GCA_041595255.1 Chlorobiota bacterium
ATACATAATCAGATAACTTTAATTAGTCTTGATGGCAGGACAATCCACCCTAATATCAAAATACTCAATGATGAAAATTATTCCATAGATATTAGTGATTTGCCAAATGGTAAATACATATTATTACATAACCAAAACCTCATTTGTAAATTCGTTAAATAAATTATCTCTCTGTAAAAACTATTTTTTTTATTATCTTGTCTCTATTGATAAAGAAAAAATACAATAGGATTGATATGAAAACTTTAGTTACCACTTTAATTATAGTTATGAGTCTTCAGTTAAGTGCTACAGACAAGGATTTTTTCCGACGTCAGGCGGAATCGGCTCATCCAACACCTTCCCCATCTGAGGTGAAGGAATTCAACAAATATCAATTTAAAATACCTTATAAGATACAAGGTGAGTCTAAATTCTTCAATATTGCTCCTTCAGTTGATGAAGGAACTTCGCAAGGTCAGCCAACTCAAAACGAATCTAGTATAGCAGTAAACCCAAACAATCCTAATATAGTTATCTCATCGGCAGTAGATTATAGAGACAACTCATCATCTTGGGTATATGTGTCTACAGATGGAGGTAGAACTTGGGAGAACAAGAATCTAGGTAAAGCAAACGGATGGCGTTCTTCTAATGATCCATCTGTTATGTTCGACAAAGACGGTACTGGCTATCTTGTACTCGGGGCTTTCCCTGCAAATGGTAGTGGAGAGAACGGTGTTTACCTTAATAAATCTACGGATGGAGGAATAACTTGGAGTGACCATATTGCTGTTATAGAGCATAAATTGCCCGATGATCCATTAACTTATTTCGAAGATAAGTATTATATTGAAGTAGATAATTCTGATGAGTCTCCTTATAGAGGTCATCTATATATTCCTTGGAAGAGAGTAACAGCAGCTGACAGCGCTACACAAATAGTATTGGCCAAATCTACTGACAAAGGAGACACTTGGTTAGAGCCAGTTAATATAAGTGAAAGATTAAGCGGAAGTTCTGAAGATACAACATTTGGGCAGAGTTTCCCTTTAGTTTCCACAGGCCCAGAGGGTAATGTATATGCTGTCTGGAATCATGGTATTAAGCATGCAGTAGGATTCAACAAATCAACTGATGGTGGTATTACTTGGGGTACTCCTGGTATAATTCATCAATATAATATATTTGGTACAACAAAATTATTGACACAGGGTTGGAGACATACGCTAAAAGGAAAAGTAAGAGCCGAGGCATACCCAGTTATTAAAACAGATTATAGTGATGGGCCGAACAGAGGAAATGTATATGTTGCTTGGGCTGCGGATAGTATTCCTAATGTATATTTCTCCAAATCAACTGATGAAGGTGAGACTTGGTCTGAACCTAAGATAGTACATGCCGAGACTAATGGTGACCAATTTTGGACTTGGATGGGAGTTGACCCAACTAATGGTGATATAGCTATTATGTATTTGGACAGTAGAAATGACCCTGATAATATAATGGTAGAGTGCTATGTTAGTTACTCATCAGATGGAGGAGAAACTTGGATAGATAGACAAATATCAGATGTACCTTCGGATATACGTAATAACCCGTTCGATGGGAACGTTTTTGCAGGAGATTATAGTGGTCTTGATTTTTATGACGGAGTTATATTCCCTAGTTGGGTTGATATGCGAAATACAGTCGGTCCTAATGGAAACATCAATGATAATGACGTTTACTCAGCCATTATCAGAGTAGATCAACCATCACCTGTTAATGACTTTAAAGTGTCAGTAGTACCTAATGATCCGACGCAGCTTAATTTGAATTGGACTACGGTTTGGGAGAGTTCTTTTGGAAAACAGTTAAAAAAAGAAGATTTTGAATTACAAGTATTTAGAAACAATGAGCTGATACAAACGCTGAGCTCAGACTCAGAGGGCTTAACAGATATGGGGTTAACACCATATCAAAGATACGACTATAAGATAAGAGCGAAAAGCGAAAATGATTCTAGTATTTACAGAAATGCATTCGGTTATGCTGGTGGAACTGAGAAACCAGATTCAGTATTTATAACTAATATAGAAACTTATGTTGATAATGGTGACCACGTATCCACTAGACTTTTCGTAAAAATACCAGATAAAAGAGCTGATAAAACAACTCCCTTAACTAAAGTCAAGAGATTAGAATTATTCGGTGACGGTGAATTTTTAAGAATCTTCCCATTAGTGAATGAAGAAATTGGGACTACGGTTGCAGTTAACATAACAGAAGAACTTGGTAACTTCTCTAATCTTAGTTGTGTATTAGTAGCTGGCTATGAGAATCAGGGTCTTGGAGAACAGTTTAGTGATACTTCGAATAGTGTATTGGGCTATGAAGGAGAAGCAGTTAGTACTGAAAATAATAAGCAAATTAATTTTGAAGATAAAAATGATATATATTATTCTCATGAATGGGTAGTCACAAATGAAATAGCTGCCTCGACAACAAACAGTATTTCAACTTCTCCTAATGGAGAGTATAAACCAAGAAGCGAATATTCACTTTACTTACAACCATCAATCGTTGATATATTAACCAGTGGAAATGGTGATATTATATCTCACAAACTTATATTTGACCATATCTGTGAGGTACATTCTTTAGATAGTGCTGTAATAGAATCTAGTTCCGATCTTAAAAATTGGTCTTTAATCAAGAAGTATAGTATGGATGATTATGAACAATGGAATGATAATAAATTGACTTCAGAGGATTGGGTAAATTCTGAAATTGTACCTATTATCAAAGATTTCACAGGACTAGTTTATTTTAGGTTTAGATTAGTTACTAATGCAGTAGTCAATAAAAATGGCTGGTACGTTGATAATATTGAATTTGAACCACATACTATTAAATCAAGTGTTGAAGAAGAGATTGTTTCAGAGCTGGGTGTATATCCTAATCCAACTTCAAACTATTTGAACATAGTTAACAAGGACAATTTGCCACTTGATATTGAGCTAGTAGATATAAATGGTAACACGATTATTATTCGAAAAGAATATTTTGGAAAGTCATTAAATCTAACTAACTTGTCTTCTGGCGTTTATATATTGAAGTTAAATTATAAAAACCACTCAAAAATAGAGAAGATAACTATTATAAAATGATAACTAGTAATATAAATATTACAAAACCTACATACTTGGAAAATGAATTTTCTCTTTTCAAAAAAGAGAAAGAAAACTCTACTGGGAAAGAAGAGCTTTCAGAAAGTGAAGAGAAAAGAATTCAAGAGTTAAAGAAGATAGATCGTGAAGTAAGAACTCACGAGCAAGCTCATTTGGCGGCTGCTGGTGGATTAGCCAGAGGTGGAGCTACATTTACTTACACGAAGGGACCTGATGGTAAAAGGTATGCAACAGGAGGAGAGGTAAATATAGAAATATCACCAGTAGAAGGAAACCCCAAAGAAACTATTAGGCGAATGCAACAAGTAAGAAAAGCCGCATTGGCGCCTGCTAACCCTTCGAGCCAAGATAGGTCAGTAGCGGCTCAAGCATCAAGAGAAGAAGCCAAAGCTAGAGCTGAACTTTCTAATCCTAAAAATCAAGAAGATGAAAAAGTTAAAAGCGGAATACTTGGTATATACAATAAAGAATACAAAGAAAGTCAATTCTCTGTAACAGCTTAAGTATGAAAACTAATTACTTTTCTCACCTATTTGACTTATTCGAAGCTAATAAGAACGATGATAATGCCTTAAAAATGGCAGCATATATGAAAAATAAATTCTCTTTTTATGGAATAAAATCACCATTAAGAAAAGAACTGCAAAAACAATTTCTCTCCGACAATAGTAAACTTCCACCTCATATAGCTTCTAAAGAGATTAAACAAGTATGGAACAATTGTAACCGAGAAATCAACTACGTTATACAAGATATACTTAGACATAAGCGATACTGGGATTCAGATGAATCTATCGAATTAGTAGAATGGTTAATAGTTAATAAAAGTTGGTGGGACACTGTAGATGCATTAGCTGTCAACTGTGCCGGTCAATATTTGAGATTACATCCAGAAAAAATAGAATATTATAACGCTAAATGGATAAGCTCTGATAATATATGGCTAGTTAGAACGGCAATCCTCTTCCAATTAAAATACAAAGAGAAAACAAATTTTGAGTTGTTGAAAAGTAATATTCGACTACATTCACACCAAAAAGAGTTCTTTATAAAAAAGGCAATCGGCTGGGCATTAAGAGAATATTCCAAGATCAACCCTTCAGCCGTAATTAAGTTTTTGAATGAAAATGAACTCCAAAATCTAAGTATTCGTGAAGCTTCTAAATACTTATAAGTCCTAAAAAATCCTTAATTTTGTACTGTGAAGTAATTTATTAATACAACATAGTGTGAATATGCTCCGAATCGCAACAATACTATGTTTATTCTTATTTGGAATTAGTATTTACGCTCAAAGCGTTACATATCCTGGTTTTGGTAAGGGAATAAACATAATGGCTGAAGATAGTTCAGCAACAATGAAACTAAATGTGAGAATGCAAAACTTGTTTGAGGCAGGACACAACGACTTCTCTAATGAAACTGATACTCGACTTCTGGTTAGAAGATGGCGATTAAAATTTGGTGGATACGCAATAAGTCCAGATTTTAGATACAAATTGGAATTAGGTTTTTCTAATCGTGACCAAGGCAACTCGGCAACTGGTGATTTTGGTAATGCAGGATCTAATATTATCTTGGACGCTGTCGTAAAATATTATTTATTCGAAGATTTTGATATCTGGTTTGGCCAAACTAAATTACCGGGCAATAGAGAGCGAGTAATATCCTCAGGTGACTTACAGTTTGTAGATCGTTCATTACTAAATTCTAGACTAAATATCGATCGTGACGCTGGTATCCAGTTACGTTATAAATTCGGAAGTGATTTTGTAGTAAAACCTATATTTTCTCTGTCATTAGGTGAAGGAAGAAATATAACAGTTGATAATGCTGGTGGGTTTGCTTATACATATAGAACAGAATTTTTACCATTCGGTGATTTTGATGATTATGTATCTTCAGCTCATAAAATGTATGATGATCATAAACTTGCTGTAGGAGCTACATATAGTTTCAATGATGGAACAAACCGTCAAGGTGGTCAAATTGGTTCTTTCGTTTATGATACTTCTGGATCTCTTGTTGAAAATGATATGTATAGTTATTTTGTTGATTTACATTACAAGTACAAAGGTGTAAGTATTATGGCAGAAATAGCAAAGAAACAAGTTGATAAGATTTACACCGATTTAGAAAAAAACTTCAGAACTGGCGAATCAGTTAATTTTCAAATAGGATACTTATTCGATAATTATTGGGAACTGGCTGGGAGATATAGTTATGTTAGACCAGATAATAGTAATTCAGATGTTGATGAATTAGGCGAATATACAATAGGAATTTCAAAATATATTTCTAGCCACAAATTAAAAATACAATCTGATTTTTCTTATTTCGAACTTTTTGATGATTTAGACAATAATCTAATGAGATATAGGTTCCAAGTAGAATTACAATTATAAGTATATATTAGTTGTTTTGTCAACTAATTGACCAAATTAGATTTTAATCTATAAATGCTTGTTACTTTTAGAGTAATATTACTGTTATTGTAATATCATTCACACACTTATAGGATAAAATCTTATGAAAAACTTATTTAGACTATTTTTGCTGACTTTGTTGTCAGCTACTTTTATCGTTGCTTGTAGCGATGATGAAAATACTACTACAGAACCAGAAGTAACAGAATTCATTGCTGCTTATTCTGATTTTGCAGGTTATAGAGATTGGAAAAAAGTAGATGAATCTACTGGTATAGACCCTATGGGTAGACTAAATAATGCTCACGAAGAAGCAATATCTAGAAGAGTTTCATATGTCAACAAATCTGATGCTAAATTAGTAAATGGTGAATGGCCAATTGGAACTATCTTAGTAAAGGATATGTATAACGCAGAGACTAATGAACTAATTGCTGTTATGGCTATGGCCAAACGAGGTGGTGAATTTAATAAAGATCACAACGGTTGGGAATGGTTTATACTCAATGATGCTGAGAAGTCAATTGATGGAAGAGATGCTAATCTAATGAATGGAATGTGTAATGGGTGTCATGGTGCTGCAAGTGAAAATGATTACTCTTTCGTTTTAGAAAGCAATTAAAAATATCTAATAATATAATTAATACGTAATGTATAATATGAAACAATTAACTATAACATTATTCTTAGTATTGATTATGACTTTCGTGTTTGTTTCGTGTTCCGAAAGTATTGTCTCGGAATGCGAAACGGACATAAAAGTAGATAATCAGATGAAAGCTTCATTCAAAGAAATACAAGATCAAATATTTACTCCTACTTGTGCTACTAGTGGATGCCACGGAGGTTCTTTTTCCTCATATCCTAATTTAGAAAAAGAGAATGCTTATACTAACATAGTAGGCAAAAATAATAGTTCTGGAAATATGAAATTAATCGAGCAGGGTAATAGTACTAATAGTTATCTTTATAAAAGATTATTAGGAGAAGGTGGAAGTTTGATGCCACAAGGTGGCCCAAAACTAAACCAAACTATATTAGATTCGATAAAAGTATGGATCGATAATGGCGCTGAGAATAATTAAATAAAGGGAATAAATTATGAAAAATTTAATACTAATTGTGTTTTTAGCTTTTATCTCAACTAACACTTTTGCAAAAGTTGAACATCAGGTGGATAAAAGCAAAAAAAATGTTGTTAAGTTTATCTCCGATGCTCCTGTAGAGGATTTCGAAGGAATTACTAGCTCTATAGATGGATATATGCTTGGTGAAAAAGGTGACTTTAAAGGAACAGAGTTATATTTTGAAGTTGATCTAAACACTGTAGATACAGATAATGGATTGAGAAATAGACACATGAGAGAAAACTATCTTCATACTGATAAATATCCAATGACTACTTTCGAAGGGAAAATAATTGAATCAAAGAAAATAGATGATAAGCACTATGAAGTAAAAGCAAAAGGAATGTTCCAAGTTCATGGTGTTTCTAAAGAGAAGATAATAGAAGCCGATATTTATGTGTATAATAATATTTATCATGTAAAAACTAAATTTGTAGTAACTTTGACAGACCATAAAATAGAAGTACCTTCTCTTATGTTGGTCAAAATAGATCCAGATATGGATTTAAGATTAGATTTTTTCTTGAAAGAGGTTTCCAACTAAATGAAATATATTTATACTTTCTTAATCTTACTATTAATACCTTCACTCTTATTGTCGCAGACGTGGCAAAGAAAATCAGAAGTGAAAGAACCACCTTTACAGTTATTTCATAGTACGTACGCTTATGCTTTGCCTACAGCTGAGACAATGAAACAAGGTGACTATTTATATGGAATTTCTCATAGGTTCACTTTACCTGTATCTTCTGGATTTGATCAGCTATTTGGTATAGATGGTCCAGTTACCAATATGATGAATTTTGGATATGGTTTAACTGATGATATTTTTCTAAATCTTGGTAGAAGTAATAGAGAATCACAATGGTGGTTCGAAACTAAATACAAAGCTATTGAAATAAGAAATGAATCATTACCAATATTAGTTAGCTTTTTAGGTGGTGTAGCATACTCAAGTAGACCTACTTTAGTAGGTGGACAAGAACTAGAATCAGGTAGGGATTGGCATTTTTATGGAGTAGCTATAATCAATACTTTAATAGAAAATAAATTAGGTATTGGCATTACACCTACATTTTCATATAACTCACACTTACAATGTCCAGAAGTAGAGAATAGTATCACACTAGGTGCTTATGCAGAATATTACTTAGATGATATGTACAGTATTTTGATAGAAACTAATCCAACGATAACTGGGTGGAGAAATAAATATGACTCTTATACCGTTGGCTTCTCGATGGAAACTGGTGGACATTTTTTCAAATTCTCTGTTTCTAATAATACTGCTATAAATATTCAACAATTCAATGCTGGAGCACAAAGTGCATTTTTAGGTAGTGCTGAGAATAATAATTTGCACTTCGGTTTTCAAATTACAAGAAACCTTTAAGTCTTTAACATATTGTTTTTTTTAAGGTCTATGGATTAAACTATAGACTTTTTTTTATGATAATTATATTTAGGACAAAAACCTCTTTTTTTCTTTGAAATTAAAATTCAATTATCTATCTTTGTTGAAGATTTTAAACAAAAGTAATTTTTTAATTATTGTATGGGGTTCGAAATGTGTTCAAACAAAAATAAACTATCCTTTTCAATTTTGTTAGGGATGATAACAGCTTTGTTATTTACAGCCTGTGATGGTGGCAAGAGTGATTATAATCCTGCAAATGAAAAAGTAACAGGTGAATCAATAGCAGAATTAACATTACCACCGAATGTACCTGCACCTATAGATCCGCATAGAGCTGCTACTAAATTAATAGTCAATATGGAAGTGTTGGAAAAAGAAGGTAAAATGACTGATGGTGTAACTTATACATATTGGACATTTGGAGGAAGCGTTCCTGGGCAGTTTATCAGAGTTCGAGAAGGAGATGAAGTTGAATTTCATTTAAAGAATCATCCAGACAACAAGTTTGCTCATAATATAGATTTACATGCTGTTACAGGTCAAGGTGGTGGTGCAGCAGCATCATTTACAGCACCAGGTCATGAAACAGTATTTTCATTTAAAGCAATCAACCCTGGACTTTATGTTTATCATTGTGCTACAGCACCGGTAGGTATGCACATAGCAAATGGTATGTATGGTTTGATATTAGTAGAACCGAAAGGTGGTTTACCTAAAGTAGATAGAGAATACTACGTGATGCAAGGTGACTTCTATACAGCAGGTAGAAATGGTGAAGCAGGTCATCAACCATTTGATATGGATAAAGCATTAGCTGAAAATCCTGACTATGTAGTATTTAATGGTTCCGTAGGAGCTATAGCTGGAGATAATGCACTAACAGCTAAAGTTGGAGAAACAGTTAGATTATATGTAGGTAACGGTGGTCCAAATTTAGTTTCTTCATTCCACGTTATAGGTGAAATATTTGACGATGTGTATATTGAAGGTGGGGATATGAAAAACCACAATGTTCAAACAACACTGATTCCAGCAGGTGGAGCAGCGATAGTTGACTTTAAAGTTGATGTTCCAGGTACATTTATTTTAGTAGATCACTCTATTTTTAGAGCATTTAACAAAGGTGCTTTGGGTATGCTAAAAGTAACGGGAGATGAAAATAAAACAATCTTCAGCGGACAGATGGAAGATAAGGTATATATGGCAGAAGGTGGTCGTTCTTTAACTTTACCTTCAGCTAAAGGTTCAACTGAACAATTAGCTGGTAGCAAAGCAGAAAGAATAAAAATGGGTGAAAATGTATATAAAAACTTATGTCAAGCATGTCACCAACCTGATGGTAAAGGTATGAAGGGAGTATTCCCTCCCCTTGCAAAATCTGATTATTTTGCTAATGACCCTAATAAAGCAATTAGTGCGATAGTACACGGATTATCAGGAAAGATAACTGTTAATGGAGAAGTATTTAACAGTGCTATGCCTGCACAATCTTTGAGTGACGAAGAAGTAGCTAACGTTGTTACTTTCTTATTAAATAACTTTGGCAATAAAGGCGGTGAAGTTTCACCTGATCAAGTTAAGAAAGTAAGATCTTCAGGTACAGTAGATAAAGGCGGTCATTAATAATCATTATGATTAGATTACACTATATATTGATATCGATTTTTTTACTTGTGGGTTGCTCTGTATTATTATCAGAGCCCCCAAGTAAAATTGAATGGATTTCTATTCCTTCGGGTGAATTTTATCCATTCTTCGCTGACACAGTAAAACCCATCACGATAGATGGGTTTTTTATTTCATCTACTCAAATAACCAACTCACAATTTTTAAGATTTGTAAAATCAAATCCTAAATGGAGAAGGAGCAAAATAAAAACAATATTTGCAGAAAGTAGCTATTTACATTATTGGGAATCTGACACTACTTTAGGTATCAATGCCCCCCCTAATGCTCCTGTAGTAGCAGTATCATGGTTTGCTGCAAGTGCTTATTGTACATGGGTAGGTGGACGTTTACCTGATATGAGTGAATGGGAATATGTAGCAAGCGCTAGTAAGAATAAAAAAAATGCCTACAATGATGAATCTTTTTCATCAACCTTATTACGAATGTATGAAAAACTACCTAAGATTCCTCTTCCTAATGTAGGTGAGAAATTCAAGAATTATTACGGGGTTTATGACATGCATGGATTAGTGTGGGAATGGACTAGAGATTTTAATTCTGTTATAGTTTCTACTGATTCACGAGAAAAAACAAATCAGGATGGCAAATTATTTTGTGCTGCGGGAAGTATAGGTAATGTTGATCCATCGAATTATTCAGCTTTTGTAAGATATTCTATGTGGAGTAGTTTGCAGGCTAAGTTCTGTTTAAGAAATCTGGGGTTTAGATGTGTAAAAGATATTTAAGCTTATTAGCTTTATCTATGTTGTTTATTTTTTCTAGTTGTTCCGAAGATAATGATTTGGATATCGAGAAATTTAAGAAAGAAAACGCATATGAAGGAGAGGAGTTCGAACCTTCTGAAGAATCGATTTTTAACCTTTCAAGTGATTGGGAAAATCAAAATGGAGATACAGTTCAGTTAAATAATGTTGCTGGAAAACCTACTATTTTAGCTATGATTTATACTCACTGCGAATATTCCTGCCCTCTTATTACTGCTGATATGAAAGAACTTCATTCATTAATTCCAAAAGATAGAGTAGAAGAAATTAACTTCCTAATAGTCAGCATAGACCCAATTCATGATAGACCTGACACTCTTTCACGGTTCATGAAAAAAGAGAAAATGGACGAAAAATATTGGACTATGTTAACAGGAACGGAGACAAACATAAGAGAGTTAGCTGCAGTTTTAGGTTTCAAATATAAAAAATCATCTTTGATGGATTATGCACATACCAATTTGATAACTGTACTCAATCCAGAAGGAGAAATAGTTGAGCAAATTAATGGTTTTGGAACTGATAAAAAGAAAATAATAAAAAAAGTATTGAATTATACTAATGAGGATTAGTTATGAAAAAGTTGATAATATTAAGTGTTATTATATTCGGGATGTTGTTGAGTTCCGCAGGTTTATTTGCTAAATTCTCATTAAATGGACAATTTAAACCCCGTTATGAGTATAGAGATGGTTATAGATTATTGACAAATGATGATTTATTTCCTGCTTCATTTGTTTCTCAACGAACAAGGTTAAATTTTGATTACTCAAATAGTAATTTGACAGCTAGAATTTCAGCCCAAGATGTTAGGGTTTGGGGAGATGAGATTCATTTGAAAAATGTACCAAGAATAGCTATGCATGAGGCTTGGGTAGATGTAAAATTAGAAACTATGATTAGTTTAAAGGTAGGCCGTCAAGAATTGGTATATGACGACCATAGAATACTAGGTAACGTTGATTGGGCACAAGAAGGAAGGAGTCATGATGCAGTTGTAGGGAAATACGAATCAAGCAATATGAAACTTCATATAGGTGGTGCGTTCAACCAAAGTGCTCAAAATTTATTTAGTACAACATACCCATTAAAAAATTATAAAGGAATGGGCTTTCTGTGGTTTGAAAATATACTTGATTCGAATATGAGATATACTGTATTAGGTATAACCGACGCATTCCAAGAAAATGACACTAATAATTACAACTATTTCCGTTATACTTTTGGAGGTAATTACTATTATACTTCTCAATCATTAGAACTACTAGGCACAGGCTATTATCAATTAGGGCAAACAATATTAGCTCAAGATATAGCCGCATATATGTTTTCATTGCAAGCTTACTATAAGTTTAGTGGGTTCAAGATTGGAGCAGGTATTGACTATCTTAGTGGCAATGACACTGAAAATGATAATTCGAATGAATATACAGCATTTAATACTCTATACGGTACAAATCATAAATTTTATGGACTAATGGATCACTTTCTAGATATTCCAGCACATACTGGTGGTGGTGGTCTAATTGATATCTACGCTACAATAAATTACAATTTCATCTCCAAATGGAATGCAAATTTGGATTTCCATACTTTTTCACTTGAGAAAGCCATAATTAATCCAGCCAATTCAATTTTGACTGATAAGGGGCTTGCTAGTGAAGTAGATTTAGTATTAACACATACAATAGCTAGTGATATTAAACTACAGTTGGGCTATTCTTATCTAATACCTGCTGATGCACTAAAAATAGTACAAGGTAGACCAACTGGTGATAATTCACAATGGATTTGGGCTATGCTGATAGTTACTCCAGAGTTATTCTCTTCTAATTAAGGTTTTTGTCAATAAGCTAAATTCTTTGATAAGCAGACATTAATTGTCTGCTTTTTTTTGTTATAAATGTAACTTTTCATAATTTCAATTGTCATTTACACTACACAGTCTTTATTAATTAATTGTGTAATAGTGTTTTTTATTTTCAGGAGAGATTAATATGAAATCGTTTTTACTAATTTCAATAATATTTTTACAGTATTCGTTAGTTCTAAATGCACAATTCAAAGTAGCTCAAAGTAATCCCAATAATTATAGTTTTAACACTAGTGAACAAGCACACCAACTTACAGATGGAACTAACCGGATGCAAGCCACAGCAATATGGAATAATAGTGCTGTGCCTGGTTATGAGAAAATTGATTTAAATGTAAATTTTTTAGTTGTGGCTGAATACTATCTTGGATATAAAGATAAAGAAGGTGCTGACGGAATAGCTTTTGTATTACAATCGGCTGGTGATGATAAGCTTGGAAGCCTAGGTGTAGGTATGGGATTTGCAGCAAATATTTATGATAATAATAAAAAAGTTGCACCATCTCTTGGTATAGAACTCGACACATGGTATAATCACCCTGGGTCTCCTCCTGTCGTTGACTCTAACCCAGAAGACCACTTTGGATATGTAATAAATGGTAATCTAATGGATAGAGTTGGGCTTGACAAAGACGTAAAACATGACCTAAATAGTCGCCCTCTAAACATCGAAGATAGTACATTTCATTGTGTTAAATTCTTTTGGAATAGTACAACCAAACAGCTAACAAGTTATTTAGATGGACAATTAAGAAAAACGGAAATTTTTAATGGTATTACTAATAATACTTTAACCAATATTATACAAGCTGATTTAGTCTATTGGGGGTTTACTACAGGTACAGCGACAAGAGATAATATACACATGGTAAGGTTTGATGAGATTACAAGAGATAACGAAGCTTGTTTTGTCGAGATATATAAAGAGTCAGCGTATGATATAACTAACCCAAACTGTGGATTTGAAGAGATTACCGTTTGTAAAGACAACCCAGAAAGTAAATTAAATTTAAGTATTACTACTACTAAAATGCCTATTGATAGAATAGTGTGGGAATCAATTAATAACAATACTATTATAACACCTTTAAACTCGGATAATGATAAAGTCTACATTCAGATGAGAGATAATGACATAATTGAAGTAACTGTTTTTTATTCTAATGGTTGTGTAGCTAAAGATGAGTTTGTAGTAAATACAAAAGGTATTGAAATTGTTAATGAATATGATACTTTAAGATTATGTCAATCTGATAATTTAAGTATTGATTTTGACTTGAATATAGATGGACAAATCGTTGACAATTCGAATAATGTGAGATGGAGCTGGTCAAATAGGGATTACTTGGTAAATAAAGGAGAGTTAACAGATAAAGAGAAAATCTTTCTTGAAAATAGAACATCTGACACTATAACATTTGTTGTAACAGCAGGTATAACTGATGATTTAAGAAATATTTGTATCGATGAAGCGACCGTGACTGTCATAATAGATAACTATTACTTCAAAGAGAAGATTACATATTCACCTTGTGCAGACACTGCTTACATAGAATTTGAAGTTTATGAAGATGCAGAACTAACTGTTCCACTAGATAGTGAAAAAATTGATAAATTTGGCTGGGTATCACCTAAGTCAAGCAATGACTTCATAAATGGAGATATACCAGCAGGATATAATGCTACAGTAGTTACAGAGGGTAAGTACGA
The DNA here is from genome assembly GCA_041595255.1 of Chlorobiota bacterium. Taxonomy (GTDB): domain Bacteria; phylum Bacteroidota; class Ignavibacteria; order Kapaibacteriales; family UBA2268; genus PGYR01. The sequence goes on from JBFHKR010000053.1 coordinate 14,159, forward strand.
TATAAATATTAAATTAAAGAATGGTTGTTTTATTAGTAAGTCCGTATTCGCAGATTTCTCTAAAGACAATGTAAACTTACTTCCATCCAAAATCGAATTTTGTAATAAAGACAGTGTAACAATCGAATCAGAAGTAGATGCCACTAATTACTTATGGTCAACTGGAGAGACTACTAAATCAATCACAATTAGTAAAGAAGGAATCTATACTTTGGAAATAGAGTCGGGGCCAGGTTGTAAGTTCTATGATACTTTGGAAGTAGTAATGCTTCCTGAAATAAATTTCAATATTATTGGCGATTCCACAATATGCAAAAACGGGGAATTTGTTACTTTGAGAGTCGATAATAATTTTGAGAAATATCAATGGTCAACAGGAAGTAATGCAACAAATATCAAGGTAAACACCCCTGGTGTTTATTGGCTTAAAGTTACGGACGACAACGGCTGCACAGCATATGACAGTATCAATATAGTCTCTTATGACTCTTTATATGTAAGGCTTTTGGGAGTAAGCGAATGTAATTCAGATTCTGTTTTAATAAGTTTTGAAACAAACTCTGACGATTATATGATCGAATGGTCGGATGGATCTACTGATGACTCATTGATAATTACAAGTTCAGGTAACTATTCAATTGAGTTAACAGATAAGGCTTCTGGATGTGTGAGAAAAGCTAATATTAGTATTGATATAACAAACGGTTTCTACCCAGAATTATCGGGTGAAATGACCCTCTGCGAAGGAGAAGTAACAGATCTAGAAGTAGTGGGATGCTTAGATTGCAATTATCTATGGTCGGATGGTAGTACTGATTCAAAATCAGAATTTGATAAAAATTCAAGTGGATTTGTAATAGTTTCTAAACCGCCCTTTTGTATTGATACATTATACTATGATGTAAAAGTAGATGCTTTACCAAACCCAGAGATACAAGGTAACTTGAGGGTCTGTTATCCTGATAGTACTTTACTCTTTATTGATGGTGATTATAAATCTATTCTTTGGTCTGATGGACGAAAAACAAACAGCATTTATGCAAATGAATCTGGGTTTTATTCTGTAATAGTAGAAACTGAGTTGGGATGCTTGGGCTATGATACTGTCTTAGTAGAAGGTATTAACATTCTAGAGGAGATAGAATATAGTGATACAGTTGATTTTGGGAAAGTCTATTGGGATAATACGGTAAAATTGAATGTTAATCTTAATAATAGTCTTGCTAAAACTATCTATCTTTCTTCCAATTTCAATGGTAATATAAATAGGTTTGAAGTAGATGAGAGCAAATCCCTGGAGTTCTCATTTAAACCTACAGAAATTGGAGAATATATTAATAAAATTGAATTTATAGTTGAGCAACCTTGTGTAGACACCTTCTACGTTTATATCGTTGGGAGCGTCTATACTAGAGTAACACTAGAATTACCAAAAGTTATAGCTTATCCAGGAGATCAAGTTAGCATCCCAATTAAGTTATATAGTAACATAAATATCGATGCAAATTATAATTTCGATATGGATTATGTAAGTGAGGTTATCAATTTTGAAAAAGAATATAACCCTATGAGTTTTACTAATTCTCTAAATCTTTATGGAGCCGAACAGATTATTGAGAACCCTTCAGGCACTATACTCTTAACTGACTTAGCTGAAAAGCCTTTGACTGTAGATTCATTATTTTGGAATAACGAATTCATAGAAAGTGAGGTAATAGACGGTTGGATAAGGTTAGATACAATTTGTACTCATGAGTATAGAGTAGTAAATATAGATTACACAAATATAAATGCTTTTTATGACGTGAGTAAAGACAAACTAATAATCCAGAAGATAGGCAATAGCAATAGTTCAGATTTTAAGATCAAGATTACAAATCTAAATGGGTCTTTGGTACTTAATAATACTTTAGAAGTTACAGACTATAAAGAACTTGATTTATCGGGATTAGCAAATGGGGTTTACTTTGTCGAGATATGGAAAGATGGGCTAAGTAATCTCTATAAATTTATTAAATTACATTAGTTATTTACACTGATATTACTTGAGATGATGAAATGAAAAAATCATTTTTGATAATCGTTATAAATTTACTTGTTGTAAATAGTATTTATGCGCAATTTAAAGTTGTACAGAGTAACCCTAATAACTACTCTTACGATCCAATTACAAATATACATAAGTTGACAGACGGGACTAATCGTATGCAAGCAACAGTAATTTGGAACGATACTAATGTTCCGGGTTATGAAAAAATAAATCTAAATGAGGATTTTATTGTAGAAGCTGAAATGTATTTTGGATTTAAAGACAAAGAAGGCGCTGATGGTATTGCTTTTGTTATGCAGTCTCAAGGTGATAAATCAATAGGAAGTCTAGGTGTAGGTATGGGGTTTGCTATGAATCCCTATGATGGTAATAAACGAGTCTATCCTTCATTTGGCGTTGAGATAGATACTTGGTATAATTATGCAGGTTCTCCTCCTCCCGTTGATAGGATCAATGCAGACCATATTTCATATGTAATAAATGGTGATATGAATAATTTACTTGGTAATGATGAATTTGCAAAATTTGATTATAAT